>NZ_JAQYTS010000023.1 GCF_030913225.1 Spiroplasma sp. AdecLV25b
GATGCTTTAGCAATTTTAAGCTTTCCACTGTATTACCATAAAAAATTAAGAACTAGTAATCACATTGAACGCCTAAACCGTGAAATTCGAAGAAGAGAAGGTGTTGTTACCATATTTCATGGAGTTGATAGTGTATATCGACAATTACTAGCAATTAAATATCCTTTAATTGACTTTTCTTTATTGTCATTTCAATTTATAAAAAGTAAAGAAACACCAATTAGTGATTATAGTGCTGCTTGAACCCAACGTGTAAATAGTATTAATACTGCCTATTCATACATCTTTATTACCATCTTAATTGCTTTAATTGGCTTTGTTTATTATATTGTAGTAATTATTAAATTATATAAACGTAATCACTTTGAAAAGAAATACGGTTTAAGTACCCAATTTTCTAATGATTATCCTATCTATGATACTAAAATGTATTTAGAATTTGTTATTAATTTAGCTATTGTTTTTAGTTTCTTTAATTTCTTAACAACAATAATTGTTTTAATTTATGGTGCAGTATTAGTTTTAACTTCATATTTCTTTTGATATATCTTAAAAAATAAAACAGAAGTCTTAGTAATGCATAAATGATGAAAATCACCTAATTTTGTATTATTTATATCAGTGTTATTATTTCAAAATGGCTATACATTATTGAAAGCAATCTTTGCTCAACAATTCAATGTTAACTTAGATTTAATTCTTTCTATTATTCTGCCAATCGGAACTATTACCATTGTTATTACTTTACTAATTAAAAATATGTTAGCAACGCAAGTATCAGCTGTTAAAAATGCTATTAAAACGATTAGTGCTAAAGTTAGTGCTTTCCAGATTTTTTATTATACGCAAAAAGAAAAAGCATTAGAAGATTATAGTTTTGTTAATGCTTTACCAACATTTGTTAAATTACCATTACAAAACAATAGTATTAATACTAAACATGCTTTGGTTCTTATGCAAACCATTGATGAAACTGTTTTATATTTTAATAGTCATTTTACTAAATCAAAAGAATTAAATTATATGCTTTATCATTTATTTAATAATATTACTGATGTTAAAGAAATTGAGGAAATTAAAAGTAATATTGTTAAATTACCAAAAAAAGCTAATTAACCTTATAATTATTAATTAACAAATGGTGCATGAATAATCATGCACCATTTGTTATGTTTTTGTTAATATTGCATTAAGATTAGTAATAACGTTGAATATGACCAATTCGTCTTTGAATCAAACTAAATAAAATATAAATAAAAGTAAAACGTAAGATTTCAATTCCAATTAAAATAAAGAATATTTTTGTAACATTGTTATTAAAGTTAACAATATTGTTTAAATAGTCACCTGGTCGTGATAGGGTAGGGTTAAAGTATAATACTACTAATGTTAATGCAAAAGCTAAGGCAGCAACAATTGCATTTAATGGTACTAATACTACTCCAGCACTAACTTTCTTAATAACATCAGTTTTTAAATTGTTACTTTTATTACGTAATTTAAATAAATAGTAGTAAATGAAATAAAAAGAAATAATAAAGGTAATATTAGCAATATTATCAAAGAAAATTTGTAATGGTGGATGGTCACCATCTAATAATAAATGTAATCATGGTTCAACAATACCAATCACTAATGTGTAGTAGAGACCGATGATGGGAATGGCAAAAGCAATAATTAATGAGTCAAACACTCGTAATGGTAAAATTACCCCCATAAATTGAACAGGAATCTCAATTAATGATGATGCTACTGCTAAACCTAATAAAATCCCAGTTAGAGTGATTTTAAACATTTGCACTTTGGAATTAAAATTTAATTTTTTATTTTTTTTAAATTCGGTTGTTTGGTTTAAATTAATACTATTTTTCATTATAATTGCTCCTTCTAAATACTTATTTATAAAAATTATAAATTAATTTAGGAAAAATGCAAGTTATTTTATTTACAATTCAAAAAAAATAAAATCTCAAAAATTCAATAAATCAAACTTTTAAGATTGGTTGATAACTTTTTTATATTAAAATTTTATTTATATTCAACTCATCATGCTTGGTTTGTAGTTTCTTCTTTCAAGATTCCTGTTGTTTCTGAAAGACTAAAAAAACTAGAAACTTGTTTTCCTAAATCACTTAAACCTTTAGTTGCATCATTAATCTTAGTGCTATCAAATCAGATTGCTTTATTTGCCATATCTAGAGCCATTCCTGTTGTTTCTGAAACTATTTTAAAATCTTGAAATTTTTTTCTTAAATCAGTAAACTTAGCAGTTGGTTGTGTTGGGCTAGGTGGTGCAGGCTTAGTACCACTTCCTCCTCCACAAGCTACAACATTTATTGCCACAGGTGTTGATAATGCTAGAGAAGTTAATAATTTTAGTAATTTTTTACCCCCTTTGTTTATTTTGTTATTATATAGAAAGCCCCACTTGTTTAATGGTACACCCCATATTTACCATTATATAGTATATAAAATAAATCTGATATTTTAACTAAACAATACTCTGATTGTGTTCTTAAACTTAACCAAAAAATTAAAAAATTACGAGTAAATTAAAGGAAATTTATTAATTTTCAAGATTACCTAAACATATGAAAAATAAAACTTTAAATAAGAGAAATATGTTTCGCAAACAATTCTCTTTTAATAATTAAAATGCTGACCTAAAATTTGAACAGGTCGTATTAGCAATAAAAATAATCCTAAAACTAAAGTAAACTTAAATAAATTATATGGTAAAAAGATAATTCACAATTGATTTTTATAATCACCTTGACCATATAAATCTAGAATAAACGCTCAATTAAAAAATACATTAACAAATGACACTAAAATACAAGTAATAATAACTACTGGTAATTCAACTATTAATAATCGCTTTCATCAATTAGTAGGTTCATTTTTTCAATATGGTAATAGCTTAAACAACATATGAAAACTACAATATATTAATATCAAACTAATAGTACTTAACATGTAAGATAATTCACCAACCACGTTACCAGGAACAGTGTGTGGAATAATTAAACGTAATCATGGCATAATAATGCCAATTAATAAACCATATGGTAATTTTAAAACTACTACTGCTAATAAATTAATGGTGCTACCAAAGTCAATAGTTAAGAATCCAAAGAAAGTAGGAATTTCTAATAAACTAATTAATGTAGTTAATGCTAATAAAATGCTAATCATAGTTACTTTGTGAGTTGTTAATTTAAGTGCACTAATAAAATATGTTTTTACTTGTTGAATATGATTTTCATTTTTTAAATTCATAGTTGCTCCTTAAAGGTAATATTTTTTTTTAATTATATAGGAAAAAAACGTGTTTTTATTATATAATAGAATTAATTTTAAAAGGAGATGAAAAAATAATGGCAAAAAATAACAATAACATTGTACAAATGGTAGTAGAAATTCCGAAGGGTTCAAGTAATAAATATGAATTTGATTGAAAAACTAAAACAATGATTTTAGATCGTGTTTTATATGGTGCTAACTTTTATCCTGGTGAATATGGTTATATCCCTAATACTCTAGATTATGATGGTGATCCCTTAGATATTATTAGTTTAATTACTTATCCAACTTTCCCTGGTTGTTTGGTGGATGTGAGAATTTTAGGAACTATTAAAATGATTGATGGTGGTGAGATTGACACTAAAGTGTTTGGTGTTGTTGCTAGTGATCCTCGTTTTAATGATTTTAAAACTTTAGAGGATGTACCATCGCATTTACGTGATGAGATTACAAATTTCTTTTTACAGTACAAAGCATTACAGAAAAAAACGGTTGTTATTGAAGGTTGAGGTAACTTAGAACATGCTATAAAAGAATTACAAGCATGTAAAGACATGTTTTTGAAATATGAAAAGGAAATGTTAGAATTATCTAAAGAGCAATTAGTAGCATTATTAAATAAGAAATAGCATCTTTAGAGAATGTTCAACTTAATGATAATCATCTCATAAAGATTTTATTCACTTTCTAAAAAGATAGTGAATTTTTTTATATTTATCTGATTGAATAATTTATTTTGGAGTACCACACAAAAGTAAAACTAATTTATTAAGACCATTTATTGTTACAAACATTATTAACAATCATCTCTATGGTATACCTTTAACATCTTTTCGTAGTGACCGTTACAAATCTAATAAAGGAGATGTAATATTAAAAACAAATTACTTAGGTCAACAATCAATCATTAAATCCTACCAATTAATCACTATGAAACAAGACCATGTTAAAAATAAAATTAGTATTGTTGAACCAGAGATTACTAATGATATTAACAAAAAGATAGATACCAATATTTATCAATACTTATCTATGAAAAATGTTAATTCAATTATGCGTGAATATTTAATTGAACGACAAAATCAAAACCATGAAAGTTTGGAACAAGAAATTAATGTTCTAAAAATGGATTTATTAAACACTAAATTTCAATTACAACTTCTACAAAAAGATAAAGAATTACTTTTAAAAGTAGCTAATGAAAAAATTACTAATTTAGAACAAAAAATAAAATCCTTAGAAAACAAGCAATCTATTACTAAAGAAATATTTTAAGAAACTATGATTATAGAGGGCATTACATTTAATTTTATAATTCAAATTATATAAAACAATAGTCTTGATTTTATATAAAATCAAGACTATTATCTTTGTTTGTTAAATATTTATCCCAAATACGTTATCTTATCAGCGATGATTTCCGTATAGTAGAAATCATTAGCTTTATTAGCAAAGGTTTGAATTCGCCCCTTAATTCCGATAATAGCATTCTTTTTAAGCAATGTTTTTAGTTCATCAGTATTAGCAACTCATGTTTTGATGGCAACAAAGTCAATTTCGAATTGATTTTGGCGATTTTTAAATGGTCTTTCTACTGCTAATACAAATTTTGTTCATTTGCTGGGAATTTGGTCTCTGGTTGGCACCATTTCTGGTTCATTCATGAGTTTTCCCACTAGTATGACATTATTTATCATCGTAACACCTCCTGTCCTTAATTGATTATAAGGTGGAAAATGTTGGATATTAAAAAGTTATTTAGTGTAAGAATATAAATTTACGATTATATTTATTTTAACTTTATAGAGTTATCGGATTTGGTAAATTCTTTTTGTACATTATATAATACATGCCAGGTAATAAAATACCACCACCAATAAAGTTACCAAATAAAGTTGGCAATTGATTTTGATAGCCAAATTGTAAAAATTGACTAAATGATACATTATGACCATAAAGATTAAAAATTGGACCTAAGAATCAAACATAAGAATTAGCAACAACATGAGAAAATCCAGATAAAGCAAACACCATAATTACTAAACTAATTAATAAAAATTTAGCTGTTGATGATTTAGTAGAGTGAGCAATATAAACAGAACCAGCAACTAAAAAATTACATAGAATACCACTAAAAAATGTTTGTCACCAAGGCATTTCTAACTTGTGATTAAAAACCGAGATAGCATTGTTTAAAAAATCTTTATCATCACAAAAACCTGAAAGAGCAGTAAAACCAGAAATAATACCGCAACCAACAAAATTGCCTATTAAAACAATTAGTAAATTAAGTAATAATCTGTTAACTTTTACTTGCTTTTTGACAGCACCTAAAAACATCATAGAATTAGAAGTAAATAGTTCACCACCCATAAAAATAATCATCGTAATGGCAATTGTAAACACCATTCCAAAAACTAAATTTTTTATTCCAACCGGTAGACTAGATGTTCAACCTCTAGTTGCATATATCGCACCAATATAACCAATTCCAATAAACAATCCAGCTGCTAAACCCATTAAAAATGTTTTTATTAGTGGGCTAGTTGCTTTTTTTAAAGCATATTTATAGACTTCAATAAAGGTTTCGATATTGGTTAATGTTTCTGCGTTATCTGTGCTGTCAGATTGGTTTTTTACAACCATTAAATTTTCCTGCTTTCTTTTTTATAAAATTTTCTTATTTTATTTTATTTCAAACATCATCAACAGTAGATTTTACTATTTGACATGATTTAGCAAATTTTTCTTGTTCTTCTTTATTTAAAGGTAAAGTAACGATTCTGTCTCAACCATGTTCGTTAATGACAGCAGGAACACCATTATAGAACCCTGTTTCACCATACTCTCCTTGTAAATAAGCACCAATCATTAAAATTTCATTTTGACCGTTGATGATAGTTTTTACTATTAAGGCTAACGATACTCCAATGCCATAATGAGAACTTTTTTTTAATTTAATAATTTGATAGGCTCTATCAACAGTTTGCTGATGAATATTATCTAGTTCTTTGCTAGTGACTTTACCCTCTTTAATATATTCACTCATACTTTTCCCCATAATAGAACTACAACTTCATGGTACCATTGATGAATCACCATGTTCTCCCATTACATAAGCAGAAATTGATTTAGGATTAACATCAAGTTTTGTACTAATTAAATAGCGTAAACGACTACTATCTAACAATGTCCCAGAACTTAATACTTTATGTACATCAAACCCAGTTATTTTTTGGTATATAGCAGTTATAATATCGACTGGATTTGAAGCTATGATAGTAATGCCTTTAAATCCAGTTTTTTTAATTTCTAAAGCGATTTTTTTGATAATCAGAGCATTATCAACTACCATGTCAATCCTTGTTTCATTTGGTTTTTGTGGTCTTCCAGCAGTAATAACAATAATATCTGCGTCCTTACAGTCTTTGTAATCTCCTGCTTTGATTGAAACAAAAGTTTCACTTAGTAATGCTTGACAATCAGAAAGATCTAAAGCGTTACCTTCAGCACTATCTTTAAAAATATCAATTAATACATATTCTTGAGCTAAACCTTGGTTAATGGCAGAATAGATAAAACTAGTTCCAACTGCTCCACATCCTACTAAGACAATTTTACGAATTTTCATAATGTTTCCTCCTTTCGCTTGTTATACATACATTTTTTAATAATAAAACTTTTCATCTCTTTATAATATGCAAATAAAGTTTTACTACATAAACGGAGATAAAAACCAACTCAGAAAATTAGACTTTTTTGTTTTTATCTAATATTATTTATATGTATAAATTTATTCTAAAACTTTTTTCAAAATAAAAACGAAAAAATGTTTTATTTGCCAGAAATTCATGATTTATCAATTATATAAGTGTTACTCTATATAAAAAGTCAAGAATATTACCATATTTTTAGTTTAGACTACTTATCATGATTAACTTTAGCATTCATAATTATTTTTGTGTTAGGAAAATCTCTTTTACAATGACGATCCATAAAATTAGAAAAAGTAGCACCCATTTTCATTTTGATATTAATACAATAGTTAGTAACATCAGTTCCAGAACCTAAAGGAATGTCATAATCAGAAAAAGTTCTAATTTTATCAATCTCTTCTAAAAATAAATAACGACTAATAATGGTACTACACATAACAGCTAAATATTTACTTTCAGCTGTGTTAATAAATTCTACTTTATCTTTAATAACTTTATTTTTGTTAGCAACCATATTATTGATATTGTCATAATATCTTTTTTCATTAGTATATTGGTTAATAATGATACGATCATATGGTGCTTTGTGTTGTAACATTCTTACTAGTGCTTGATTTTGCCCCCAAGTTTTAATAATATCGTGGCTATAACCAGCATCTGTTCATTGGTTGTATTTGCGGTTATTAATAATTACTGATTCAAAAATAATTGTTTTCATAATATCAAATGCTAATTCTTTAAACTTATCTTTTGGTAAATTTTTATAATTTTCAATATTAAATAATCGTAATTTCTCTAAATTGCTAGAACCAATGTAAGAACTAACTACTACGATTGGCCCAAAGTAATTATCAAGACCAAATTCATCATTACCAATTACTGGTCAATTATGTGTATCAAAGTTTTTTAAATAATCGCGATATTGAGCGATTATGTCTTCACGTGGTCCTTGAAATATAACTTTATCTTTAAAAAATTCAATAGTTATATCATGAAACTTAAAAAGGCTTTCACTTTTATTTTTTTCATTACTAATTTCGAAACCCTGATAGTGTTTTTTAATTAATGATTTCTGTTCTTCGTTTAAATAAAATGTCATTAATATACCACCATCTTTAAAATATTTGTGTTTTTTTAATTTTAATATCACACCTTCTATACTATTAATTATATAATAAAATCAAGGATTTTATTAGATAAACCCTTAATTTTATTTTAGGAGTTAGTAATGTATAGTGTAGGAATAGATATTGTTGAAATAACAAGAGTAAAGAATCACTTAGAATTTGTTAAACGAATTTTAAGTCCAGAAGAAATAAAACTTTATCATGAACAATCATCAATGCGCCAACAAGAATTTCTTGCTGGACGATGAGCATTAAAAGAAGCAATCTTTAAAGCACTACCCCAAGAAAAATTAATATTTCATAATATTAATATTAGTTACAATGAGTGACAACAACCAGAAGTAGTAATTAAAGATTATAAGTTACTTTTATCATTATCACACAATCAAACTAGTGCGATTGCGATTGCGATTGTTATATAGTATAAGTAAGTTAAAAAGATAATTATAATAATATTATGAAGGCTAATGTTATTATTAATGTAGTAAAGAAAATTATATAAAATTTTAAATTAAAAGGAGTAGTAGCGAATAAATATGTATATGATTGATTTAATTACCAAAAAAAAATTGGGACAAAGTTTAACTGCTGAAGAATTTAAATTTTTAGTACCTGGAATTGCTAATGGTACGATCCCTGATTATCAAATTAGTGCTTGAGCCATGGCTGTTTATTTTCAAGGCATGTCTAATGAGGAAGTAGTAGCTTATACGAAAGCTGTGATTGAAACTGGTGAAGCTATGGATTTATCACAAATTACTGGCTTCACTATTGATAAACATTCAACAGGTGGTGTTGGTGATAAAACTAGTTTAGTATTTGGACCAATCGCTGCTGCATTAGGTTTAAAAGTCGCTAAAATTTCAGGACGTGGGTTAGGAATTACTGGTGGAACAATTGATAAGTTAGAAATTATTCCCAAGTTTAAATGTGATTTGGCCATTAAAGATTTTATTAAAGTCGTAAATAAAGTGGGAATGAGCATTATTAGCCAAACGGGTAATTTAGTGCCTGCTGATAAAAAATTGTATGCACTACGTGATGTGACAGGAACAGTTGATTCTTTTCCCTTAATTGCTGCTAGTGTTATGTCAAAAAAAATTGCCATGGGTGCTGATTTAATTTTATTAGATATTAAATGTGGAAAAGGTGCGTTTGTTGCTGATGTTAAAAATGCCCGTAAACTAGCACAACTGATGGTTCATATTGGTAAGTCATTTAATAAAACCGTTTATGCAATTATTAGTGACATGAATAAACCATTGGGTAAAGCCATTGGTAATGCGTTAGAATTACAAGAAGTACTATTGAGTTTACAAAATCAAGGACCAGAAGATTTAAAAATTTTAGTTAATAATTTAGTGGGTTTAGCATTGCTGGGTGCTAAGAAAGTTGCTAGTTTAGAGCAAGGAATTAAACAATCAGAACTAATGTTTGCCAATGAACAACCATTAAAAATCTTTTATGAATTTGTAAAAGCACAAGGTGGAGATGTTAATTATTTAAAAAATATTAATAATTTGCCTCCAACAAAACATATTATTAATATTACTGCTAATAAAAGTGGTTACTTAGATTTTATTAATAACTATGCATTAGGTGAATTATCAGTAATTTTAGGAGCAGGAAGAACTACTAAAGCTGATATTATTGATCCGATGGCAGGTATTTATTTAAAACAAGTGCATGGTCAAAAAGTAGAAAAGGGTAGTGTGATTATGGAGTTACATACAAATAAACCAGAAACATTACATGATAGTTTTAAGCAGTTAGCAAGTACTACATTTGCGGTTTATGATATTCAAAAAGATATTAAACCAATTATTTTAGAAATTATAATGTAATTTAAAATAAAATCATTTATAATAATGTAGTATTTTATAAAAAATGATTTATTATATGAGGAGTGCTGGTTGTGAAATCATTATTAAAATTATTTGGAGCAATTGCTCTAACGACAACTCCAGTTGTAACAGTTGTAGCCTGTGGTACTGAAGATACTAATATTAGTCCAAGAGATATTCAAAATTCGGCTTTAGCTTTAATGCGTGATAGTGAATTTAACATGACAGATTTAGGAATTGGTGCTACTGCTGATTTACTAGGTTTGAAAGATAAGAACTTTAAAACATTTTCATCGGAAATCCAAGGCAAGATTAGTACTATTCTTGCTAATGAGCTTAAAAAAAGTACTAATGAACATCCAACAGAATGATATTATGATGATGCTTCAGTAGTAGTAGATAATGGGAGTGTTGCTGGAGATGCTACTTTTCAATTACCTATGTATGTTGATGGTACCCATCCAACATTTAATGGTATCGTTAATGGTCATTTAAATGTAAACGTAAGTGTAACATATAAAAATTTACCTCCAATTTCTAAAAATATTAAATTAACGTTTAATAATAACACAACTACGGCTTCAGACAAAACTAGTGCTATGAAAGATTTTATTGAGTATAAAATTAAAACTTCTAATGATTTTCCACCTGTTGTTGTAGCAACATTGCCTAGTAAGGATTCTACAGATAATAGATTAACTGCTAGTCAGAATCTTAATAATTCAATTGTTCCACATTTAAGAACAGCAATTAAAAATTTAATTCAATATCAAGATGTAACAGTTAATATTATGCCCTATTATGATGCAACCCCAGTAAGTACTTCATTCTTTACAATAAAAACCCCAACTGTAGTTGCTAATAAATTACAATTTTCTGGTACTCTTAAAAACATTACTATTAGTTTTAATATTGGTGATGATGCAAATAGTAATTTTAAAATAGAAGATGATAAAATTACAGTTATACAAACTCAAACTAATGCTGCCAATCAAGTTAGTGGTGCTTTCTATAATCAATCACAATTTGCTGGTACTTTACCAGGACCAAATGATAAAGTTACAGATTTTACTGGTTTAAAAGACAAAATATTAGATGCTGCAGTGGACAGTATTGGTAAATCATATCAAGATATAGTAAAAACTGATATTAGTATTACTAATGAAGCAATTGCCACATTTACTTCTACTGATAATGATACTGGTTACTTTATATTAAACTTTAATGTTAAGCATAGTTATAGTGGTACAGAATTTACTGTTGATGCCCAAAATATTAAGGTTATTGTGTCTGTGAAACAATAATTCTTAATTTATAATTGTAAACCTTTATTAATCAAACCCATTTTCTTATTTATCAAGAAAGTGGGTTTTACATTGATTAAACATTATGAATGCCATTATTATTTAGGGAGCGTGGCGAAGATGTCGATAACTACATCATTGCTGGCAATAGATTCCTTTCTAACCCTCATTACAATCTATAGCAAAATTCACAAAAGACGAGAAATAAGTATCGTCTTTTTTTGTAATTGTAAGATTTGCAAATTT
>NZ_JAQYTS010000014.1 GCF_030913225.1 Spiroplasma sp. AdecLV25b
ACTATAAGAATTTTAAAATTAATTTTAGATAAGATTAACCTACCAACTTTTAAGTATGGTACAATAAATTAAACTAAATTTATTTGATATGAGAAATATTGCTCTGTAAAAATAAATTTACACAAGATTCGGGACTTAACCATATATTGATAAATATAATTTCAATCTTCAGATAAATAAATGGCATATCCATTTTTGATTGCTAGTTCTTTTTTACGATCAAGAACAATATTTGGAAATCAAATTTGTTGATGTTCATCTATTTTGTAACCAACTTTTAAGATTGAAACATGATGTTCATCGGTAAAAATTGCATTTAAAATATCTAAAATTACTCTAAAAATTATTTTATCTTTAGTAGTTATTTCTTTTTTTACTAAAATTTGTTTTAATTCTTCATTAAACATCTTTTAAACCATCCCTTTAAATAAACTATATCATAATTTTATTTCTGATTTAAAAAGTTAAATTAGAAATAACATTTACCTTGATAAGTTCTGATTTAAAAATAAAAACTCTTAAACCATGATAAAATAGCTTAAGAATTACAATTATAAATGTTTAAGGAGTAAATCAATGATAATAACTGAAACAATAATATTAGTAATATTAGTGTTCTTAATTGTTTTAATAACTTATTTTGGGATTAAACTAATTAATAAACATAAAGAAAAATTAAGCTTTGATTCAGAACCGTTAAAAGAGACACTAATTAGAATGGAAAATGATTTAAAAAATAATTTTACTGGTTTAACTAGTGACCAAAAAGAAGCAATTAGCAAATGAACAACAGCATTAGAAAAATTAGGTAATAATGATACTAGTATTAATAATTTAAGAAATCAACTCGAAGGATTGGTTAAATTTTCTGATGAAAAATTTAGTGTTGTTAATGAAAAACAAAGCACTAATACAAATAAATTAAGTGAAGCATTTTTAAAATTAGAGGAAAATTTAAAAAATATTGATACATTAAAAACCGATGTTCAATCATTAAACAGTATTTTTATAATACTAAAGCTCGTGGTAATGTTGGTGAATTTGCTTTAAATTCAATTCTAACTAACATTTTAGGAGAAAACTCAAAAATTTGAACAACACAAGGTAAACTTATTGTTGAAGAAAATAAAAGTCATTCTGGTAACATTGATGTTTTAATTAATATGGGAGAAAAAGAAAAAATTGCGATTGATGCTAAATTTCCATTAGAACAATACCGCGCAATTAATAAAGCAATTGCCCAAAAAGCAGATCCAACGCTCCTTAAAATTAATAATGATAAATTTAAAATAGCAGTTAAAGATAAAATCAAAGAAGTAAAAAAATATATTAATGTTAAAAACAATATTACAAATGCGATTTTATTTGTTCCATCTGAAGCAATTTTTAGTTATTTAACTGATGAAATGCAAGAAATTTTTGATGTTTCATTTCGTGAACGAGTTTGGATTTGTTCACCCACTACTTTAGCTTATTCACTTCATATTATTTCTCAAATTCAAAAAGACTACGAGTTAAATAAAAATATTAGTAAAGTTAAAAAAGTAATTATCGAAATTAAAGATGAGTATCAAAGATTTAACACTAGATGAGAAGTAATTAAAAAGAAATTATTAGATAACGAAAAGATAATAAGGGAACTTGACATAACTATTAATAAAATAAAAGATAAGCAAGAAAAATTAGAAGATTTTGATTTAGATGAATAAGTTAAGGAAATTTTATTAGTTTAATGTTTTAAGAAACTTTAATATTTGGTCATAATCTGGTTCATCACTTACCTCTTTGACAATTTGTAAATATAAAATTTTATTACTATCATCTAGGACCATAACACTACGTGCTAACAATTGTGTTTCATCAATTAATAAATTAGTCTTATTACTAAAATTATTTTCATTATTACGATAGTCACTTCAAATATGGAAATTACCGTTAAGTTTTAAGTTTTCACAAAATCTGCTTTGCGCAAATGGTAAATCTTTAGAAATTGTAATAACAACTAGTTCTTGTAATTTAGTAGCTTCCGCGTTAAAATATGCAGTTTGTAAAGCACAAGTTTTAGTATCAATACTAGGAACACTAGAAATAATTTTAAAACGATGAGGAAATTGTGTTAAATTCATTTCACGTAGGAGATTATCAACTGCCGTGAAGTTTAAGATATCGCCAACCTTAATCGGATTATTTTTAATATGAACAGGGTTACCCTTAATTGTTAGTTGAATCATAATATTTATTTCTCCTTTTTAGTAAATGTATTTTATAATATTATTATAACTAAAAACTAGTGATAAATAAAAATTAAGGAGAAAAGGTTGTGCAAAAACTTTTAAAATCAATAAAAAATGGTAATCAGGAATTTAAAATTGCTTTTAAAGCAATAGGTTCTAATCATGTATATAAAAATCGAAAAACCATTGTTAAAAGTATTGCCTTATGTTTTATTCCTTTCTTATATGCCTTTATTGCCTTGTGAGCATTCTTTAATCCTTTAGGTAATATTAATAAATTACCGATTGCATTAGTTAACGCTGATACGTATAGTGACGCTTCTGGTCATGATAACCGTATCATTAACTTACATAATTTAAATTTAGATGGAACTTCACAAAATAAATATGGTGCTTATCAATTTAATATTAATGATTTACAAATTAGTAATGAGAAGAAAACCTTTACCGTTTATTATTATGATAATGATAAAACATACCAAGAACATAAAAATGATAAAACGTTTTTAACAGAAATTATAGTTGATAAAAACTTTACTAACGATTTTAATATTTTTTTTAGTAAAGTTTTAAAAATTGTCGAAGATAATATTACAACTCCTGAAAAGATCTGGAATTTAATTAATAAAATTTCTGAGCGTCCCAAAATTAGTTTAGAAGCTTCATATAAAGTTAATCCCATTTTAGGAGAAATTAATGATTTTGCCTTAAATACTTTAAAAGATAGTATCTTTGGTAAATTCTTACCAGTCGTTATTAGTGACCAAATTTTTGATTATTGATACAATAATGCTATTAATGAACCAGGTCCTGATGGCTATAAAAAGTTTCAACCAATTTTTAAAACTTTGTATAATTTTTTATCAATTGTTGTCCCTGGTCTAGGTCCGCATGCTGATGAGTTTAATGCTCGAATTGGTAGTGTTGATAGCAATGATAAAATTAATGATGTTAAAAACTTAGAACATGCATATTGGATGAATCATGAACTATTAGCACCACTAAATTTTATTGACTTTAATATTAATATTGAAGGACAAGATAAATCACCTTATGGTTTTGGTTTAGGTCCGTACTTCATGTGTATTGGAATGTGAGTAGGAACATTATTATTAACCTTTACTTTTATTCGTGATAAGGATGTAAATAAATCTAAGTTTTGGTCTAATTACTTAGGCAAATCATTATGAATGGTCATATTCGGATTAATACAATCAACAATTTTAACTACTTCATTATTATTGTTATTCCATAGTACTGATTTATGAAGTTGTTGTTGACAATTATTATTATATATGTGGTGTATTGGAATAATTTTTGACTTAGTAGTCCAGAGTATTGCTCATATGTTCCGCAATCATGATTTAGGAAGATTTTTAGTTGTTATTTTATTAATTTTACAACTTTCATCATCAAGTGGAACTTTTCCAGTGGAACTAGAACCAGGTTTCTTCCAAGTTATGTATCATGTCTTACCATTTAGTTATGCTATTAAAGGATTAAGGGAAATCCTTATTAATCCTAATGCACTTAATATTTTATGAAGTCTTGGTTGCTTATTACTATTTGTGGTAATCTTAGTACCATTGTCATTATTAGTTAATTGATGATATGATAAACGTGATGCTAAACAGCTTGGAACGAAACTAGAAACTAATAAATCAGAAACTTTACTAATTGAAACGAACAATATATCTTTATTAGAAGAAGGTGAATAAGATTTTATTAGTAACCTTAGATACTTACTTATTATAGTTTATCTTATCACACTATCAGATTATAATTTGATAAAATAATTACTAGATTATGATATAAAGTAAAGATTGGAGCAAATGATTATGAAAAAAAATATTTTAAAAACAAGTATTTGTATTGATGAAATTGAAAAGGTAATTACTAAAAATAAAGACTGAGAAATTATTGAAAAAAAATATGATTTTTATCAACCTTATGTTAGTACTTTTGATAAATTAAATTATGAGACTAAAATTGATTTATACATATCATTTAAAACAAAAACTGATTTTAATCATAAGATTTATTGTTATTTTTTAGATTTTGATGAGGACAATGTTTTTAAAATTTCAGATATTAAATCACAAGAACACCCTCATGGGCAAAAAACAACACGCGTTGCTGATTTTAAATATTATAATACCACAGGTAATTTAGGTTTTACTGCCTACCATAGTCCTGTTAAGGGTCAAGAATATAATCTAAGTCATAACTATCAAAGTTTCTTTGATACGATTGTTGCTAAAGAAAAAGATAAGGAATTAAATTATGTTTGTATTTTGCTTAAATATCATAATCATGCGCAAAATAAAAAACTATTACGTTACTATGTTAATTCTTATAAAAAATTCATTAGTAGTTTTTTATTAAAAATAGAAAGATTTGAAACCAAAAAAATACGTGCTTTAGAAAAACAAACAACAAAATTAATTGGTAAAACTAATAGGAAAAAAGTAAAAGAAGAGGATAATTTACCACTAAAATTGAGTAATGGAAAAAAAATAAAGTATAATTTAAATGATGAGAAATTATATTCATCTGTTATCAAAAAACAAGAACGTTTCAACGAAAAATAACACTTTATAACTAACTACTTATTTTGATTTTTATTAAGAAAAAAATAAGTAATGTTATAATTAAAAGAGAAGCTAGAAAGGGAATGTTATGTTGCTAAGTTTTATTTTAAATACAACAGCTATTGAATCAGAAGTTTTAAACGATTGATTGGAAAATATCTTCCAACAAAAAAGTTCTGATTTTGAAGTTGTTGTTATTGATGATGGAGTTAACAATGAAAACTTAGAAGTAATGTCTAAGTTTTTTAAATTATATTCAGAGCAACTAGTTCTTATTACTTATTTTCAAAATAGTGGTATTTCTATTGGCCGTAATTTAGGATTAAAGTATGCACGAGGAGAATATGTAATTGTTTTAAATCCGAGTGAAATTCCAAATGTTGATTTTGTATCGTTTATTACACAAACATTAGAAAAAAATCCCAAAATTGATTGTATCGAATATCGTGTTCATTATGAATTAGATGCTAATTCCGTTTTTCATTCAACAATTAGAATTGAAACTAATGAAGTGTATCAACTAAATACGCCTAAGGGAAAAAGTGTTTATGCCTTAACATCACCAATTTTAAGTACAAAAGTAATGAAATTAAGTATTATTAGAGAATATGGTATCCAGTTTCGGAAAGAAATCCAATTTGATAGTTTATTTCTTTACTCGTTTTTAGCGCATTGTACAGAATATTATGCTATTATTGATACATTAATTACTTGTAAATTTAACTCTTGTAGATTTAATTCTTTAGAACATGATAATACCTTTGATTTATTAAATCAGTGAGTACATATTTTAAACTATTATAATAACCAAAAAATTAAAAAAGTATTACATGATGAACTAGAATATGCCTTTGTTCGTTATTATTTATACACATTCTTACGTTTTATTAGTATTACCAAAAAACCATTACTAATTCAAAAAGCTTATAATCGTGTTAAAGATACCATTGATTTTCGTTATAAAAATTTTCTTAAAAATCCTTATTTAAAAACTATTAATAAATACGATGTGTTCACGACATATTGCCTTAATTTAAGTAAGTATGTTAAAACATATTGCCGTGAAAATAAAATTGTGGATGATTCAAAATATTGAGAGTAAAAAACTATGAACAACAAAAACAAGAAATTAACTGAAACTTATAAAATCGCTCAAACATGAAAGCGTCTTACAGCGCGTATTTTTGATATAATTATTGTTAGTATTATCCCATTAATAATTGGCTTAGGAATCTATTTAGGTGATAAAACTCATCAAGAATGATGAAAAATTGTGATTGTATTTATTATTAATATTGTTATTGTTACTATCTATTTTGTTATTATTCCTTGAAAATGCCATGGTCGAACGTTAGGCAAATTAATTTTACAAATTAAGTTAGTAAATGGTAATAATGAAAACCTAACTTTAAAGCAACTTTTTTATCGAGAAATGTTTTTAGTTTTCATTCCATTAGGTTTAACAATGGGAATAATTTTATTTCTGAGATTGACTTTTAATATAAATATTGTTACTATTAAACCGAATAATACTTTAAATTCTTGAATAAATATTCTTGTTCGTATTGTGGTTAGTTTTGATTTTGCTTGATATTACGGTATCATGATTGTAACAAAAATTGACAAATATCACCAATTGTTTTATGACCGTCGTGCCAAAACTTATGTTATTAATAAAAACCCAATTATCCAAAAAATAAATGTTAAACAAGAAAAGCATAATGAACCACATATCCACTTAGTGTTCTGTCAACCAGGCAATATTAGTGATGACGAATTAGAAAATATTCATAATCTTTAAATGTATCGATATTTACTAATTTAAGGACACCAAAAAATGGACAAAAATAAATTTCTTAACAATCTTAATGACCAACAATTGCAAGCAATTATTAACGTTGATGGACCATGCCGTATTATTGCTGGAGCTGGAGTGGGAAAAACTCGTGTTTTGACTTACAAAATTGCTTATTTAATTAATGTAATAAAAATACCAAGCGAAAAAATCTTAGCTTTAACATTTACAAATAAAGCAGCCAAAGAAATGAAACTTCGCGTAATGCAGTTGTTAGAAAATGATGATATCAAAGTTACTATTGCTACTTATCATGCACTATGTGCTAAAATTTTACGAAAAGATATTCATAATTTAAAAATTAATAATAGTTTTAATATTATTGATCAAGAAGACCAACGAAAAATTTTAAAAGATATTTATCAAAAAGAATTTTCAAATAAAGCTGATTTAGCAGAATTAAGATTATTGAGTAGTAGTATTTCTAATTGAAAAATTCATCATACTACTTATGATGAATTAGTAAACGATTATCAAAATCAAGACCAATGAATTTTACGAGCTAAAGTTTATGAATCATATAAACAATATCAAATTAGTAATTCCTGTTTAGATTTCGATGACTTATTATTGTTAGTACAACGTTTGTTTAACGAATTTCCTTATGTCTTAAAGAAATGACAAGACCAATTTAACTTTATTTTAGTTGATGAGTTTCAAGATACTAATGATATTCAATATAGTTTATTATTATCTCTCTCTACAAATCATAATAATATCACAGTAGTTGGTGACCCAGACCAAACTATTTATAGTTGAAGGGGTGCTAATATTAATTTAATTTTAAATTTTACTAAAAAATTTCCTAATACCCAAACCTTTATTTTAAATGAAAATTATCGAAGTACCACTAAAATTTTAAATACTGCCAATAGTTTAATTAAAAATAATGTCCAACGCATTGATAAATCCTTATTTACTAAAAATGATATGGGTAGTGAAGTAGTTGTTTATCATGCCAGCAGCAGTACGCAAGAGGCACATTGAGTTGCTACAAATATTAAAAAAATTCATTTAAAATATCATTTAGGCTTAAATAATATTGCTATTTTATATCGTAATAACTACTTATCAAAAGATTTAGAACAAGCATTAATTAATAATAATATTAACTATAAAATTTTTGGTGGTTACAAATTTTTCGAGCGTAAAGAAATTAAAGATATTTTAGCATACTTAAAAGTTATTGCTTGAAATGATAATTTATCAATGGTTCGTATTTTAAATGCTACACCAAAAATTGGTCCTAAAGCTATTGACCATTTATTAGAACTAGCTAAACAATATTCATTAAGTTTAAATGAATATTTATTTCAGTATCAATACAACTTACCAAAAAATTACCGTCAACATTTGCAACCATTAATTAAATTAATTAGTGATATTCAAAGTAATATTGAAGATGTTACCTCATTACATAAATTAACAGAACAAGTATTAGCAGAAACTAAGTATTTAAAAACATTAGAAGAAAACTTAGAAACTGAGCGCATTGAAAACCTAAAACAATTATTGGCACAATTATTAGATTTTGATAGTGCTAATGAAACAAAAGGAACTGCTTTGCTTACTGCTTTTTTACAAGAAATAAGTTTATATACTGACTTAGATGAAAACAGTAGTGCAAAAGCTGTTAGTTTGATGACTATTCATAGTGCTAAAGGTTTAGAATTTGAAGTTGTTTTTATTATTGGAATTAACGAAGGTATTTTACCAGGTCATAGTAAAAATAATGATAAAGATAATAAAATTGAAGAAGAACGTCGTTTATTTTATGTTGCTATTACCAGAGCTAAAAAATATTTATTTTTATCAAGTGCTGATGGTTTCTCACATGTTTTAAATACTATGAAACAACCATCGCGTTTCTTAAAAGATTTAGATATTACTCATTTAAAAATAATTAATAATGAACATCAAGAGATAGCAGAAAGTTACCAGAATCATAGTATTTCAAAATTTAATTATTTTAAATTTGATGCTAACAAAGACAATAACCAAGCTATTAGTAATGATTGAAAAGTTGGAGATATTATTGTTCATGAAATTTTTGGTAAAGGAGTAATCACTAAACTAATTGGTGATAAAATTCAAGTTGCTTTTCATAAAAATAATGGTGGTATGCGAATTCTTAGTGCTAGCCACAATGCTATTAAAAAGTTCGTATAATGTTCCCTTAAATATTAAAAACAAACGATAAAAATATGAATCTTTTCGACTATGTGATGGGTCAGTAATTAATTTACCTTTTTCATCAATATGATCTACTCGTAATGCTTGTTCAATCACATTTTCTAAATGATTAGGAAACTGATTTAGTGTTGTTAACTGTTTTTGACCATCAACACCAATTAAACTTATTCCTGTAATTACACTGGCACTGGCCAGTGTTGCTGAAATACTTAAAATGATTCTTCTTGTAAGTGCAAATCTCATCACATTACTCCTTGAATCTCAGTATTGTTATAGCTAACAAAGTGTCACAAATAACTATAACTATTTAATCATAAAGGTAAAAAAGCGAAATATCAAATAATTTTTGAAAATTAGTTACGGGATAACTATAGGAAATAACGATAACATTACAAATTTCAATATTTTACAAAATAATTGATAATTCTTTTCAAAAAATACAACAAGCATATAAAGATGAAAAATACACAGGTTTCTTTATTTTTAAAGGAGAGTTTCTACAACATGAAAAGTTGCTTACAAAAGAAGAAGTTACTATTCCCACTGAATTGTAAAAATAAAAAAACAATTAAATGACATCCAAAATAGCAACATATTACATTCTAAAATAGAGTTTAAAAAAATTACTATCTTTTGAAAGATTGCTTCAATAATTTTTTACAACAAAAACGCAAATAAAATATAAAGATGACATAAATGATTTGCAAAAAAACTTTTAAGACAAGTAGATAAAAAAGAAAAATATTTTACCAAAATTAAAGAAAATTTATGCAAGGATGAAAATCCTGCTCGAGAAAAGTTGAAAACATACTCATTTATTAATCTAGTAGAAGTCACTAATTTTTTTGACCAAGAAAACAAAAAATCAGATTCTATTAAGAGTTCAGCATCAGTTAAATAAGTTCATAATTTCCTCACTTATGAACTTACTAAATTCTCAAGTTTTTACTAATTTATTTAATCGCTGTAGTTCAACCACGCGTACGTTTAATTGCTTCTTGTCATCCCTTATACAAAATTTTAGCATCTTCTGGTTTCATAATCGGATTATACTCTTTTTCAACAACATAATTCTTCTTAATCTCATCAATACTCTTTCAAAACCCAACAGCTAATCCTGCTAAATAAGCAGCACCCATGGCTGTTGTTTCTGTATTTTGCGGTTTAATTAAAATCGTACGACTAATATCACTTTGAAATTGCATAATATATGAATTATTACTTGCTCCCCCATCAACTTTAATTTTAATGGTTAAGTTTTTTAAACCCTTATTAAGAACAATATCTTCTTGCATAGCCATAATCACATCTTGTGATTGATATGCTAATGATTCAATAGTTGCTTTAACAATATGTTCGCGTTTGGTTCCACGTTCTAAACCAAAAATCGCACCACGAGCTGTTGAATCTCAATATGGTGCTCCTAAACCCACAAATGCTGGCACGACATAAACACGTTGTTCATCTTTAGGATCAACAATTTGTGAGTATCATAAACTTTCATCAGAACGATATAACATCCGTAATTGGTCACGTAAAAACTGAACAGCAGCGCCTGCTATAAATACTGAACCTTCTAAGGCATAAACTGGTTCTTGTCCTGTTAGTTGATAAGCAACGGTCGTTAACAACCCTTGTTTTGATAACAAAGGTTTATCACCAATATTCATTAAAATGAAACATCCTGTACCATAAGTGTTTTTAACTTCACCTGCTTTTAAACATAGTTGGCCAAACAATGCTGCTTGTTGGTCACCAATAGCAGCAGCAATCATAATTTCAGTATCATCGTTTTTTGATAACATTCCTTTATAAGTTTTGCCAATTTCACCAGAACTAGGAATAACTTCCGGCAACATTATCTCAGGAATATCAAATAATGCTAAAAGTTCTTTATCCCATTGTTTAGTGTTAATGTTAAATAACATTGTTCGTGAAGCGTTAGTAATATCAATAACATGTTTAGCTTGCACTTGATTGTTATGTGTACCTACTGTCATTTTGTAAATTAATCAACTATCAATGGTTCCAAATGCTAACTTACCATTTTTGGCAAGTTCTCGTGCATCTTTGACATTGTCTAAAATTCATTTAATTTTAGTTCCTGAAAAATAAGCATCAATTAGTAATCCTGTTTTTTGATGAATTTTATCTTTTCATCCTTTTTTAGTTAATTCATCACAATAAGTAGCGGTTCTACGGTCTTGTCAAACAATAGCATTGTAAATCGGTAAGCCTGTTTCTAAGTTTCAAACAACAGTAGTTTCTCGTTGGTTAGTAATACCAATGGCTTTAATTTCGTTTGAGCTAATACCACTTTTATTTAATGCTTGCACCATAGTCGTTAACTGGTTATTTCAGATACCAATCGGGTCATGTTCAACCCATTCTGATTGTGGAGGATAGTGCTGGGGAATTTCAATTTGATGACTACCAACAATTTGCCCTTTTTGATTAATAATTAAAGTACGACAACTAGAAGTACCCTCATCTAAAGTCATAATGTATTTTTCAGCCATGATCTTTGCTTCCTTTCGTTGTGGTTATAATACCATTATTAATTGGATTAAACCACCAGCAAGGATTCCCCCAAGTAATGGCCCGACAACGGGTACTGGTGCATATTTTCAATCGTTTGTTCCTTTGTGTTTCATTGGTAAAATGGCATGAATAATTCTTGGCCCTAAATCACGGGCGGGGTTAATAGCAAAACCTGTTGGTCCACCAATTGCTAGTCCAATTACCATTACCCCGATTCCTACCGTGCAAGAACCAGCAAAACCACCGCTTGTTGGCACTAAGTTTTTAATTGAGAATGTACCACCAACAATCATTACTAAGATAAATGTGCCAATTACTTCTGTTACTGTATTTCAAATGTAACTATGATGAGCTGGTGATGTTGAAAACGTTGCTAAAATACGATTTGTGTCTTCAGTATTGTTATATTCTTTGAAATATGCTAAGTAAACAACAATTTGTCCTAACATAGCTCCTAGAATTTGAGCAACAATGTATATTGGAATATACGCATAGTTACCACCGACAAATGCTAATTTTTTCCCTGCCACTCATAGTCCAATCGTTACTGCTGGGTTTAAATGTGCTTTTGAAATTTGACTTAGCATCGCTGCAATTGCTACAGCAAATCCTCATCCCACACAAATAACAATTCAACCACTATTTTCTCCCTTAGAATTTTTTAATAATGTGTTAGCTACGACACAATTTCCTAATAAAATTAATATAAATGTACCAAATAATTCACCAATAATTACTTGTGCAACTTCTGACATAGTTATTACCTCCTTTTAAACAATTTGTTATTTTAATAATTCAGCAACTAGTAAAGCAATGGCTGGAGCTGCACTTAAACCAGGTGATTTAATTCCTGTCACATTAATAAAGTTTTTATTATTACTAGCACTAGCAATCACAAAATCATCAGTTTCAACAGAAATTGGTCGTGAACCACTAATTACTTTACAAGTTTTATTCATTTTTAATGATGGGATTAAACGTAATCCAATCTTATTGATATACTTAATATCATCAACAGTAATGATTCGCGTTTCGTTTTTTGCCACATTATCAATAGCAGTTGGTCCTACTAAAATATGACCATCAGTCATAGGAGCAACAATTACTCCTTTACCATGAATGGTAGGAACCATAAATAAGACATGGTTATTAATAATATTACGTTCCGTTTTTTCAAGAATACAATATTGACCTCTTCTAGTTTTTAAAGTAAAATCATGACAATCAATCATATTGGCCATTTCATCAGCATAGTGGCCAGCAGCATTAATTACATATTGACAAGTAAAACTAAGTTCTTTGTTATTAGTACGACAACTAATTTTAAATCCTGACGTTAATGATTTGATGCTAATTACTTCATGGTTTAAAAATAATTGTGCTTTATATTTAAGTGCACGCTTAACTAAACTTTGTGTTAATAACACAGGATCAACAACATAAGATGCTGTGCATAATAGTGCTCCAACAATATTGGAGTTAACATTAGGTTCTAACTTCATAACTTGTTCTTTTGTTAAAACTTTTAATTCATTTTCACTAACACCATTGGTTAGTCCTCTTTTATACAATTTTCCCACTTCTGACATTTCTTCTTTATTAAATGCCAATACTAACGAGTCAATTTTAGTTCATGGAAAATCAAGTTCTTTAAATCAAGATTTTTCATAAATTTTACGTCCTTGTAAATTTAAAGTGGCATTGAGTTTACCTGGTGTTGGATCAAATCCACCGTGGATAATACCTGAATTACCTTCTGATGTTTCTTGGGCAACACGTGGATTTCTTTCAAGAATTGCTACTTTGTATTTGTTTTTAGCCAACTCATCACTAATAGCAACACCAATTACACCAGCACCAATGGTAATTACATCAAAATCAAATGTCATTATTTACCCCTTCTTTCAACTATTAAGAATAATTTTATTATCTACATTAAGTAGAGTGCATTTTAGTCATTGGTGAGATAAGTTTACTAATTTTTAATTATGATAAAATAAATTTACACATAAAATGGATTTAACCTTTAATTTCTATTCTTCTTGATTCTATAACTTTTGCTATAATTTACTTTTTTATTTAATAACTGACAAAATATTAATTATTTCATGACATGATAATTTAGTATTATGGGGACTAAATCCTTTTAAATCTCATTGTAAACAACATTCAATAATTAAAAATTAGGGGTTGAGAATAATTGAAATTTATTGGGAATAATACGCATTATATTAAGTATAACTTTCTTTGATTGCTACTATTCATAATTTAGAAGTAGTTAAACTTAATTTCACAAGAACTCTAATGATTAGTATAAGGAAAATGATATTGATTTCAGAAAGCAAAAACTGTTTCATTTATTCTTACAAAAACTCTTTTAAATATTTTAAATCTAATTCTTTTTCATATAATTCATAAACTGATAACTGATTTTTTTATAATAATTAAATTAAGATTATCAATTTTTGCTTTATCATCCAATCTAATTAAAATTTCATCAATCGCTTCTAAATATTTAAATGGATAATTGTATTTTTTTAATAGTTCAATAGTAGAAATATTGTTATTAGTATTCAAAATAAAAATTTTACCAACATCAAACTTAGCGACTGGTCCACTATAAATTAAGTTTCCCAAATCAATAATGGTACAGTTATCAACAATATTTTTCACCTCATTAATCATATGCGTAGTTAAGAAAATAGTTTTCCCTTCCGCTTTTAATTGTTTTAAGACATTAGTAAAATACTTTCGTGATTCTGAATCTAAATTCGCTCCTGGTTCATCTAAGATAATTAATTGTGGATCATGAACTAATGCTTGAATTAACATAGTGCGATTTTTCATTCCTGAAGAATAAGAATTTAATTTCTCATGGCGATGTTCTCATAAATTAAAAGATTTTAATAATTTTTCTAAGTTAACTACTAAATTATCATTATTAATACCTGTTGTTTTACCTAAATATTTTAAAAAGTTGTAAGCACTTAATCCTTGTGGAAAGTTTTCTAAGTTTAAAGAATAACCCATTCCTAATTTAGATTTGGCACTACCAGCAAGATGACCATCTATAGTAATTTCACCTTTATAACAACTACTAGGAAAAGCACCGATAATTGATTTTAATAATACTGATTTACCACTACCTGATTGACCAACTAAGGCATGAATGGTACCTTTATAAACTGTAAAATCAGCTTGTGGAATTTTAAATCTTTTAAATTTAATATTGTAGTTTTTAACACTAATCATAACATCTGACATAAGATTTTTACTCCTTACTTAGTTATAGTTTTATTTGTTAATTATAACATTTGTTGAAATAGGAACTTAAAATATGAATGATGATAGCAATGCACATTTATAAACGAAACATATAAATTCATTTTTCTAATTAGTGCGTTAATTACCCTCATCTACTACATAGTTTCTTTATACCCTATCGCACTATGGATTAATACCTCATCAAAAATCTACCATGTTGTACTTTGCTATATAAAAAATAAAAAATTTAATAAAATCAAATTTTAGGTTGTATTGATACCTTTTTTATTTTTTTCCTACTTTTTTTTCAAAATTGTATTTTATTTAAAGTAATATTAAAAGAACCATATTTTATAGTATGACTGTTTTTATATTGGATGTATTAACTTTGTGGATAGAATTTCAAAGCAGTAATTGTTCCTATAGGTCAGCCTGCCGTTGAACCTTTAAATATTATACTTCCTAGAAAACTTTCGTTTTGTACTTTCAAAAGTAAGTTACTGCTAGGTAATTTTCCAAATAAAGTTTTTGTTTGATATGTATATTCATTTTCTAGGTTCTTAGTTTCATGATTATTTGTAATGTTTCCACTAACAAATTATTATTAATATAATACTATTTGTTACCTAAGTTGTAAAATTTAATAGTACAGTCAAATTTTTTATCTAATTTTCCATAATAACATCATTAAAACGACTATTATTAATTTGACGATGACCTAAAACATATGAGAAACCCGTTAAAAACGTCACACTCAAGAAAAAAATTAAAAGCAAAATTGCTGAAAAATTAAATAATAACCAAACCCCAGCGATTTGAAATAATAATTGTAAAGTAACTTGGAGCAGAAAATAAATTATGATTGCCGAAAAAATAAAAATACTTATAAAACTAATAACATAAGGAATCATAATCAATGAGGTAATTCGATTATTACTATAACCTAAAATTTTTAAACTAATAATGTCTTTTTTATTTTCTTGAAACATTAAATTTACTAATACTAAAATAATACTCGATAATATTTATTATTTTTTAAATTATAATTAATTGTTACTAAATCAGTAGTAACTGCTACTTCTTTTCATTTTGGACATGGACAAGGTGTTGGTGTTGGATTATCTTTTAATTCAATATCTCAACAATTGTCTTCTATTTCATTAGTTTCTAAACTTTTTGAATTAATTTTAATTGGTTTATCTATATTAATTATACTTGGTGAAGTAATATCTAATGTATTACTAGTGATTTTATAAGTATTTACTTTAAATTCTTCAAAACTAAATATAGCACCACCATCAATTTCACATTTAATAAATAAACTTCATTTATTAGATTTAGTATAATCAGCCTTAAGAATTAAAGAAGCGTCTTTATTATCAATTTTACCAATTAAAAGAGTTCATGTACCAGTTCCAACTGCTTTTGCTGATTTAAACAATAACATTAATGGATAACCATTTTGTTCAGGTGCATTTCTGTGTCATGTTATAAATACACGATATGTTTTACCAAGATTAATATCAAAATTACTTCATGTTCTATTATCAATTTTATTTCCTATTACAACTCAATTTTCTTTATCTTGTTTTTTATCTAATAATTTATTTGTTTCTTCTTTTTTATAATAATCAGTTAAATCAGTTTTACCACCAGTAGCACTAATAATATTATCTTTAATAGTTATATTATCACCAGCAGTTAATTTATCTTGTTTTAAAACTAAAACATTTTCTACATTAGTTACTTTAGTCATAATTTGACTAATATGTAAATCTTGTTTATCATTAATAGTTTTAACTTCATTAATAGCACCAGTAATAGTTTTATCTGTTGTTATTAATACATTATCAGTTTTATCTTGTAATTTATCATCTGCATATTTTTTAGGTAATAAAGTAGCAGGAGTATATTGTTCAAAATTAAATGCTCAATGTGGTTTGTCTACT
>NZ_JAQYTS010000048.1 GCF_030913225.1 Spiroplasma sp. AdecLV25b
TATTGTAAAATTTAATGGAGTCATATATTTCTCATCCTATCTAGTTTTTATTTTCAAACTAATTATATTTGATAAGGAGGGGTATATGGCTCATTTTTTATTACTTTTTTAAATTTACACACAATCTTAGACTTAACCTAACCATTTGTAAAATAAAAAGAAATAAAGATTCTAATTAGTAATAAACAAAGTATTATTACCCTAATGATTTATACAACTTATCATGATAACGTTCATTATCTTCAACGGCAGCATAAATTGTTCCGTTGACATTTAATAAACTATTAATTCAATTATTAATTCCAGTGTTAGTTAATTCAGTAAATGTATTGCCGTTTGTTGATTTATATAATTTTGGTTCGGTCACTCCACCAGTGGCAACATAAATTGTTCTGTTGATATTTAATAGACTACTAATTTCACCATTAAGTCCAGTGTTAGTTAATTCAGTAAATTTTAGTTGCGATGTACAAGCAACAACTGAACTTGTTGCAACTGCACTTAAACTAATAGCACCCATTAATCTTAATAATGTTTTTATGCTTTTCATATTTTTTGTCTCCTTTATAGTAAGATTTTTTATTGTTTATATATAAAAAAACTAATTTAACTAGTATTTCTTTACATTATAAAGACCACAACTTCTTAAAACTTTTAAGAAGTAAATATATTTTAAACTTTTAAATTTTATTTATAATTATTTCTGATTTTTGCACTAAAAATGTGTTATTACCTTTTGAGGTTAAATCCCAATCTAAGAAGGTTAAAATATTAACTTTTAGAAGGTAACATTTTAGGACACAGGAATATTTTTTAATAATTTATGTAAGATATATTAATAATGAGTTATACTTATAAGTGAGATGTTTACGTCAAAAAAAGCATTAATAAACAATTTGTTTCTTGTATTTCAGAATATAAGAATTTTATTTTAATTATAATTAGAAAGGAGAAATTATGAATAGACTTACACAAACTCAATCAGCAGTTAAAAATAATAAAGCCACTAGAAATCTAGCTAAAAAATTAAAACGACAAGCAATTTTTACAACAGCTAAACCATGAAAAGCGATTTTTATGATGGTAACTCCGACCATTATTGCTATTATTATTTTTTCTACTTATCAAATTTTTGATAAATGAATTGCTACCCAATGAGGTGGTAATAATATTATTAATAATTATAGTAATCCCAATTTAACAATTTCAGCTGACCAGGCATTGAAAATTATTAACATTGCTACAACATATGCAGCAGTTCCATCAGCAATGATGGTAGCATTTGCTTTATTAATTTCCACAGGAACGGGAATTAAGTATTCTATTGCCTATGGAAAAAACAAACGTGAACGCATGTCACAATATTTAGGTAATGGTTTTTTATTGTCATTCATTATTTCTATTATTTTTATGATAACTATGTACTTTAGTTGTCAAAGTATTATTGAATTTCAGGCAGGTAGTGCTGACGGCAGCACTGATCCAGCTATTAGAGACATCATTATTAAAGAGGCAGTCCGTTTTTCAAGAATATTAATTTTAGCAACTCCTTTTTTATTTTTAGCTAATTTTTGAATTTCATTACTACGTAGTGAGGGAATGATGCTATGAACTATCTTAATTAATGTCTTTGCTTGTTTAGTAAACTTATCATTAGACTTTATTTTTGTTATTCCTGGTAAAATGGGAATGGAAGGGACAGCTTATGCTACTATCATTGCTTGAGCAAGTATTAACTTAATGGCTATTGCCATTATTTGACATAGTGGTTCTAATATCAGATTTAATTTAGTACACTTAAAATTAAAGAAAGCATTTGTAATAGGTATTTTACTAATTGGTGCAACGTCATTATTACAAAATATTGCTCAAAGTATTTTAGCTATGGTTACAACTAAAATTTTAAATTTGTTACCACCTCCAGATTATCATAATAGTGACAGTAGTATTCCAGTTTATGTGCAGTTATATGGTGGAATTATGCCATGATTAGTTTTAATTAATGCGCCAATTATTGGAATTACGCAAGGAGCACGGGCATTAGTTGGTTATGTCTATGGAACAAAAGATTTTAGTCGTGTTTGACAATTAATGTGACGCTTAACATTATTGTTAATTTTATTATTAATAGCTTCATTACTATTAGTAGTAATTGCAGGTCAATATATGATGCATTTCTTTGGTGTTGACTTAGCAATGGCTAAACATTTTAAGATTTATATTATTATGCAATTTGCATTTTATCCGTTAGCAACATTACATTATATTGCTGTTATTTTTTATCAATCAATTAATCGTGGTAAAATTTCTTTATTTGCTAGTCTGCAACGTACTATTATTATGCCTATTATTTGTTTAGGATTAGGGTATGTCGTTGCCAAGAGTACTGGTGATGGTTTCTATTTTTATTTATTTGTTGGTTTTATTGATTTATTTGCAGCATCTGTATTATTACCTTTATTAGGTTATACATTTTGAAGAGCACGACCTTTTATTCATGCTACCAAAGGTCAAACTATGGAAACTATTAATAAATTAGAAAATAATTCTGAATCAAAAATAGTAGAAACAATAGCATTAGAAAAGTTTATTATATTAAGAGTTTATGCATCAAAATTTATTAAGTTAAAGGCACTTTGTTAATCAAAGTGCCTTTAAACTATTTTTTTCCTTTACCATTTACTAATTGTTTTAATTTTTTGCATGAATTAAATTTAACAACACGTTGTTTATCAATCATAATTGATTCACCTGTTTTAGGATTTACTCCTCTGCGGGCTTTACGAGTTTTAATCGTAAATGTTCCAAAGTTTCTTATTGTAACGTCCTCTCCCCGCTCTAAAGTCAGGATAATTTTTTCAAACATAGTTTCTAAAGCATCCTTGTAATCTGCTTCTGAACTTTGTAATTCTTTTTGAACCACTTTAATAATTTGTTTTTTTTGCATAAAAATTTCAACCCTTTCCTCATAACCAATCATCATCAATATATTAAAAATAACTTAAATGATAGTATTATTATATAACATTTTTCAAAAAAGCCGTGTTTAATGAAATTTTTAAAACTGAATTTCCTATAATAGTAATGAAAACGTAAAGGTTGAAAATTAGTTTTTTCCTTTACTTTTAAGATTTTTTTGATACTATCTTGCTTATTAACAAATGAAAAACCTGGAGGAAAAACTTATGAAAAGCATGAAAATAATAATTAGACTATTAGGTGCTACAGTATTAACAACAGCATCACTATCAACAGTTGTGGCTTGTGGTAGTAAAGCAAGAACCTTACAAAATGATGTTGATGATATTATTACTGCTTTAAAATCAGGTGTTCAAGGTAAAGATTAACTAGTGGAATTAGCACCCAAAAAAATGCTTTAGATTTATTCCAAACAACAACAACTTACATTAATAAAGATGCTACTGTAACATTAGCAGTACCAGCTGATGCAACTACACCTTTAATTAATGGTGATAGTCTTATTAAAGTTATCGTTACACTTAAAACCATTACTAGCGATGCTTTTAACGCCAATATTGTTAATGTAAAATAAATAAACACAATAAATTAAACATAAATAGCACTAGTTAACTAGTGCTATTTTAATTTCCTGAATTAATAATGAAAAGAAAAAATAACTCTCGATTTTTAAAGTTAAAAGTTATAGTAAAAATCATTATTCAGTATTAAAAGTCATTGACAATTGTGTTTAAAAATGAAAATTTCTAAAACTGAATTTTGGTTATAATGATAACAAAAACTTAAAGATTGAAAATGAGTTTTTCTCTTACTTTTAAGATTTTCCTTTAATTTTATAGAAAAGTAGGGATGAAATAAAAAAAGGCATCAATACAACCTAAAATTTGCTTTTATTGAATTTTGGATTTTTTATTTTTATATAGCAAAGTACAACACGGTAGATTTTTGATGAGGCGTTAATCCATAGTGCTGATACTTAAATTTCCATAAGTTGAGATATTGTTGAATGTCGGTAAATCCTATTCCATGATAATGAGTAATAAATTCTTTTAAACTTGATTGTATTTTGCTAACTTTATTTAAGTTTTTATAACTTGCTTCTGGGTTTGTTTTAGTTTTGAATTGTTGAAGAGTACATTTTGTTTGTTGTGCTACTGTGTCATATAAGGTGTGCATGTCGCAAGCTAGTATTGAACCTTCTTCAATGAGTTCATTAGTTAAATTTTTTTGAACTCATTCTTTTTTTAATCTTTTAGTGTTAGTAACTTGAGCATATATATTATTTTCGCTATCAATTGCCATTTCAATACAACAATTCAAATCTTTACTATTTTCTTCTATGTGTTTTCTTTCTTGGATCATCTGGGTTTTTAAAGTTACCTTTATGTATTTCTTTGAGGAAGGTTTCATCAATTTGGATAGTGCATTTGAGCTTTTTAGGGGGTTGTTGTGATTTTGCTAGTTGTGGTGATTTCATGAATTTTGGCGATTAAATCAGGCAGTTCTAAGAGTGGTATTGATAGCTTGAGAAATGTTATGAGCAGATATTCCTAATATGGTAAGTTGTATTAATAAATCTCATTGGTCATGAGATAAGTGACTTCAGTATAAGTAATGTTTTTTAAAAGCATGAAAAGTAATATTGCAACTTTTGCATCTGTAACGTTGCTTATAATCCTTAGTTCCATTCTTTATACATTGAAATGAGTCACAATCAGGACATTGCACACCTTTCTTTTCAAATTTTTCTTCAACTGCTGCCAATTTCTCTTTTTTCCCGATTATTTTAATTCTTTGTTCAGAATTTCTAATAATTTCAATGAAATCTTTATCCGAAAGTTTGTTTAATCCTTCAATAATATCATTTTTATTCATGAAATCACCTCTTAATAAGAAAATACTACTTTTAATTAAATTTTAAAGTGAAAACCCTACTTTTCTACAAAATTAAAGGAAAATTCTGATGCAATTGTTAGCCAATTAAAAGCTGGTGTGGATGGGTCAAGTTTAGGTACTTTAAGCACACAAGCAGATGCTTTAATGTTATTTCAAGCAGCAGCTACAAAAATTAAAGTTGATGCTACAGTTGTTTTTGCTACACCAAGTGATGGACATACTAGATTAGTTATAGATAATAACACTCTTCGCGTTATAGTTACAGTTGGTTCAAAGTCTGAAACATTTGATGCAGTTTTAACTGGCATAGTAGCCCATTAGGAACTACAGTTGTAACCCAGGAACAATACCAAATGATGTTGATGATATTATTACTGCTTTAAAATCAGGTGTTCAAGGTAAGAATTTAACTAGAATCTCTAGCACTCAAAAAATGCTGTAGATTATTTCAAGTAGCAGTTTCTTATTAAAGTTATCGTTACACTTAAAACTATTACTAGTATTGTTTTTGAAACCAATATTGTTGACGTAAAATAAAGCAATAAACTAAATAAAATAAAGAGCACTAGTTAACTAAGTGCTCTTTTAACTTTAAAATTTTCTTTAATTTATTATACTAAAAATAGTTTTTATAATAAAGTGTTATTTATTTCCAATATTCAAATTTAAAAGATTTATTATTTGCAAAAAATTTGCTTAAAATAACACTATAAGTATTATTTTATATCTAAAAATACATCACACTTACTTTTCTACAAAATTAAAGAAAAATTTTTTATTTTTTTAAAATAATTTGACTATTACCCCTAAAAACTGTTATTATACTTATTGGACTAAATTTTGATACACTAGGACTTGTGTATATAATTAATCTTTTCATTTTAGAAGGAGGCTTGCAATTAATGCCAACAATGAATCAGTTAGTACGTAATGGACGTAAAACTAAAAAGTATAAATCAAAATCTCCAGCATTAAATGTTGGATACAATTCATTATCAAAAAGAACATTTGGAATTAGTTGTTCTCAAAAAAAAGGTGTAGTTACCCGTGCTGGAACTATGACACCAAAAAAACCTAACTCAGCGTTAAGAAAGTACGTTCGTGCTCGTTTAACTAATGGTATGGAAGTTACTGCTTACATTGGAGGAGAAGGTCACAACTTACAAGAACATGCTATTGTTTTAATTCGTGGAGGAAGAGTAAAAGACTTGCCCGGAGTTAGATATCACGTAGTACGTGGAGTTGCTGATACTGCAGGAGTTGCTAAACGTAACCAAAGTCGTTCTCTATACGGAACTAAAAAACCAAAAGATAAAAAATAAGGAGGGAAAAATCAATGCGTAAGAATCAAGCTATTAAAAGAGAACTAGTTGCCGACCCAGTATTTAAATCAAAAGTTGTAACACAACTTATTAATGCAATTATGACTGACGGTAAGAAAAGTGTAGCGCAAAGAATAGTTTACAATGCCTTTAAAATTGTTACCGAAAAAACAAAAGAAGAACCATTATCAGTATTTGAAAAGGCTATTGCTAACATTACACCACAACTAGAAATTAAAACAAGAAGAATTGGTGGTGCTAACTACCAAGTTCCAATTGAAGTTAGTGAAGTTCGTAAAGGAACACTAGCTATCCGTTGATTAGTTGCCTACTCAAAAGCAAGACACGGAAGAAGTATGGAAGAAAAATTAGCTGCTGAAATTATGGATGCTTACACAGGTAACGGTTCATCAATCAAAAAACGTGATGAAATCCATCGTATGGCTGAGTCTAATAAAGCATTTGCTCATTATAAATGATAATAATATAAAGGAGAAAATTAAATGTCAGAAATATCAGGTCGCCAATATTCACTAGCACATACTAGAAATATCGGAATTATGGCTCATATTGATGCTGGTAAAACTACAACTACTGAACGTGTGTTATATCATACTGGTAAAATTCATAAGATTGGTGAAGTGCACGAAGGTGCAGCTACTATGGACTGAATGGCACAAGAACAAGAACGTGGAATTACTATTACTTCAGCAGCAACTACTGCTGTTTGAAGAAACTACCGTATTAACATCATTGACACCCCCGGTCACGTCGACTTTACTGTTGAAGTTGAACGTTCACTTCGTGTTTTAGATGGTGCAGTTGCTGTATTAGATGCTCAAACAGGTGTTGAACCACAAACTGAAACTGTTTGAAACCAAGCAACTAGATATAATGTTCCAAGAATTGTTTTTGCCAACAAAATGGACAAAACTGGTGCTGACTTTGCACATTCAATCCAAACATTAAAAGACAGACTTGGTGCCAATGCTCATGCTATTCAATGACCAATTGGTGTTGAAGATGCATTTGATGGAATTATTGATATTATCGAAATGAAAGCTTACCACTTTGATGGTAAACCTAATGAAGACTATAAAGAAATTCCAATCCCCGATGACTTAAAAGATGAAGTTGAAATTAGACGTCATGAATTACTTGAAGCGCTTTGTGATTATGATGATGAAATAATGAACTTATTTTTAGAAGAAAAAGAAGTACCAGCTGCATTAATCAAAAAAGCAATTCGTAAAGCTACTATTGATGCTAAGTTCTTCCCTGTTTTATGTGGAAGTGCCTTCAAAAATAAAGGTGTTAAATTAATGCTTGATGCTGTTATTGATTACTTACCTTCACCACTAGATGTTCCTGCTATTAAAGGAATCTTGCCAAATGGTAAAGAAGATGTTCGTAAATCAAGTGATAGTGAACCATTCTCAGCTTTAGCTTTCAAAGTTATGACTGATCCTTTTGTTGGAAGATTAACTTTCTTCAGAGTGTACTCAGGTACACTAAATGCGGGAAGTTACATTTTAAACTCAACAAAGGATAAAAAAGAACGTGTTGGACGTATTGTTCAAATGCATGCTAATAGTCGTCAAGAAATTAAAAAAGTATATGCTGGTGATATTGCAGCTATTGCTGCGTTAAAAGATACAACTACTGGTGATACTTTATGTGATGAAAAACATGAAATCATTCTTGAAAAAATGGTATTCCCAGAACCAGTTATCTCATTAGCTTTAGAACCAAAAACTAAAGCTGATCAAGAAAAAATGGGTATCGGATTGCAAAAACTAGCAGAAGAAGACCCAACTTTCCGTGTCGCAACAGATAAAGAAACTGGACAAGTAATTATTTCAGGAATGGGAGAATTGCACTTAGATATCTTAACTGACCGTCTAAAACGTGAATTCAAAGTGGAAACTAATGTTGGTAATCCACAAGTTGCTTATCGTGAAACAATTAAAGCAGTTTGTGAAAAAGCCGAAGGTAAATATATTCACCAATCTGGAGGGAAAGGGCAATATGGTCACGTTATTATTAAATTTGAACCAAACCCTGATAAAGGATTTGAATTCGTTGATAAAATCGTTGGTGGTAAAGTGCCTCGTGAATACATTAAACCTGTTGAAGCTGGTTTAATTAAATCACTTGCTAATGGTTTAATTGCTGGATATCCTGTAATTGATGTTAAAGCAACGCTATATGATGGCTCATTCCACCCAGTTGACTCTTCAGAAAATGCCTTTAATATTGCTGCTTCTAAAGCATTACAAGATAATAAAGACTTATTAAAACCAGTATTATTAGAGCCAATTATGGATGTTGAAGTAGTTATCCCTGAAGATTACTACGGATCTATTGTTGGTAAAATCTCTGGCAAAAGAGGAACAATTATTAGCGATGATATGAGAGGTCATTCTAAAGTTGTTAGATGTAAAGTACCACTTTCTGAAATGTTCGGATACGCTACTGAGTTACGTTCAATGACCCAAGGACGTGGAACATATACAATGTCATTCTCACATTATGAAGAAGCACCAAAATCAGTAACAGAAACAATTGTTGGTAAGTATAAAAAAGTAAGAATTTCTTAAAAATAATGATAATTTAATTGCAAGTAATTTAACTTTACTTTAAAATTACTGTAGTGTTTAATTATATTGTTAAATAAATAAAATATCAAAATAAAATTAGTATATTCAAGGAGGAATTATAAAATGGCAGAAGTAAAGAAAAAGCCTGCAGCTACAGGCCCAAAACAAAAATTCGAACGTGGTAAACCGCACGTTAACGTTGGAACAATTGGTCACGTTGACCATGGTAAGACGACATTAACAGCTGCAATTACTGACTATTGTTCAAAACATGAAAAAGATGGGTACAAAGGTGTTTCTAAAGGATATGCTGATATCGATGCAGCTCCTGAAGAAAAAGCACGTGGTATTACAATTAACACTGCTCACGTTGAGTACGAAACTACAAAACGTCACTATGCTCACGTTGACTGTCCAGGCCATGCTGACTACATTAAAAACATGATTACTGGTGCTGCGCAAATGGATGGTTCAATCTTAGTTGTTGCTGCTACAGACGGTCCAATGCCTCAAACTCGTGAACACATTTTACTTGCTCGTCAAGTTGGTGTTAAAAACATTGTTGTTTTCTTAAACAAATGTGACCTTATGGAAGATGAAGATATGTTAGAACTAGTTGAAATGGAAATTCGTGAATTACTAACTAAATACGAATTCGATGGAGACAACACACCAATCATTCGTGGTTCTGCAAGAGGAGCGCTTGATGGAAAACCTGAATGACAAGCAAAAATCAAAGAATTATTAACTGCTATGGATGAATGAATTCCAACTCCAGTTAGAGATACTGAAAAACCGTTATTATTAGCCGTTGAAGATGTATTCACTATTACAGGACGTGGAACGGTTGCTACGGGAAGAATTGAACGTGGAACTTTAAAGAAAAATGAAGAAGTTGATATTGTTGGTATTAACAATGGACACAAAAAAGTTGTTGTTACAGATATTGAAATGTTCAGAAAATTCTTAGATGAAGCTTATGCTGGAGATAACGTTGGAGTATTATTGCGTGGAATCAAACGTGAAGATGTACAACGTGGACAAGTTATTTGCAAACCTGGATCTGTTACACCACATACTAAGTTTAAAGCTGAAGTTTATATCTTAAGTAAAGAAGAAGGTGGACGTCATACTTCATTTCATGCTGGATACCGCCCACAATTCTATTTCCGTACGACAGATGTTACAGGAAGTATGGATGACTTTAAAAACAAAGGTGAAAAAGCTGAAATGATTATGCCTGGCGATAACGTAACTATTTCTGTTGAATTAATTCACCCAGTTGCCCTTGAAAAAGGAACACAATTCTCAATCCGTGAAGGTGGAAGAACTGTTGGAGCTGGACAAGTTACTGAAATTATTAAATAATTACTTTAACTATTCTAAAATATTAAATCTTTACTCTTTATTTTTAAGAGTAAAGATTTTTTTAAAATTTTATCATTTAAGTAGTAAAATTAACTTGAAGAAAAGAGTTGATACCCATGCCTTATGTTAAGGAACTAGAAAGTATAATCTTAAATCGTAAATCAATTCGAAATTATGATAATACAAAAATAATTACCGATAGTAAAATTAATGATATTTTAAACTATGTTCGTCACACTCCTTCCGCTTATGGTTTAGAACCATGAAAAATTTTAGTTATTAGCAATCCTAAAATTAAAAAAGAACTACAACCAATTATTAACAATCAAGAACAAGTAAGCAGTTGTTCTCATTTATTTATATTACTTAGTTATAGTGGCGAAACCTTTAATACTAGTAATGATTGATTCATGAAGACTGTTATGAAAAACCGTAATTTAACCAAAGTTCAATATGAAACATATAAATTAACTTTTAACAATTTCTTTGATGTCGAACAAAAAGTACAAATTAGTCATTGAGCACAATGTCAAACTTTTATTTTGTTACAAAATTTATTATTGTTATTAACAGCGCATGAAATTGATAATGTTGTTCTTGGAGGTTTTAATAAAAAACTATTATTACAATTTCTAGAAACTAATAAATTAATTGAACCTCATAAATACCATGTTGCTGTTTTAGTATGTGCTGGATATGGACACTCTTCAAAAACTAAAATTATAAAACGTGAACCTGATGAAATTAGCGCTATTATTAAATAAGATTTAGCGAATAAGGACATTGTAATGCAAAAATTTAAAATAAATGATTTGGATATTGAAATAAATCTTAGTACTATTAAGAAATTTTTAGATAAAATTGAATTTTCAATTGCTATTTTTGATTTTGAAACTTTTCGTAATTTGTTACAAAAAAAGACCAATAATATTTATCAAAATGATTTTGAGAAAATTTTTTCAATTGCTATATTAATAATTACCAAAAAAGAAGACTTAGCTCCTGACATTCTGCAACGAAAAAAACTAAAATTATTTGTAAAAACACTAATTCCAAATGCTAGCATTTTAAAAAATAATAATGAATTAATAGTTTTTCAAGCCCAATTTTATAAATTTTTAATTAGCAAATTATTAAAATATCACATTAAATCATTAGTAGTATTAGGGGCAAGAACTGAAATTTTATTATTAAAAAATTATTTAGCTTATCATATTGATGAAGCTAAAAACAAAAATAAAATCACTTATTTTTTCCATTATCATAAAATATTTGACTTATATGATATTTGAAACAAAGATCATATATTGAACTTACCTTTATATAAAAAAGGTTTACATCAAGATATTGGTGCTACTAAAAAAACATGAATGTTAATAAAAAATAATGATGAATACTGAAAAATTTTAAAACCACAATCAATCATGACTAATAATGATATTGGACGTATTATTGATCAATATTTTTTTGATAATCTTTGTTTATTACCTACTTTTAGCAATCAAGTTGCTAATCATAATCAAAATGATGTCTTAATTGGTAGTGCCATTTTATCATTATTATATGAATTAGTTGCCAGAAAGTAAAAAAATAATTTTAAATTTTATTTCCAATTAAGAATGTTGTTATTTTAAAAATGAAGTTTCTTATAATTAACATTCATTTTTTTACTCTAAAAAGTATATGAAAGATTTATTTTTTAAATAATGTACAATATAAGTGTTAATAAAATAAAGATTCACGAGGTTTTCATATATGGGCAAAATTCAAATTAGTTTAACTTTGGAAAAAATATTAATATTAATTGGAGCAGTATTATTTTCCTTTTTTGGTTTATTATATTCTATCAATTTTATTAGCTATAATTTTTTTGGTCTTCAAGAAAGTGGATTTTGATTGATTTTAATTGGTATTATGTATATATTAGCAACTTTTTCCACTAAGGTTGTTCCTGGAATTTGAGTTAAAATTTGAAGCATACTTTTTATTATAATTTCTACTGTTATTCTTTTAGGATTATTTATTGGTAAAAATGTAGACTATGGAAATCCATGACTTTATATTAGTATTATTCCACATATTATTTTAATATTAGGTTCTGTCATATGAATATTAAAAAGTTACAAGTAAATAAAACGAACAAGAAATATAAAAACTACATTTGAAATTCCTACGAAAATTAAAGAATAATTTTTAATTTTCTCTATAACTTTAGTTTTTCTGAATTGATTTAGTACAATATTTTCTATGCCTTTTTTGTTTTTGGTTGCTTTTTGTTGTTCTAAAATTTGTAATGATGCCAAGATCATACAAAGAGACTAATTTGCTGTATGTAATTATTAGTAATTGAAAGTCATACACTAATTACTTTTTATTAGTTTATTTTTAGTGTAGAGCGTAAGTAGATTTCTTTTTACTTAACTTTGATGTTTCTTCTTTTTTAGTTATTTGAGGAAAATCTTGAGGTTGTGTTGTTCCTTGTCTTCCTTGAAATGGTTGGGTTTTTTTAGGATTTTGTTTTTTAATTTCTGGGTTTGCTTTACTTATACTAATAGTATTTACTTCTTGATTTTTTTGTTGTTCTATTTTTTTATGTAATTTGTCTCATTCTGTTTCAGTTAATTCTTCTTTAATTTTTTCAATTCGTTCTTTATCTAGTTTTAGTTCTAGTTTATCAAGATTATGTATTAAATTTTGTTCGGGATTTACTGCGTTTAATTCTTTTAAAATAGTATATTCATTAATTTGAAGAGCAGAAATAAGTTCACTAATTTTTTTATTCTCATTACATTCATCACTAGCAAAAGTAGTAGTTCCGGGGAGTGAACGAATTAATTGTTCATAATTTATCTTGTTTATAGTTTCTTTTTTAAATTTTTCATAGAAGTAATTTTCTAATTCTTTAATTGTTGCTTTTTTTTCAATTTTAATAGAATTCTGAGAGTAACCGTGCCAGTTTTAATAAAATCTAAAGGTGTTTTATCAATAAAATTTTTAATTTCTAAACTAGCACCCTTATTCAATAAAAATCTACACATTTCTGATTTATTGTTCATAATAGCTCAACTTAAAGCAGTATTACCATGATCATCTTGAGCATTTACATCAACTTTGTTTTCTAAACAAAATTTAGCTAATTTTTGATTTCCTATTCAACAAGCAGTTGATCAAATAGTTCTTGTATCATTTCCACTTTTAAAATTTATATCTCCTAATTCTTTAATTAAATTTTTAGTTTCTTCAAATGTGTTATCACTTATATTTTTTAATATTTTTTTAAATATTTCTTCTTTTCTTTTTTTCTTCAAATTTTTCCATAATTTCAGTTCTAAACATATTGTTTCTCCTAACATTTGTTTTGTGTTTAAATATAAAACGCCTAGTAAGTTCAAAAAAACTTACTAGAACACCAAAGGTCTTATAATTAAATTGCTTAATAATTTTAATGAAATTTATTTTAATATTTTAAGTTTTCTAACAGAATTTTTTGATTAATGTTGTCAAAACATGCAGAAATATCAGCATCTAAAATATATGTTGTTTTTTGTCTAAGAACTTGTTTAGAATCTATTAAAATAAAGTTTTTTCAAGCTATTTATAATATGTAACGTAATGACACACAAAGGTTTTTTGAATGTTAAAAATATTTTTTTACTACCTAATTAAACTAAACTTTAGTTTTATATCAAATATTTAGTTTTCCACAACAAAAAGTTAAAAGTTTTGCACTCTATATACTAGTTTGAACTTTTTTAAACAGGTTCTTATAAAATTACAACTTTCGGGTAAGCACTATATGATACCTCCTAAGGTATTATTTTAATCTTAGGTTGGACATTATCATAAGATAACGACATCTTTAGTTATGAAATAAGTCTTACTTAATTATAAAATTTATTAGAGTTATTAATAAAAAATAATTAAAAATTATAAATTGATATATATAAAATTACTGTTATAATTTTACTATTATAATCTTTAAAAATGGAGTTAGAATTTGTATGAGTAAATCTAAAATATCACTAAGTTTAAAAAACGTTGAATTTCGTTATAAACAAGAATATCCAAATGCTGTTGATAATGTCTGTTTTGACATTACTCATGGTGAATACATCACTATTATTGGCCATAATGGTTCTGGTAAGTCAACACTATCAAAACTTATTATTGGTGTTTTACATAAACAAAAAGGAGAAATTAAACTCTTTGGTGAAATTGTGACTAATAAAAATATTAAACAATTAAGAAAACATTTAGGAATTGTTTTTCAAAATCCTGATAACCAGTTTATTGGTTCCACTGTTCGTGATGATATTGCTTTTGGTTTGGAAAATCATTTAGTTCCACCAAGCAATATGCCTGCCATCATTGACCGTGTTTCTAAAGCTGTAGGTATGAAAAAATACTTAGATCATGAACCACTATGACTATCAGGTGGACAAAAGCAACGAGTTGCTATTGCTTCTGTCTTAGCCTTAGAACCTGATATCATTATTTTTGATGAAGCCACAAGCATGTTAGACCCAAAAGGTAAACGAGAAGTAAAAGAGATTATGTTGGAATTACAAAAACAACGTAATAAAACTATTATTTCTATTACCCATGATATGGATGAAATTATCAATGCTGATAAAGTTATCGTTATGAATAAAGGAAAGCTAGTGCGTTATGGAACACCAGCAGAAATACTAAAAGAATGGAAATTTCTTCAAAGTATTCATCTTGATATTCCATTTGTGTTGAAAGTCTCATTAGGTCTTAAAAGTAAAGGAATAAACATTGCCGAGACGTTGAATGAAGAGGAGTTGATTTCTAAACTATGTCAATTAAATTCAAAGAAGTAGGTTACACTTACTCACCTAAAACCCCTTATCAATATGAAGCATTAAAAGATATTACTGTTGATATTGATGAACATAAAATAGTTGCTGTTATTGGTGAAACTGGAAGTGGTAAATCAACTTTAGTCCAACATATTAATGGTTTATTAATTCCAATGACAGGAACTGTTTCTATCAATGATTTTATTATTAAAGCCAATCAAAAGAAAATACGTGATATTAAAAAAATTCGTAAACAAATTGGCTTAGTATTTCAGTTTCCTGAATATCAATTGTTTGAAGAAACAATTGAACGTGATATTATGTTTGGACCTGTTAATTTTGGTGAAAAAAAAGATGTTGCTCGAGACTTGGCTAAAAAATATATTAAAGTGGTAGGATTAGATAAAAGTTATTTACCTCGTAGTCCTTTTGATTTATCAGGTGGTCAAAAACGAAGGGTAGCTATTGCGGGAATTTTAGCATTACAAGGTCATACGCTAATTCTTGATGAACCAACTGCTGGTTTAGACCCTGATGGTGAAAAAGAATTAATTAAGTTATTTTATGATTTAAATCATAAAGAAAATAAAACAATTATTCTTGTTACTCACAATATGAATCATGTATTAATGGTAGCTGATGAAGTTATTGTTTTACATAATACTAAAATTTATAAAAAAGCTGATCCTATTACCATTTTCCGTGATCAACAATTAATTGCTGAAACTGGCATTGAACCACCAAAAGTTTATAGTTTTTTATATAAACTAGAAGCTGCTGGATTTGATACTTCAAAAATTAATGCTCGTAGTACTTCAGAATTAATTGAACAATTAGAACAAATATTAGCAAAAAATGACAAGAAAAAGTAAGGAGAAAAAGATTTATGAAAATTAGTTTTGGACGATATTTACCATTAAACTCAATTGTTCATCGTGTTGATCCAAGAATCAAATTGGTAGTTTTAATTTGCTTAATTGTTTCCATTTTTTTCCATACCGGTTTTGAAGGGTATGCCATTATTGGTGTTGCTGTTTTGACTATTTTCTTTTGTGCTAAATTACCATTTCTTATGTTATTTCGTTTAATGCGTCCTATTTTGTTTATGACAATAATATTATTTATGATTAACTGTTTTTTAGCAGGAAGTAGTCCTGAAGTTGGAATGATTTGACATTGAGGTGCGATTAAACTTTCTTATAAAGCGATTTTCGTCAGTCTTTACACGGGAGTTAGAATTTACTTAATGATTTTAATTACGACAATATTAACAACAACAACGCAACCATTAGATTTAACATTGGCTTTAGAAGACATTATGATGCCATTAAAAGTTATTAAATTTCCAGTTCATATTATTTCTATGATTATTTCTATTGCCTTACGTTCAATTCCAACATTATTGGATGAAGCAGGAAGAATTTTAAAAGCGCAAGCTTCGCGAGGTGTGGATTTAAAAAATGGGCATTTTAAAGAAAAAGTTAAATCATTAGTTTCATTAATTATTCCATTATTAGTATCTTCATTCCAAAAAGCCGAAGACCTAGCTTATGCTATGGACTCACGTGGTTATGACCCTCAAGGTAAACGTACCCGTTTTCGCCAATACCATATTGATTTTAAAGATATTTGTTTCTTTATTTTAGGGGTTGGAATACTAGCATTTATCATTAGTTATAGTGTCCATCCAAATATTTTCTGACGAATTCCGTTTATTGATGATTATTATGCTATTTAATAATTAAACAATGATAAAGAATCTTGGTACTATAATTAAGTAGTACCAAGGTTTTAGTTATAAAATTCTTATACATTCTCTATTTGCTACATCCCTTATTTTTGATTCACTAAATTCTTTATCAGATTCATTCGTAATAATATTTATTTGATTTATAGTTAATGACAACAGTGAACCAACTGATGATATAATTCAAAGAATTCAACAATATACTGACATATATACTGAAGAATTAGTTAATTCTTTTTCACGTGAAATAAAGCTTAAAGATGATATTATAAAAGTTTCAAACGAAGAAATAAAAAAATTAAAAGAAGAATTAAAATATGCTAAAGAAAACAAAACTATTAGTTTTAAATCTTTAAAGGAGGAATCTAGTGAAGCATCAAGTTCGCATAATGTTATAGTTTTAGTTTCATTAATATCAAAATTAATAACACCAGTATTTTGTTTAAATTTTGATAAAATGTCATCTAATTCTTCTTTTAAGATATGATATTTTTTTTCAACTTGTTGAAATATTTCATCAAGTTTTGTTTTGTAAATTTTAATTTGTTTTTCATTAGTTGATTCAGGTGTTTCAGTTTCTATAGTGTCGATCTCATTTATTAATGGGTCTATTTTTGTTAAAATGTTATTAATCTTTTTATTAGTTAAAAAAGCATGTTCTTCTAATGCAAATTTAGTGTATAAATGGCAAAAATTATCATGTAAAAAATAATACTTTTTCTTTTCAATTAAATCATTAACAAAATTTTTTTTATCTTTATTAGTCATTTTTTGATAATTAAATGTTTCATTATTGGTAATTGCTAATACCAAATGATAGTTATTTTGTGTTCTTAAAAAAATAAAATTTGATCATTGTAATTGATATTCTAAATTATCATTTTTATAAATAATTTTAATAATTGTTCCTGGCTTTAATAGAGAATTTATTGTATGATTTAATTTATGTTTTTCACGATCTCATTTATTGTTTTCAAATCATATAATAAATTTATTTAGCATAGTAGTAAAATATTTAATAAAATCAATTATCTTATCATTATAACTTTGAATTTGCGAAGTAAGTAAAGTTACGTGATTACTAATTTCATCTTTTAACTCTTGATTTTTTGTGTCTGATTGTTGTTTAAGTTTGTCTATAATTTCTTTTTCACTTACTTTTTTTTCTGCAATGATGTTTTCGTAGTATTCTTCATATTGTTGAATTTTTTTGTGATATTGTTTAAATTCTTGTTTAGAATCAATAGATTTATTAATCAATTGATATTTTTCACTTTTATTAATGTTTTGTACTGCGTTTATTTTTTTATTAATAAAACTTATACGTGTTTATTTATCAAGTTTTAATTGTTATTTTAACGCTTTATTTAAGTTTACAGATTGTTTCATGTATTCCATCATTAGATTTGTTGTTAAATTAGTAACACAGTGGTTCTCTATTTCTTTAAAATTAGCAATTAAAGTTTTTATTGAAATACATATTTTGAAATTTTTCATTCTAAACTATTAACATCAAACTCTATATATTTAAATGGTCAACAACAATATATTAATTTAAATAAAAAAGGAGCAGTATTTCAATTAAATGATCAACAAGGTATCTTTGTTCAGCCAACTGCTGACATTTGATTATTAAATTTAATTAAATAAAAACTTATAATTTTAACTAACTTTTGTTTATAAACAAAGTTTTTTCCTATATATTCATAAATCAGAAAACTTTAAAAACGAAAAAACGACATATTAAGTTATATTTAAAATGTCGGTTGTAAAAAAAATCATGAAAAACATATAACATAAATGCAGGTTTATGTATACATTATGCATATTCTGTCAACAATAGGGTATTTCCAGTACGCCTATTGCATTTTTTATTTTTAAACTTTATATTTAATTACATTACTATTTCAATTTTTATCAATTAAAATGCTTCAAAAGATATTAACTGGTTTGACTAACAATGATTTTATTCACTTTCAACTTAACTAATAACTACTGTCATTTAGTTCAAAACAAGTATCTTACAACTTAAAAATCTTAGTTTTAGTAAAATTAATATAATTAATAAACATCAATAAATTATTAAGGAGCAGATTATGAAAAAATTGTTTACTAAAGTTGGAATTGTTTTATTAATAACTTCATCTGCTAGCCCCCTAGTAGCTTGTAGTTTTAACTTTTATGTTAACCGTGCTGCTAATGCCATAGCTCGTAGTTTTGCTGATCAAACATCATCAGTTCTTAAAAGTCTTGTTATGTCCAAAGTCATTGACAGTGACACTAATAGCACTAACGATGATATTATGAAACAAACTAAAAATGGGAGTATTGTTAATGCCAGTAACGGGCAAACCGTAAATAATTGAGGTGAGTTTGCAAATAAATGAGGAAGTAATGGTAATATTGAAACCAATGGTTTTGATGCTAGTACTTATTTTAAAGGGACAGGAACTGGAACATTAACAAAAAATGTTAACACGCGACGAACAATTACTAATGGTTTTAATACTGCTAGTCGAATTAGATTACTAACAGCATTTAACAACCCAACTTTGTATAGTTTAGCAATTGCTCCTAATGGGATCGCCCATGGACCGATTGTGGAATTTCTTAAAACCTTGCAAGGTAATCTAGCAGATAAACCAGCAACTTTACAATTAGCGATTAATTTGATTAATAACTATGATACCGATTTTATTCCAGAAATTAGTAGATTAATGGGTGGCTTAGTTAATGGTGAATGAGATACCACCGGACAAAAAACACCTAATGATTTGTCAGCATTAAAAAATTTCATAATTAATTCAAAAGATAATAGTTATAAACCGTATAGTGCATGAGTTAATGGGACTGATTGAAAATTAAATAGCGGTCTTACGCCCACACTTATTGCTTTAACTACTGGTCATGCTCTTGATTCATGATCACAAGATGATTTTAATTTATACCGCGGTGGCTCACTAATTAATTATTTATTTTGAAAAATTAGTAGCGACCACTCTGAAATAATTAATCCTGTTCCCCCAGTGCCACCAGTACCAGCACCGCGATATTTTGGGGATGTTCTTAGCGACCATATTGATACTAATAATAATATTGATACAGATGGATTATTAAAAGATATATCACAATTTATACCTTTCTTATTATCCAATCCTTTATATCCTTTATTAATTATAGAAGGTATTATCCCAATAATTAAAAAATGAATTTTAAAAATGCCTGATATTACCCTTGGTGTTAAACATTTAATAGTTGGTGACATTCCAACTAACCAAACTACGCAAAGTTTTAACTTATTAGATATTGCTAATACTATTAAAAATTTAGTAAATAGTCCTGAACAATTAAAAAGTATTATTAAAAAATTATTAGGGTGATCTGGTAACGATAAAACATTAGATACCTTTACTTATGATATAAAAATAGGTGTTACTGCCCCCATGATTGGAAAAGTTAATGCTCCACTTGGTTCTATTTTAAATAGTACTTATATTGATCACGACATTAAAAATAGTTTAGTTGATAGCGCTGCTGGTTTCCTAACATCAGATAAAGTTAAAAATACTGTTGATATGATTGTTAATCTTATTACCCAACTTGGTAACCAATATCCTGCAGGAAAATTCATTGATATAGATTTAGTTAAAACTAAATTATTTTTACTAGAGGCTACTAATGGTTTATTAAATAAACTAACTACGGCAATGGTTACCTTAAAAGATATTATTAAAAATAATGACCCCATTCAAGATAGTAGGATTGAACAGTTATATGTTGACCTTGGTGGTAATAAACCAGGAACTAACTATAATATTTTTACTCCTGATTTACCCATTGACATTTTAGAAAAAGCTATGCTCGACCAAAATAGTGAACTAACTAAAATTTTAAACTTAATGTTTGGTACTACTGCTGACACTGATAAAAAACTTGGTTTATCAGATATTATTAGTAACTTTAATAACCAATGAATTAAAACTAACTATGAGGATTATTTTGATGTTCCTAATACTAAATTAGGACATACTTATAATATTAGTATGCAACGTAATACTGTTAATAACACTGAAACCATTAATTTAAAATATGATTTTAATTATACTATTAATGGTACTACCTATCATTTTGTAGTTACTCTTATTGATAGCGAAGATTTAAATACTTTCCAAGGTATTCGTAATTTTAAATTTAAAACAATTACACTTAGCAATTAATACTTACTTAAGTTGCAATCACCCTATGTTGGAAATAAACAAATGATAATAATCTATTTCAAAAATTAATTTATATGTGTCAAAAATTTGTTGCTTTTTAAAACTAAAAAGTTTAGTATTACTTTTATAAGCTTTTCTCCCTTTGTGTATAATTAAGATTTTATCACATAAATAGGGAAAAAAGTCTAAAATTATTCAAAAAACGGGTTGTTATGACCATCTATGTTTAAAAAGTAAAGGAGCATAAATTATGAAACAATTAACAATTATTTTAAGTAGTTTAACTACTTTAACGTTAGCAAATAACGTAACAGCAAATGTTATTAATAATACTACTAATATTAATAGCGAACTTAATAATAGCCCTAGTAATGAAACAAAATTAAATTCATTATTTAATAATAAATTTGGTTATTTAAATCAAGATAGTTGAATCACTAATAAAGCAACTACTGATAGTAAATATTATAGTTATGATACAAATCATGCTGTTGGTAAGTTAAGTGATGGAACACCAACGAAAAATGCTTTTATTGTTGATAGTAATGGAAATCTAACAATTGATTCTAGTTTAAAACTTACTGATGCTGATAAAAATATGTTAAATAACATTCAACAAGAAATGACTGCTCATAAAAAAGTAACAACTGTTAAAGATAGTTATAATCCTTATAGTAAAAGTGTTTATAGTGCTAGTTTCTTTAGTGGGGATAATAGCAGTTGAAAATATTTACAAATGGGTGGTGTCGAAAACCGTATTGATATTAGTAGCCAACAATCAGCTAATAAAGTAGAACATAGTAATAGTTTAAGTGAAACATTAGGTTTATATTATATTGCTAAAGCGGAACGTATTCCTGGTGGAATTGATAGGGTTGTTGCTAAAAGTTTGGGTACATATTTTCTTAATCAAAGTAGTTTTAAAAGCCCTGATGAAGTTTTAGCAGATAGTGTTATTAATGTTATTGCTACTAATGATAATGTTTATAATATAAATAGTTCGATTAATTATGGTTGAAATAATGAATACATTGGTCCTAGTTTTGGTACAAATTATGACACTAGTAATACATATACGTTAATTAACTGAAGTAATAATGCTCGTGATTGAGATACGTTTACTAAAATATATTCCACATTTAATTTTAATAATAACTCTTATTTAAAATTAACAGTACCAAATCATGATTCTAATATAAATTTTGAATCTTCTAAACAAACAACTGATATTCAAGATTCTAATAACATCACGTCACTTTATATTATTTATCTTACAGATATAGGTCACTTTGCAGAAATTGATTTAAGGCTTTGACATGATAATACTAATATTTATTTCAAATGATTTTTAGCATAAAATCTTTACAATGTACTCAATATTAATTTAAGTAATGTAGTCTTTTTTAACTCTATGAGTTAAAAAAGAGCGTACCCTAAGTAGTTAGTAAACGCAAAATTACGCATCTTTTTAGCAAAATAGATAGTTCTAAACTATCTATTTTGCTATAATGTTGTAATAACAAAGAAAAGGAGTAATAATTATGAGAAAAATATTATCACTAATTGGCATTCTTGCCATGTCTTCAACTACAGTTTTACCAGTAGTAGCATGTAAAACAAAAGATAATGGTAAACCATCAGACAATAACATTGTAGTTAATGACCAAGTCAAAAAATGAGCACAAGAAAGTAGTGTTGTTACTAAAAGTTTACTAACAAGTAAACAACAAAATATTAACACTAACAACTTATTAAATGATACATTAAAAAATAGTGACAATAACATCAAGCATGATACTAGCGAAACTACTGATGGTAATAGTTATCAAGATTTTACCAATGATTGAGGCTATAATAAAACCATTACTGGTAATGTTGGAGATAAGAATTTTGTTGACAATAGCGCAACTACAGCCGCTGATAATTTTAATAGCATAAAAGATACTATTAAAACAGTTAAATCTTTTTTACCAATTATTAAAGATGCTAAACCAGAAGATATTGTTAGTTTACTAAATCTAAGAAAATCAGCAATTGAACCAATGCTTCTACAACTGTTTAATGGTTCATTAGATATTCCATCATTATTAAGCAGTGTTGGTGATTTATTAGACTCACTAAAAGGTTTTGATCAAACAAAAGATTTAACAGCTAATGGTAAGAACTACTATAATGATGGTCAAGGTGATATTGCTAAAAGTATTCAACTTACTGTTTTAGGTCCAAATGGAAATGATGGTTGACTTACTGCTAGTGGTTATGACAAACAAAGTGAAGCTACATCAGAAAATGTTACAACAAATTTATTTACCAAAGAAAATATTAGTAAAATTACTAGTTGAGATAGTTTCTTTATGGCTAAAACAAGTATTGACATTAATAACTTATACAAAACTACAAGCAATCAATTTCTTGGTAAAGCCTTAAATGAAGCATTGGTTTACAATGAAAGAAACGAACTAGTTGACATTGACACAAATAAACTATTAAAAGTTGTTCTTCCTTTTATTGCTAACCCTATGAAACTAATTGAAATACTTATTCCTGTTATTAAATGACAAGTACTAGGTTTTCCACCAACAACCACTATCAAAACAATTATTGATGGTACAACAGCAAGTGAACCTGATAAAGGTATTTTAAATATTAACGATGTATTAACAACTGTTAAAAATCTAATCACATCACCAGAAAATTTTGCTACTTTCTTTACTAATTTACTTAGTGCTAACGACAAAAACCAAGGAATTTTTAGTGATGTTGTTATTAATGCAAGTAAAGATAAGGACCCAACAACATTTACGCAAACAATGGAAAGTTCAAAACTATTCCATGATGCTATTAATAATAAACTAAAAGATGCATTTAATATGCTTTCACCATCCTTAGCACAATATAACATTAATGATTGATTAGAGGCTATTATTAAAACCTTTACTAGTGATGATAAACTAAATATTAATTTTATTGACTTTAGTAAAAAAATAAAGGATTTATCTGTTAATAAAGGTTTCAAAGATGCTATAGACTTAATTAAGAGTTCAAATAAAGATAATATTGACAATAATTGAAATGAAATTTTATCAGATTTAGGAGTCAAAGATAAAACTTTTACTACCGATTCACCCTTAGGTATGATTTTAGATTTCCTAAAAACTTATGATTCAACTATTGACACTATCCTAACTAATGTTACTTTAACAATTGATACCTACATTCCCTACGTTTATTCACGTGCTGAAAAAACCATTGACTTTAATAAAGATACTAAACTATGAACTACAACTGTAGACCATGGCACATACGATGAGCAAACTAACCAATCAACAATTTTCTATACATTAACAAAAGGAACAACAACATACAATATTGTCGTTGTTATTGCTGGAGATGCTAGTCAAAAAATTGGAGATAATAAAAGTCAAATTTGAATTAAAGATATCACACTAAAATCATAAAAAAAATATATCAAAAAATTAATTTTTTATTATACATTCTTTTAATTAATGCTATACTTAATTAAGTGCTTATAATCATATTACATCAGATATTATTATCAGATTTATCAATTAGGCGCCAGAAAGAAGAGGCATTGTTAATGGAAAACAATCAAACAATTGAAGCATTATTAGGCGAAATTAAAGCCTTAAACGAAAAAGTAGTTGAAATTAGTAAAAACTTATCAACACTTGTAAAAATTACCGAAGACCGTGAAAAACGTTTCGCTGAACGTGGAGCAAGACCACAAGGTGGAGACAGAGGCGGAGATCGTGGAAGCTTCAGACCACGTAGCGATCGTGGTGACTCTAGTTGAGGAAACAACACTGGTGGATTTGCTGGACGCGGACGTGACGACCGTAACCGTGGAAACAAAGGATAATTAAAAATAATTTTATTAAAAACTCCCTTACTAAAAGATAATGGAGTTTTTAATATATATAACTATTAACAATTATGTTGTATTAACTGACCTTGTTCTTGACTAGAAGCAGACGATGCATCTTTAAATTCTAAATCTTCCCTAGGAATACTGTTAAATGACTTGTAATTACTATACGCTTTATAAACACCATAAGCGATTGCTCCTCCTACCACCGCACCTATTGCTAGATACGGAACGATAGGTGTACTATCATTTGATTGATTATTGGAAATAAGGTTACCACTACCACTTGTATCATTGGTAATATTTAACACTAAAGACGTGAAATTGTGATTAGAAGATATTACAGCTTGTGGAATTGGCATGTCGTTTTCATTACGAAAAACAACTGGGTGAATAATGTTGGTATGAGGAAGTTTATATATATTTTCACAAGATAATTGAACTACTCTATCGGTTCAGGATACTCTCCCATAAAATTCAGTTAATTGTGATTCGAAAAATAATATTTTCAACTTATAATTTATTCATTCTTTTGGTAAAGTATCTTTATAAAGATTTATTACGTCAGTTGCAAATTTATTACTTTCAAATAAAAAATCATCAGCACTTTTTCTCATAAAAACTTGTAATCCATCAAATATTTTAGTTTTGAATGACAATTTACTAATTAGTTCAACTAGATTTACTTGATACGCCCTTTTGAGTGGTATTATCTTGATAATTATCTTGTAAATCATCAAATTCTTCTGGATGACATTTTCTTAAATATTCTCATTGATACTTTGGGTCTTGCATAGTACTTCTTAATAAATAATTAGCAATTTTTTGACATGCTTTATCATAATCTTTTAAAAAATTTTGTTGTCATTTTGTCTGGTAGCGTCGGCAATCAAATATATATTTTCTATCAATTCCAAGTGCTAAATTTAAACCAGTTTTTGTCATTCTGGTTGGTATATTTTTATTTTCAATAAAATATTCTTGTATCTTTTCTTTATAATTTCCTAAATATTTTCTTTGTGCTGGCATATTATCACCTTAATTTATTATTTCTTATATTAATTATATCATTAGTGTCAAAAATATTATTACAACATTTTCTTTTTAATTATTA
>NZ_JAQYTS010000039.1 GCF_030913225.1 Spiroplasma sp. AdecLV25b
AACAGTAAAATTACTTGGTAATTTACTACTAGTTAAAAATGCTGCTACTGTTAAAATTCCTGTTAGAACTACAGTACTAATAATTAATAAAATATATGATGAAGGGGATTTTAAAATTTTATTAAACGAATAATTAAAAATGTTATAATATAAAAGAAAATTTAAAGAAAGAAGGTATCTTAATTATGATTAAAAAAATTAATGATGATTTAAATCAATACATCAGTGAACATTTAAAATATCAAATGCTAAGTTTAAAATTAAGTAATGATGCTAACCAAAAAGGCTTTCCTGGCTTTGCTCATTTTTACCAAGTTGAAGCTGCTGATGCTGTTGTTCATATTCGTAAAATTGCTAACTATTTAATGGACCAAGATGCAGAAGTTGAAATTAAAGACATTAAAGTCCCAACATTTACTACAAAAAATATTGAAGAAACAATGAAAAAACTAAAGTCTACTAAAGAAGAGTTACTTGACCTTACTAATAAGTTAGTTAAAAGTGCACGTGACAATAACGACAATTTAACAGCAAAATTCTATGACTGATTTTTAATTGATTTCTATGAAGAAATTGCTTTTGAAAAAGATTTACTAGATTGAATTGCTATGTCAAATAGTAACCTTTATAAAATTGATAAACGTTTAGGTAAAACAGAAGAACCTGATACTTTAAAAGTTATTGTTCCGTTTTATGAACCTGAATAAGTATTAAAAAATTGAATGTCTTAAAAACATTCAATTTTTTAATTTAATTTTTTGAAATGCAAAAACTAAAAAGCAGAACTTAAAAACTTTAATTCTTCTTCAATATTTAATCGAGGAAACAATAATACTGTTTTATTAACTGTTTTACTAGCAATGGCATTTAAATCAACTTTAATAGACGGTATACTAATTTCTTTTAAACCTAATTGTTGGTGGATCTTCAAAGCACTATTAGTTAAAACAGGGCTTAACAAAGCACTACTAATAACTAAAATATTACTTAGTAGATTTAAAACATTATGCAATTCAGCAATTTTATTATTTTTAAATAAATCTCATGGTTTAGTTAAATCAATTAACTTATTACCTTTACCTATTAATTCAAAAACAGTATTAATACCATCTTGAATTTGATATTCATCCATTTGTGTATTAAAATCACTAATTGTAATTTTAATATTACTAATGATATCTTTTTCATCTGTTCCTAAATGTTTTAAGTTTAAACTAGGAATTTTACTATCACAATATTTTATAATCATTGTCACAGTTCTTGATAATAAATTACCTAAATCATTAACAAGATATGAATTATAACAATTTAAAAATAATTCATGACTATATTTAGCGTCATGACCAATGATAATTTCTTTCATTAAAAAGAAACGTAAGCCATCAACGTTATAGCGATTAATTAATACTAATGGATCAATAACATTACCTTTTGATTTAGACATCTTACCTTCTTCATTAGTAATTCAACCGTGCGCTAAGATTTGCTTTGGTTGACGCAATCCTAAAGCCATTAATAAAATTGGTCAATAAATCATATGAAAACGACTAATTTCTTTTCCTACTAAATTAACAATTTCACAATTTGAATCTACTCAAAATTTTTTAAAATTACTATCATCTGCTTGTAAATAACCTAAAGCCGTTAAGTAATTGCTTAAAGCATCAATTCAAATATAAACAATATGCTTAGGGTCTTCTACAACAGGAATTCCTCACGTAAAACTCGTTCTAGTAATACTTAAATCATTTAAACCATGAGCAATAAAATTATTAATCATTTCCGTTTTCCGGTTTACAGGTCATAAAAATAATGGGTGTTGGTCATAATAACTTAATAATTTTTTAGTATACTTGCCTAATTTTAAAAAATAAGTTGGTTCTGATAAAGCAGTAACACTGCCACTGCAAGTTTTACAAGTATTATTAGGTTTATTAATTTGCGTATCTGTGACAAATTCCTCACAAGATACGCAATATAATCCTTCATAATCACCAAGATATACATCATCTTGTTTTAAAAGTTTGGTAAAAATTTTCTGAACAGTTTCAATATGATTTTTATCAGTTGTTCTAATAAATTTATCATAGTTAATGTCTAATTTTACTCATAAATTTTTAAATCCATCAACAATATCATCAACAAATTTTTGTGGTGTTTGTTGATTGGCTTGGGCTTTTTTTTCAATTTTTTGACCATGTTCATCGCTACCAGTTAGAAAGAAAACTTCATAACCATGCATTTTTTTATAACGAGCCAGTGTATCGGCAATCGTTGTTGTATAAGCATGACCTAAATGTAATTTGGCACTAGGATAATAAATTGGTGTTGTAATATAAAATCTTCGCGTCATGTTGTTTACTCCTTATTTGTTATTAATTTATTATCAAAGACACGAGTAAAAATATAATCAATGTTTTTTAAAAAATTATCATTATTATAACATTGGTTTAACTGTTCTGGTGATAAATATTTATAAATATTGTTTTTTTCTAAACTAGTTTTAAAATCAACATGAGTTTTTTGCGCTTCTAAAGTACAATTTTGCACAAAATCATATGCTATTTCTCTTGTTATTTTGGAATTATTCTTAATAATTGTCAGTAAGATTGGTTGTGAAAAATAAAGTCCATTGGCTTTAGCAATATTACTGGCCATCGCTTCTGTATTAACAACTAAATTGTCTAAAATACTAGACATACGAGTAATAATAAAATCTAAACTATGATAAATGTCAGGAATAATTACGCGTTCATTAGAACTGTGTGAAATATCACGTTCATATCACAATAAATTATTTTCATATGCTGCACTATTATAACTACGAATTAAACGCGCTAATCCGCAAATATTTTCACTACCAATCGGATTCTTTTTATGGGGCATAGAACTTGAACCTTTTTGACCAGAACCAAAACCTTCTAATAGCTCATTAACTTCACTGCGTTGACTTAAACGAATTTCTAATGCTATCTTTTCAATAGTTGTGGCAATAGCGCTTAATTGAGTAATTAAAAAGATATGGCGATCACGTTGCACTACTTGCGTGGCACAACTATCAGTTTCCATATTTCATTTTTTAGCAACTATTTCACTAACTTCTGGATTAATATGAGCAAAATTACCCATAGCTCCAGTAATTTTAACTACTTCAATTTGCTTGCGTGCTAACATTAATCTAACTAATTGCCGATTAATTTCATCATATCATAATGCAAACTTTAATCCTAGTGATGTTGGTTCACCAAAAATACCATGACTGCGACCAATCACTAATTGCTTTTTATATTTAAAAGCCAAATCTTTTAACTTAGATTGTAAATCTGTTAATGATTTAACAATAACTTCATTTGCTAATTTTATTTGTAAATTTAAAACACTATCAACCATATCAGTTGAAGTTAAACCAAAGTGAATTCAACGACTTTCATCTTTCAAATTAGCACTTAACATACGTGTAAAAGCTACAACATCATGTTTAGTTTCTAACTCTAACTTATCCATTAATTTAATATCCAACTTAACGTTTTTTTTAATTAATGAAAAATCTTGTTTTGGAATAATTTTAAGTTGGTGCAATGCTTCACAAACATCAATTTGAAATTTCATTCATAAAGTTAAACGATTTTCATTATTTCAAATTTGTTTCATTACTGGGGTTTCATAACGTTCAATCATTGTTACTCCTTAATAAAAATTGTTTGCTTACGGTCTGGTCCAACAGAAAATATTTTAATTGGTACGCCTGTTAATTCACTAATTTTATTTAAATAATTTTGGGCATTAATTGGTAATTGTGCAAAACTAGTAACTTTAGTAATATCTTCTGTTCATCCTGGCATTTCAATAAAATGTGGTTCGCATTTACTAAAATCAGCAATTTGTGATGGAATATAATTAATCATTTCACCGTTTAACGTATAGTGAGTACAAATTTTTAATGTTTCAATATTAGTAAGGACATCTAATAAAGTAATAGCTAAACTAGTAAATCCATTAATTTGGGCGCTATATGTAGCAATAACGGCATCAAATCAACCAATTCTGCGTGCTCTTCTTGATACTGTACCATATTCTTTTCCTGTTTCACGAATATATTCTGCCACCTTACCAGTAAACTCACTAGGTAATATCCCTGCTCCAACGCGTGTACTATAGGCTTTAGTAACACCAACAATTTCGTTAATTGATTTTAAGGAAATTCCAGTACCAACTGGAATTGAATTAGCACAAGGATTAGAAGAAGTGACAAATGGATATGTACCATGGTCTAAATCTAATAATGTACCTTGAGCACCTTCAAATAAAATTGATTTATTTCTTACTAATTGTTCATTTAAAAATTGACTACTATCAATAATTAAATCTTTAAAGTGTGGTAATAATTCTAATAATTGATTACAAATTATTTCAGCACTAAAAGTTTTTTCATAACCATAAACGTTATGTAAAATTTTATTTTTAATATCTAAATTATCGTTTAGTTTTTCTAATAAACTATCACGGTCTAATAAATCACCAATTCTAATTCCAATCCGATTAATTTTATCGGCATAACAAGGTCCGATTCCTTTTAAAGTCGTACCAACTGCTTTATCTCCCTTAGCTTTTTCTTCACATTGGTCGAAAGCAATATGATAAGGTAAAATAACATGAGCACGATTAGAGATTCTTAATTTATCACAATTAAAGCCAGCGGTTTTTAAATTTTCAATTTCTGAAACTAATTTTTCTGGGTTAATAACGCAACCACTAGCAATTACACAATAAGTATTTTTATTGAAAATACCTGATGGAATAATACTTAGTTTATACAATTCATTATTAAATACGATTGTATGACCAGCATTATCGCCACCGCTTCAACGAACAACAATGTCAGAAGTTTGACTGTAATAATCAGTAATTTTACCTTTTCCTTCATCTCCCCATTGACAACCAATGATGGCTGTTGTATTAAATTTTTTTGTTGATATTATTTCTGATTTTAAGATACTTGTATTTTGGGTAATAGTTTTATTTACATCAATCGCTTTTGTTTTTGATTTTACTACCTTTTTATTTTTAACAACAGGTTTTGTAGTTTTAGTTACTTGTGGTTTAGCAACTGTTTTTGCTTTTGTTTTACTTACATCAACTTTAGTTTTCATTGTATCTCCTTTAAAGTTTTTATTTTTGATAAATTAATAATTTAATTATATAATTATTTAATAACAAATATAGAATTTTGTTATTAAAAAAAATAAGGAAAAAATAGACATATGGATTGACGTAAAGCTAATGATGATACAATTGACCGTGCAGATAGTGATAGTACACTTTGTCCAACTTGTCAAGAAAAGGCACTACAAAGAAAATTAGAGAAAATTAAATTTCTAAATGAATATCAACGTAGTCAAGAACATATCGCGCTTTTAGAACAAATAGAAAAAGAATTAGAACGTATTAAGAAAGAAAAAGAAACGCAACTATTAGTATTCTTATGTAAGAAACATAAGAATACTAATAGTAATAGTGTTTAGTTATTTAATACAAATAAACTGAATAAAGTTTTTTAATTTGATATATTGTAACTTTTAGTGTTATTATTAATAATGTAAATAAATTAATATTTGATGTCAAGTCTATTCTAGTTCAGAAGAACTAGAATAGACTTTCTGTTTATTTACAAATATTTTAAAATTACATAAAGAAAGGTATGAAAATATCATGAATTTAGAAAAAAATATTATTACGAGTAAATTAAAAAAAATAGAAACATTAATAAAATCTAACAACATATATAATGCAAATAAAAAATATAAAAAACTATTAACTAACAAAAAATATAAAGAAATCTTTTCATCATGAGAAAGAAAAAGCAATATAGTAACCTTAGAAGATATAGAAAAATTACGAGAATATTTAAAAAACATGCCTAGTATTCCTACTTCTGATAGTGATTTTACTCCTAGTGCTCCTAATTTTTCTTTAGTTAATGATTCTATTCCTAGTGTTTCTCGTCCTTACTTATTTGATAA
>NZ_JAQYTS010000040.1 GCF_030913225.1 Spiroplasma sp. AdecLV25b
CTATTGTAAAATTTAATGGAGTCATATATTTCTCATCCTATCTAGTTTTTATTTTCAAACTAATTATATTTGATAAGGAGGGGTATATGGCTCATTTTTTATTACTTTTTTAAATTTACACACAATCTTAGACTTAACCATATAATGATAGTAAAAATATTGAAACAAGAAAAAAATTAGGTGCAAAGCTACTTAATGACAAAATTGAATTTGTAACTTTTGTCAAACTATTTGAAAAATCACAAGGCATTGGATATCATTTTGCAGGAATATTTATATTTGCTGGTTTTAGTAATGATAGTTGTAAGACTATGATTTATAAAAAAATTAGTGATAGTTATCAACTTAGCAAATAGTGTCGGCATTTGTGCTAATTAATTATGAAGGGTAATGATATTTAATAATTTTTAAACAAATTTCGGCAATCTTAGTTCTTACTTCGGGTAAATTTCGTACTAATTGACTAGGTGTAGTACTTCTATTATACTTAACTACTTTAACTTGGTCTGAAATAACTTTAATAGCAACAATGGGAACATTAAACTTAGAAGAAGTATGAAACAAAGCTGTGCACTCCATATCAACAATATCAATAGTACTATTGAAATTAGTTCGAATATAATCATACTGTACTTTTTGACAAATAATTGTACCACCACTACCAATATTGACAAAGTTATCACAATCAATTAATTGTGACACATTGGTCATTAAATCATAATTACTAGTAAAGTTTACTTGTTCACCGGGAATTTGTCCTGGTAAATAACCCAAGTTTTGGTTATTAACACAAATATAAGTTGCTTTTTGCACAATTGTTACTACTAAGGGTAGTATTTTTAATTTTAAGCTAGTAGCACTGCTAATGTTATAAACGGTAGTAATAGGATAATCTTTTAATAAAGTAGTAATAGCAATCGTACTATTAGTAAGGCCGACATTACTAATAGCAATTACTACATTATTATATTCATATATTGTTAAATATGGATAACGATTGTTAGGAGTTAATGCTAATTTTTCAATTATACTAGAGAACTCTTCAAAAATAGCACCAATGATTAGAATCATATACATATAAGTTTATCTCCTTGATTTATTTTATTTGATAATTGTATTCTTATTTTTATTAATACCATTATTATGTAGAATAGTATTATCACTACAATTAACTTCGTTAATATTTCTTTTAATGTTTTTGTCAAAGTTTTCTATTGCTTTCTTCCTATCTGGTTTTGGTAGATTTGAAGATTCACTAGTTTTGATTATTTCAGAAGAAGAATTTTTTTGAAATAAATTTCTAATAAATTTAAAAGAAGTTATTAACGTTTTTAGTAATGAAAACTTAGATGAATGATTTTGTTTTTCATTTCTTGAATTATCATTTGCGGACATAATAACAGATTCAGGTGTAGTAGCAGACCCTATTTTATTTTCTGCATTTGGTATTTGTTTTATAAATGTTTCTCTAATTTTTTCTCTTATCTTTTGTGACTGTAAGATAAGTTCATCTTTAGAATCAATAACATCTTTAATATCTCAAAAATTTTGTTCATGTAAAATATTAATTAGTTTATCTTTAACTTTACTGCTAATATACTTATGTTTTATACTACTAAAAATTGCTAGATAATCAAAATCATCACCGGTAAAATAATCATTAATAGATTGCATGTATAATCTTCTTTGACTAATACTTGTATTTATTCAATTGTCATCTTCAATTATCTGATAAGTATTTTTATTATCGCTTTCACTAATACCCCATTTATTAAAATTAGCATTAATATCTATTTTTTCATTAGGGACAATATTTAAAATTTTATATTCTACTTGCAACTGAGTATAGTTTCTAACTTTATCATCATATTTAAAAACTAATACTTTGTTATCATCTTTATTAATTAATCAAGGAATATAAACAATACCTTCTTTACTCAGAAATCGTATTTTACCAATGTTGTTGAATTCTAAATCAAGTATTTTTGATTTTCTAACATAGTTCTTGTCTTCCTTTACCCCTCTTTAAATATTTATAAAAAGAACAACTAAAATTGTTCTTTTTGGCTTTATTTAAATTTATCTAACATACCTAACGTACTAATAGCACGTACGTAAATTAACATCGACTTTCATAATTCATCAACTTTAACACTTTCATTATACTGGTGTTCAGTTGAAGCAAGATGATCAAAGATAGCGCCAAAGGCAACACAGTTGTCCATGGCACGAGCATATGTTCCGCCACCAATAGCAATGGGAACAGCCTTTTTGTCACCTGTTACTTCATGGTAAATCTTCATTAGTTCCACGACAATAGTTGAATCTTGCGGCATATATAATGGTTTATCATAGTGTTGCTCTTTAATAGTTAAATCATACGGTTTTAAAATCGCCTCTAAACGTTTAATAACAACTACTAAATCAGTTTTAACTGGGATACGAATGTTACATCCTAGCATTGAACTTTTTTTATCAATGTTAACAATTCCAACATTAATAGTGAAACTACCTGATTCATCATCTAAGTCACCGAAGTACTTTGTTAAAGCAGTATCTTCATGTAAAATTTCACCAACGAATTGCACTAAATTATGTTTAATATTTAACTCATGACATATTAACAAACTTTGTAATCCTGCATTAACACCTTCACTAGGACGTGAACCATGAGCAGGTGTTCCATGAATAGTAACTTGTTTATCCTTATTTTCAATTCGATATTTTTTATTTTTTCCTAATTTAACAAAGTTATCAACATCAACACCTGAAATAGTACTTGTTGAACACGTAACATTATAAGCATCACCGGCATTAATGTTAAGCGTATTATGTCCTGTTCCAATAATATCCAAATCGATAATTCCTTTTTCAGCGTAAACTAAAGGAAACATACCATCAGGAGTAAAGCCAAAAGTTGGACTTCCTTCTTGTTTCATATATGTATTAATAGAATCTCATGTTGTTTCTTCAGTTAAACCAAAGATAACACGAATGCGACGAGTTGGAACATAGCCATGGTCTTTTAAATATTTTAAACAATATAAAATAATAATGGTTGGACCTTTATCATCTAGAACACCACGACCATATAAGATACCATCAATAATTTCAGGACTAAAAGGAGGAATTTTTCATTCGTCTAAATTACCTGGTGGTACAACATCAAGGTGACCTAATATGGCAAAAATTTCTTCACCCTCACCAAATTCTAAATATCCATATTTACCTTTAGGGTTGCGAACAGCTTTAAACCCTAAACTTTTACCTAAATCCATAGCAAACGTTAATACTTCAGCAACACCAATCCCATAAGTGGCATCTTTAGTGGGAGTTTGGGCAAAAGATTTTATTTTAACAATCTCTTTAATTTTTGATATTGCTTGTGGGAAATAAGTATCTTTTAATAATTTTTCATTGAATTCCATATGTTTCACACTCCTAAATAATTATGCAATATTATACAACAATGTTATAAGTTATTAACTTTTACACAGTACTATTATTTATGATATCAATTATAAGTTCATTTAACAATCCCCAACCAGTATTTGTGCAAAATAATTGTTGATTATTAATGATTATTTGACCATTATCCAATAATCTTGTAATTAATTGTTGGTTATTAACCATATCTTTCTTATTTTTTTTGTTAATTTAACACCACTTCTTAATAGTAAACCTTGCAATAATTTATTAATAAAACATTGATTACTATCAAAATCAGTAATTGTTTTCTGATAAATAATATCATTGCTATTAGTAATTATCTGCGCTCCCTTATTAGTTTCTATATAAGAAACAGCATCTGGCCCTAATCCATAATAACTTTCTAATAAACAATAACCAATAGTATATTGTGAATAGTTATTACTATTTTTTGCATAACTATAATATTCATAATTATGGTAATTATGAAGTGTTAAAAAATCATTAATTATTTTTTAAACTGTAAGTTAACATATTCATCAGCATTATCAAAACTAATGTGTGGTGCTTGCAAGAAAATGCACTGTTGTAAATCATATAATAATTGCTGTTTTGTTTGGTTAGGAATATTATAATTTAAATCAAGTGAAAAATTAGTAAAGCCCATCTTAATACTATTATGAATAGTAGCATTGATTGGTTCTTGTTGAAATGTTGTCACTTTTCATACTAAACGGTTAACACTAAATGTTTGTAATAATTTTAGCATATTATCATTAATAGTGTTAACACTAGTTTCAAAACTATATTGATTAATATTTTTGACAATAGGTGCTAATAGTGATAATAATCTTTTTAAAAATAACAAAGAAATTGCTTTAGTACTATTAGCAATATAAATTGTTTTTAATGTTAAATCATATTGTTTAATGATAAGTTTTAGCTCATGTGCTATTTTTGTTAAAAACTGTTGTGCACCTTGAAAATCATCATAGTTTAAATCAGGAATATATAAATATAAATGTTGAATTTTAAATGTATGTTTCATAATTAAATAATACTACTTTTATCAAAATATTAATAATAAAATTAGGGAAAATGTCATTAAAATATTAAATAAATTATTAATACACCTACATTACATTACTACTTCATTATATTCATGTGTTGATGATTGACAATGTCAACTATCACTAGTATTTATTACTTCTGTATTAAAACCCTCTCTTGTTTCAATATTATTATATTCATCATTGTTTTCATTAAAGTTTGGTGATACGTTTTCTTTTAAAAAGTAATTTTTAATTTTATTATAAATATCAAATTCATTTTCTATCAACAGCAAAGCGTTTATTCCTGCTCCAATCCGTGTAAAAAGTGGATTATCAAAATCATATTAAAAGTATAATAAAATCGTTTAGAGAATGAAGGTGGAAAACTAAACATATAACCCATTGTTCCTAATTCAAAACTAAAATCTAGTTTTTTCATTACTTTAATAATTTTTTCAAGATTATTATTAAAAGTCTGATTACCTTCTATTAATAATGGTAGATTTTCATTGTTATTTTGTCGTTTTCAACTATTTAACACTTTCAGAAAAACAATGGCAATTTTAATTAGTGCACTACTACTTAATAAACAGAAAACTGGGATTGGTATGTTATTAAATTTAAGAAATAAAGTTTCTTGATCATTTAAAATGGTATTTTGTTTAAGATTGTCTAACCAGTCTTCATCCATTTTGCCTCACGGTAAATTTGAGCGCATTAACATTACTCCCAAAGGAATAGGCAAACTTAATGTTTTAATACAAAAATCAATAAAAAATTCTTTCTTAGAATTATAGTATAATTTTTGATTTGTTTTTTCTATATCTTCTACCATTCCGATAAAAGCAATAGTTACTGCTTCAGGTGAAGCTAAAATAGCATTTCTATTTCATAATAACCCTAAAGCAGTTTTTCTTTGTGTTGTTAAAAAATCTATTAAAATATCACCAACGGTTACAATTTTTTTAAATGTATTTCATATTGTTGTTTTTCACATTTTATTTTCTATAGTAATATCATTCTGATCACTTATTAATTCTTGCGTATCAGGTACATCACCAATCTTTATTTGAGAACTTTGACTATTTTGGTAATTAGACATTTCTTTAATCTTCCTTTCAAAATAAAAAAAATCTATTATTTTTAAAAAAAATGGATTGAAAACTGTATTTAGTTTATGTGGTATATTGTATATAAATTTGTTAAATTATGTATTATATATGCGTTTTCTCATTTATAAGTTTAATAGGTGCATAGCACTGTTAGTTAGATATCTTATTTCTGAATCTACACTAAATTACTCGAAAATATTTTCAGTCGTAAATTTTGTTCTACTTACAAATTGAACATTAATTAAATTAATGTTCAATAGTTATTTTTTTAAGTTCGTGCTTTTCAGTTTTGTTCTTTAATAACATTTTCATTACCTTTTGATGATAACTTAGTTGTTCAACGTGGGTAATTTTCTGCTTTATTTTTGGCATTAACTATATTCATGGGATCTAAATTATATAGTTCAGTTGTTCCACTTTGACTAGCTGGTCGGTGTAAAACAATAGTTCAAGAATAAGTTTTCTCATTATTGGCTTCTGATAAATCATTAGTAAATGAATCACGGAACATTCAGGCTCCTGCATAATCTTTACGATATAACTTATCACTAACCCCATCAATTGTTTCTGCTTTTTCTCACACAGTTTGAATTTGGTCTAATGTTCAATGATTAATATTAAATTTAGATGTAGATTTAGGTGTTGATGCTTGCTTCATATTAGCTTTTGATTGTGTTTTTTGCTCATGGTTTTTTGCAACTGGTTTTTCTTGTCCAAATTTAGAATCATCTGGTTGTCCTTGCGCTGCACCTTGCACATCAAATCCACCTTGATTTTGTGGTTCATAACTAACTGCTATAGGATTAGGAGCATTGCTCAATATTTCTGGTTCTTTAATTGTTGAATCTTTACTTTCATCAGCTAAATCATCATATTTTGAAACACTAGATGATGCAATTGGTTCTTCATTGTTGGTTCGTGAATAAATTGATGTATCTACTGTAGATGCTGTTAATGTTACTTCTGGTTCTGAACTATTTTCTAACATTGGATCTGCTAATCGTATTGGATTATTTTGAATATTACTTGTTTGATTTTGGTTAGATACAACTGCTTCTGAAACATAGGCACCTGTATTATTAGATGCTTCAGCTGTAGTTCTTGTATAAGTAGGAGTAGATGTTGCTTGTGAATCAGGAATATTTTTGTCATTTGTTGAAATATTAGGTGTTGCTCCAAAACTACCTTGGCTTTGAACACTAGATTGTTGATCAGGAAAAGCAGTATTATTAGTTACTGTAATAGTAATAGGTTGTTGACTAGTAGGAGTTAGCGTTTCTGTTTGCGCTGTTGCTAAGGGGATAGAAATCTCACTTTCTTGTGGAATCGGAGTTGCTTCAACAACGGGAACTGGTTTTTCTGGTTTTACAACTGGTACTATTAAAGCGTTAGAACTATATTTTGAACTAATATTAATTAATAATCAAATACTATTACCTACTAAAAAAAGCGCACCTAATGCTGCTAATGCTCATGGTAAAAAAGCAGCAATCACAAGACCAATAGTATTGATTGGATTATTAGTATCTTTTTGAATTAGAAAATTTACAATATCAAAACGAATATAGGTAAAAACAATAAATCCCACAACTACTAATGTTGAAAAAATAAAACTAATTAAACTAAATAGTTCTGAAAAACCATTTTTAGTTCTAATAAACACAAAAGGAATAACAACTAAACTAATTGCAAATGCTGAAACAGCAAAAACAATAGTGCTTAATTCCTCAAAACTCATTTTTAAGGTATTAGGGGCCATGGTATTAAAAACAGTAATATAATAATCAATTCCTGTGCGAAAAGCTGTTAATCATACTACTCAACCAATTAATAAGCTTAGAGCAATAAATCCCCCGCTAATCATAATTGCTAGCCGATTATACAAAGCAACCCGATGCACTTTAGGACTTGCTATGCCAACTGATGATGTTATTGATTCAGAAGTTGTTTCTTCAATCATAAAAAAAGACCCCAATCTATTCTAGTATATATTCACTCTCTTAATAATATTATATCAAAATATATTACGATAGTGTCGTGTAACCAATACAGGGGTTATTAGGCATGAATTATAATTGAAAACTAATTTAGAATTTATAAAAGTTTATTTAAAAGTAAATTTAACTAGTTTATTATAACTAAACTCATTGTTGATAGATAATAAAGAAAAATTATTATATGATATCTCGTGAACTAAAGATAGTTTTTAACTCATTGCTTTTTTTGAAGTAAATGAGTTTTTATTTTTGAAAAGGAGAGAAATAAATGAATTTTATTAGCTGAATTGGAAAGTTACATCGTTACAGTATGAACATGAGTAATAAATTTAAAACATTGGGTAATTTTTTTGGTGGCATCATCGCAGTAGTTACTGCTGTATCTTATATTAAAAAGACCGAAAGTTTCATTATGGATTCTGTGCATCAAATAAGTGATTCAATTAATGAAGCAGAAGTTTACACAGCGGGTGCTTGTGTAGCATTAACTATTGGCGGATACACTAGTGGTTTTACGCTAGGAGTTATCGGTTATTCATTAGGAACTATGAACTTTACTGCACCCATTATGAAAAAAATGTTTGAAATTAGAAGACATAACAACAGTTAATCAAGAAAATAACAATTTTAATATAAAAGAATGTCTGTTTACAATAGGAAGTTTAGTTGGTGGAATTTCAGTTTTGATTTTAACGACAAAAATTATTAATAAGTATAATCATGATTACGAAGACCCTGAGTTAGGTCCATGTTTATCATTACAACCGTATTTTATATTTGGAGCTACAGCAATAACTATCGATGGATATACTAGTGGTTTTATACTTGAAAAATCATGTTATATTAGCAATATAGCATGACAAGGTATAAATTATATTGGAAATAAATATGGTGAAAATATACGTAATTTATTAACTAGAAATCATTTGGCAATTGATAATGAAGATTGTGAAAGTCTAATAATATCAACTTCAGAAATTAATAATTCTAATGATAGTTCAATAGTTGAAGGAAATCATCAATTACCGTTCCAGTCAGAAGACGTAAATACAATAAATTTGAATGATGGTTCAAATAATAGTTCAAATCCATCACCAATATTGGATAGGTAAGTTTATTTAACCAATTAAAAAATTCAAAACAGATACTTAGATAATAGTTTACTACATACAAAATATCTTTAATTCATTAAATTTTCAAATACAGATTTATCTACTAAAATACTAATTAAACAACTGCAGTTATGAGCATAATAAATTCATTTAAATAAGATATTTTCACTATCATGTCAAATATATAAATCAAGAGTTGCACTCTTATCACTACCATTACTAACTTTAGCCTCAAAAACTGAATTATTATCATTTGTTAAAATTTTATCAGTGTTGGCACTTAGCTGTTGTAAATCGTTTTGATGTCCATCGTCAGACTGTATAAATAAACTAGAAAGTGAAAGATTAAACTGAGGATATAAAATTACAAATTCATTTCAATTCTTAGCATATGGTTGTCAGTTAAATAAAAGGTAGCTACTAGAACTATTATATGGTGATTCATGTCTATAATCTTTCTTTCAAGAATATCCAATTTCTTTTGTTTTTTCATTATTATCTCATTTATAATAATAAACTTGAATTAAATTATTGTTACTATCAAAAATATAATTAGTAGAATAATTTTTACCATCAATTGATGATATATTTGTTATTAAATTATAAACATTATCATTAGTAGCAATAACTTTAATAATACTACTCATTAAACTATCATCAAGATTTTTTAAACTACTTTGACTAATAAAATATTTACCTAAACTATTAGCAGCAGTACTATCAATGCCACCAGGAATACGTTCTGCTTTAGCAATATAATATAAACCTAATGTTTCACTCAAACTATTACTATGTTCTACTTTACTTAGCTGATTGTTGACTACTAATATCAATATGGTTTTCAACACCACCCATTTGTAAATATTTTCAATTACTATTATCACCGCTAAAGAAACTATCATTATAAACACTTTTACTATATGGATTATAAAAATCTTTAACACTTGTTATTTTTTTATGGCTATTCATTTCTGCTTGAATATTATTTAACATACTTTTATCAGCCTCAGTAAGTTTTAAACTAGAATCAATCGTTAGATTTCCATTACTATCAACAATAAAAGTATTTTTCGTTGGTGTTCCATCACTTAAATTACCAATAGCATGACTTGTATCATAACTATAATATTTACTATCAGTTGTTGATTGATTAGTAATTCAACTATTTTGACTTAAACAAGCAAATTTATTATTAAATAATGAAGTTGAGGTTTGGTCATTGCTAGGATTACTAGTAAGATTATTATTAATAGTAGTGTTGCTATTAACAACATTCACCACTACATTGCTTGCTAACGTTAAAGTAGTTAAACTACTTAAAATAATTAATGATTGCTTCACAATTTATACTCCTTTGCTTTTTAATTCATTTAGTATTAATATATAAACTTGTTATTTAATAAAGTTTTTTGAATAATTTTAATACCTACATAAAAAATAAATTCAACACGTATTCATTAAAATTATAAGGATAATTAAATCCTTATGAGTAATAATAAAACTTTTAACTTGAAAAAGCAATAATTTTTTAACACATTTTAATCATATTAACATCTTTATTAGGAATTTTATTACCAAAAAATTAATAAAGAAAACAATTGTTTTTTCAAAAAAATATTATATAATTTTATTTGTATTATTTAACTTAAAGTTTAGTAAAAATAAACAAAAAAGGAGAAAATAATAACTATGAAAATTGGTAGAAAACTAAAAACTTTAAGATTAAAACATAATCTAACCATGGAAGAACTAGGTAAACGCTGTGATTTATCAAAAGGTTTTATTAGTCAACTCGAACATGATGTTGCATCACCTAGTATTGAAACCTTGAAAAACATTCTTGATGTTTTCGACTATTCATTATCTGCTTTCTTTGAACAAGAAACCAAAGAAAAAATAGTTTTCAAGGAACAAGATATTACCATCCTTGATGAGCACGAATACCAAATTAAATGAATTATCCCTAACGCCCAAAAACTGACCTTAGAACCAGTCATCTTAATTTTAAAACCATTTGGTAGTTCCAACAAGGTTCCTCCCTTTCAAGGTCAAATCTTCGGTTATGTTCTTAACGGTACGGTCTTTGTCCATTATGGTGGTAACAAAATTAAAGCCACTACTAATGAAACATTTTATCTTAAAGGTAATGAACGACATTATCTGGAAAATCCTAACAAAAATTCTGCTACGATTTTATGAGTTTCCAATCCACCAATTTTTTAAAAGCATTTCAAGGAGGTTAATATGAGCACTAATATTTTAGAATTACGTAACATTACTAAAGAATATGACGGTAAGGTTGTTTTAAAAGGAATTAGTTTAAACATTCATGAAGGTGAATTTCTTACCATTTTAGGCCCCAGTGGCTGTGGTAAAACCACCATGCTAAGAATAATTGCTGGGTTTGAACAACCCAATAATGGTCAATTATTATTTAAAAATAAAGACTTAACTAAAATCCCTATCCACAAACGTGAAATTAATACTATTTTTCAAAACTATGCTTTATTTCCTCTTTTAAATGTTTTTGACAATATCGCTTATGGTTTAAAATTACGTAAAGTTGATAAAGAAAAAATTAAAAAAGAAGTTAAAAAGGCTTTGGAATTAGTAAAACTGACCGGAGTTGAAGATAAAGATGTTAATGATTTATCAGGTGGTCAAAAACAAAGAATTGCCGTAGCACGAGCATTAGTTCTTAATCCAAAAGTTTTACTATTAGATGAACCTTTTGCCGCTTTAGATTTAAAATTACGTCAACAAATGCAAACAGAATTAAAAAAAATTCAAGAAGAAGTTGACATTACTTTTATTTTTATTACCCATGACCAAGAAGAAGCTTTCACAATGTCAGACCGAGTAGTTGTTCTAAATCAAGGACAAATTCAACAAATTGGTAGTCCCCAAGATATTTACAATGAACCAGAAAATAAATGAACTGCTCAATTCGTTGGTACTTCTAATGTGATTGACAATGGTATATTTGTTAATGATAATTGTGTGCGATTTGATGGAAAAAAATTTGCTTGTTCTGATACTGGTTTTGGTGAAAATGAACGTAACATCGATATTGTTATTCGTCCTGAAGACATTGATTTAGTTAATGCTGGCGTTGGATTTTTTGATGGCACTATTAAATCAGTAGTGTTCAAAGGTTTATTATGGGAAATTAATATTACGACTAACAAAAGAAAATGAGTAGTACATACTACTGATACTTTTGAAGTAGGCAATCGTGTTGGTTTAAAATGAAATGTCGAAGATATTCATGTTATGTGAAAGGAAATTGAAGAGTAATATGAAAAAGTGATTTAAAAAAAACAAAGCCACAACTCCGATTCTTGAACCTACTGAAACTAATCCCATTGTACACAACAAACTACCAGTTGTTAGTCATCCAAACCAGAAACAAAAAACACTTAATATTAAATCCTGATTTAAATTTAAAAAATTAACTATCAAAACAACAAAACCTGCAAAATTAAAAAATCATAAAGAAAAAAAATCTAAAACTACTAAAAAGAAAAATTCATTTCTATGATGAAAAAATAGCAAAAAAAGATTATTTAATATTAAAAATAAAATTAAAGACAAATCAGTTAACTTTGGTTTTAAATCCTGAGTAACACTGTCTTATCCTTATTTGGTCTTAATGGTCATTTTAATTGTCTTACCTTTATTAATCGTTATTTTATACTCAATTATTAAAGCGACTAACAATGCTTGAATCTTTCGTTTTACTTTTAGCAACTTCAATGATTTCTTCAAAGAAAATAGTTTTGTAATGGTATTGTTACGTTCAATTGGATACTCATTTGTTGCAACATTAATTGCTGTGGTATTTGGTTATCCGATTGCCTATATCATGGCTTTTATGTCAACAAAAATTGCCTCAAAAAATATTTGAGTGCTAGTAACATTACCAATTTGAATTAATATTTTATTACGAACGATTGGTTTACAAATTATTTTCAGTATCTTAGGGCCTAATATTTTATTAGGAACACCAATTGGCATTATTTTAGCCATGGTTTACATGTTTATGCCCTTTGTAATATTACCTATTTATAACTCTTTAGAAAAAACTGACCACACTTTATTAGAAGCTAGTCAAGACTTAGGCGCTTCACCTTGAAAAACATTCTGAAAAGTTACCTTTCGTTTTTCAATACCAGGCATTGTTTCTGGTTTCACATTAATGATGTTAAGTGCCATGACATCACTAGTAGTTGTTAAATACATTGGCGAAGGAAAAACGATTTTAATTGCCAATATTATTGAGTCTTATTTTTATCGTGGTGCTAATTTTGCTTATGGTGCTGCTATTTCAGTTATTCTTGGAGTTATCGTCTTAATTATTATTTTTACATTAAAAGTTGTTGGTCGTTGAGCCACAGGTAAAAAAATCGGAGGGATTGTCTAATGAAATCTTTTTTCAAAAATAGTTATTTAGCTATTATCTTTTTATTGCTTTACACACCCATTTTAGTGTTAATGGCTTTTTCATTTAATGGTGGTGATTCAGTTCGCAGTTGAAGTTATTTTTCTTTTGATGCTTATGGTGATTTATTTGCCCAAAGCCAATTATGACAATCAGTTAGTGTAACATTAATTGTGGCATTTATTTCAACCTTTGTCGCTGTTATTATTGGTACTTTTGCAGCCTTAGGCTTAAGTAAAACCCGTAAACTAACTCGTAATTTAACGCTGGGAATTACTAATATTCCTTTAGTCAACGCTGATATTGTAACTGCGGTTTCACTAATGTTATTATTCATGGCCTTAGGATTTAGTTTTGGTTTAGGAACACTAATTTTATCTCACATTTCTTTTAATATCCCTTATGTTATTATTACTGTCTTACCAAAGATTAGACAAATTAATGTTTCACAATTAGAAGCCAGTCAAGATTTAGGTGCTTCGCCTTGATATACACTACGAAAAATTGTTTTACCAACGATTAAACCAGCAATTGTTGCTGGAGCTGCCATTGCCTTTGCTATGAGTTTTGATGATTTTTTAATTTCTTATTTTACAGGGGGTAATACTTCAAATGTTTCAACTTTTATTTATTCTTTAAAACGAATTAAACCATATATTAACGCCTTTTCAACCATTATTATTGTTTTAATTACCTTAACTATCATTTCATGAAATGGTTATGTGGTTGTTAAAAAACAAATTAAACAACGTAATGAAAAAATAACTAAAAGCATTTATCACAACCAAAAAATAACTAAAAATGAAAAATTATTAACTAAATGTTATTTACAATTAAATAACTTTAATAACAAAAAAGTGAAATTAAAAAAGGGGAAATCACCTTATCGAGAAAATAATTTTGAACTAGTTACGGAACAAGATATTAGCAATGCCGAAAATCGCATTGCTAAAAACCCAAAATTAATTGCCCAAATTTTAAAACTAGAAGCCAAAATCGAAACGGAAATGATTTGGATTAATCACATAAAAAGCAAAATTAGTGCTAAAAAAATTTTAAAAGAAGAACGTTCTAAAGCACGAAGAGATAAATACCGTTTCTTGGTTTGACCTTGAAAAATGATTATGATTAGCATTCTATTAGGTTCAGGATTCATTGCTCTAGGTGCATTTTATATGTATACTAACTTTTATGACTTATCAATTGCCAATTGGGGTGAATATATTAGTCCCGAAGTTTTAAATGGATTTGAAAAAGAATATCAAGTAAAAGTTAAATATACAACATATGATGATAATGAATCATTATACGCAAAACTATACACTACTAGCTATGATGTAATGGTTCCTAGTGATTACTTAGTAGCAAAACTAGCAAGTGAAGATCGTATTATTGACTTTAATGACCCGCAATATGCTGGTAAATTAGATTTTATACCCAAAAATGTTATTAACACTGAACTATATAATTTCATGCAAAAATATCAAATTAAAACTATTGATGGTACAATCAGTCCTAATGGTCTAAATGATTACAGTATCCCTTACTTCTGAGGTGATGTGGTTATGGTTATTAATGCAACTAATCCTAATAATTTAACTGACCTTGGTATCACAGACCCTGACCAAGCGCAATGAAATGTTTTACAAACAGCAGCAAATTTAAACAAGCGTATTATTTTAAATGATGATATGCACAACTTATTTATGACAGCACTAACTGATTTACATTACAAAAATAAATGAGGAAAAAATACAGGTACTGGCGATAATAACCAAATCAATAATATTTTCCATGACAATATTAACGCCCACAGTAATACTGAAATTGATGATGCTAGTAATTGATTATCACCAATTATTAAAAATAGTAATACTAAACTACTAAATGACAGTATTGTTGATGAAATTGCTAAACCTAATAACTGAGATATTGCCATGATGTATAATGGTGATTTATTATCAGCTATTAGAGATAACACTGCTTTTCTAGATGGCAAATATTTAGCAATCAGACCTTATATGGGAACTAATATTTGAAACGATGATATGGTTATTAGTAAAGATTCACCTCACAAAGATTTAGCATTTAAATTTATCAATTACATTATGAATAAAAACCAACAAATAAGTTTAAGCAACGAATTTGGTTATACCTCTCCATTACAAGAAGCAATGGATGAAGTTAGCATACTTTATCCCCAAGCCATTTGAAAACACGTATATATTCCTAGTGACGGTCAAAAAACCGACCCTGCTAATCACCCTTTAGGATTCTTCAATGGTTTATACCATCGTGATTTTGATGCCTACATGCAAACTGTTTACAATCGATTATTAGCACATTAACTATCACAATCTATAAATACAACCGTTAATATAAAAAAGATAAAAAATATTGCAATATATTTATATTCTATTATATAATTGAATACGAAAGGGGTTAATTTATAGTGATACGTCGTAAAAAATGAGAAAAACATGAAATAATTACATTGATAAAATGAATTCTTCATTTAAAGGCCTATCTGATTTTTGGACATTAAATGTGCAAGCACCATGTCCATGATGTTGTTTACCAATGATAAAAGGTGCATACCAAGGTGAACAACCAACATCAGCCTTTGTTTGAAATATTGACCATATAGATGGCGATCCAAGTAATAACGATTGACAAAACCTACAACCAATGCACGTAGAATGTAATATTAAAAAAGACTAACATTATTGACTAGGAACATGTTCTTAATTTTGTAAAAATAGAGGAAAAATAAAAAAGGTGCCAATTAAGATCTAAGATTTGATTTTATTAAATTTTAGGTTTTTTATTTTTAAATTTCAATAAAACCTATTGTAGTAATAAAATATTAGGAATATAATAGTGTTATTCATTCACAAGAATTCTTATTATAATTTATTGCTTTGGGAGTTTACAGGACATCAAATAGATATTCTTAACTTTTTGTAAGAATAATTGTTCTATGAATAATGATATTTAGGAGGTTTATTAAAATAAAAAAAACTTTTACCAACTATTACTGCTGTAATTTTAGGAACAACGTTTTCACCAAATATATCAAATGCTTTTAGTAATAATAGTAATTTTACTTCTAATAATTGAACTTGAAACAATGTTCAAGTTAATCATAATGTTGCTACACCAGCAACAGGAACACATGAAGAATCAAACACAAAAACAGATACTAAAGCAACATTTCAACCATGGTCTATTTTTCTGAATTCTCAACAAATTATTAGTAACGGATACTTTGCTTTGCATACTTATGATGGAGCTGTTTATTTAAACTAAGTTGTATTAAACTTAAAGCAAGATGTCGCAACTGATATTTTTAGACAATGAGATTTTTCACAAACTAATGATGTTTGACAAGGATGAGGTCATCAAACCTCAACTATTACCCTGACAGTAACTGCTAAATATGATGAAAGTGAATCATTAACATCACTATTTATTTCATCATACATTTATGCAAGAACTGCTGGTTCTGTTCATGAAGCATTAACAACTTCTCAAGTAACTATTCTTGAATTTATTAACTAATAAATATTCTTAAAAATTTTAGAAAAAGGTGCATTAACATATGAGCGATGAGCATTCTTATGAAATTGAAATAAATAATGTTACAAAAAAATATTCTGAAACAGTAGGTGTTTTTGATATCAACATTAAAATTAAAAAAGGGGAAATCTATGGATTCATCGGACCAAATGGCGCTGGTAAATCCACAACAATTAGACAAATGGTTGGTTTTATTAAACCTGACCAAGGAAATATTACTATCAATAATAAAGATGCTTGAAATGAATCCAAAGAAATTATGAGTATCCTTGGTTATCTGCCTGGTGAAAATATCCTTCCAGACTATATGAAAGCTATTAATTATTTAAAACTTGTTTCTGATATTAGAGGTAATGTGGAATGAACATATGTTGAAAAATTAATTAATTATTTTGAACTTAATCCGAAAGTAAAAATTAAGAAAATGTCAAAAGGAATGAAACAAAAAGTTGCCTTAATAACTGCTTGTATGCATAAACCTAAGATTTTAATTTTAGATGAACCAACATCAGGTTTGGACCCATTAATGCAAGAAAAGTTTTTAAAAATAATTAAAGATTTTAGAAACAATGGTACAACAATTTTTTTAGTTCCCATATTTTTAGTGAAGTTGAAGCGCTTGCTGATAAAATTGCTATTATTAAATCAGGAAAAATTATATCTGAAATTGTAATGAAAGACGTTAAAACACCATATGAAAAAGTTTATTTAATAAAATTTATTAATAATGAAGATTTAATAAAGTTTTCACAATTAAGTTGAAAAACAGAAATAACTGATAATAATACAATTAAAGTTTTTGTCAAAAAAGAAAAAATTAATACTTTCTTAAAAGATTTAACTAAATTTAACATTGATTCTTACACAGAACAACAATTTAAATTAGAAGAACACTTTCAAAAATTTTATGGTGGTGAAATAAATGATCAATTTTAAATTTTTGAAAGTGCAATTGAAAAGTACTTGAATATTATTAACGTTATTTTCTATCGCAACACTTTTTATGATAATACCAGACCTCATTGGTCCAAAAACATTTTCTCCGTTTTCACATGTTTATCCTAATGGAACAGGCAGCAGTGGTAGTGCTGGATTATTTTTTTCAGTACTAGTAGTAACTGGCACTATGGCTTTATCTTTTATTTTGTCAATTCTTTTAATTCATAAACTATTTATTAAAGAAATTGACCGTAGTTATATTGGTTCATGATTAGTAATGCCAATGTCAAAGGTTAATGTGTATGTAACTAAATTATTTGTTGTTATTACTTATATTTTTATTTTTCATGTTATAAGTTTATCGTTCCAAGAAATTCTTTTTGGTAGTTTAATGCAAGACTTTACTAGTAAAACATTTTTATATTTACTTACTGTTAATATGAGTATGTGTTTAGTTTCTTTATTATTTGCTGCTTTTACTTTTATTATTAGTATCATTAATGGATAAACAAACTATTACCTTGAGTATTGTTTCAGTTTTAGTAGCATTATTTATTATCTTTTATATTATGTACGCTGCAAATCCGATTAAAGAAAAGGTTAAGTCCCGAATCTTGTGTAAATTTATTTTTACAGAGCAATATTTCTCATATCAAATAAATTTAGTTTAATTTATTGTACCATACTTAAAAGTTGGTAGGTTAATCTTATCTAAAATTAATTTTAAAATTCTTATA
>NZ_JAQYTS010000025.1 GCF_030913225.1 Spiroplasma sp. AdecLV25b
AATTAGCTAATTCATGTCATCCACATCCAACTTTATCTGAAGTTGTAATGGATATAGCTCAAGATTTAGATTTGAAATTAAATAGAAAGTAAATTCCGATATCCTTTAATTTTGCAGAAAAGTAGGAAAAAAATAAAAAAAAGTACCAACACGACCTAAAATTTGATTTTATTGAATTTTGGGTTTTTTATTTTTTATAGAGCAAATACTACTCATATCAAATAAATTTAGTTTAATTTATTTATTTGATATTATATAGCACATCTATTGAATAAAAAAGGAATTGAGTCTTTTAAAGATAAATTATTGATAATAGAATAATGACTACGGAAGTTTGTTACGCCCCCCTGAAAACACTAGGCGAAAAAGCTGGAACTTTGGAGGTAAATTCATAATGGGAGGTCAATGATGAATTGTAACAACGATTGGATTTATTGCTACTTTAATTGCAGTAGTAGCATTCTTTCCACAGTCATTACGAACAGTAAAAACTAAAAAAACTAACGGTATTTCTTTATCAACATTTATTATTTACACTATTGCTAACAGTCTTTGAGTATTATGAGGTGTATGTCACCTTGCATATTTTGGTGCTAGTGAATCAACAATCTTAATGAAAGATTTAGTTGTTATTTGTGCTAATACACCGTGTGCTATGTGATCAGGTATCATTCTAGGCATTAAAATTAATAATATGTACAAATATGGCGAAGATTGTAAAAAATGAAAAGGTAAAATTAATCTAAAACAAAATTCAAGTTTAGTTTAGTTACAATCAATAGTTTAATTTAAATTATATTTCTTAAAAATGCATCAATTGATGTATTTTTAATTATCCTGAGTTGTTAAATCCAAAGTCTGGACACATATAATAAAAAACATAATTTGCTAAATTTTCTTCTGGAGTGAAATAATGGGACATTATCAAAACCTATTCTTATTTACAATTCAGGTTTATTTCCTTTAAATAAGTACTTATTTAAACTCGCTTATATATGTAAAAAGTAATTATTTAACTCTATCCTCTCTGTTCCAAAATTTAAAAAAAATAATTTAAGTTATAATATATTTAACTAATAAAAAGGATATAGTGGGGTTAGAACAATGAATATACAAACTAGCGCATATAAAATTTTATTAAAAGTCATATTAGAAAAAGGTCACTGTAATGTCTTATTAGCAAACATGATGCAAGATAAAGATCTCTCTATGTTTGAAAAAGAACTAATTGAAAAACTAGTTTTTGGTACTTTAAAAAATCAAATTTATTTAGATTATATTTTAAACCAAATTTGATTACGTTTACAACCAACTGTCAGTATCCCCTTTGAATTAACAATCTTTCTATGAACAGTCCTTTATGAAATTTATTTCTTAGAAATTACTGACCGACAATTGTTTACTGAAGATATTTTAAATATCGTTAAGACAATTAATAAAAATATGGTTCATATTAGTTCGACATTATTAGAACTTTGCTTTGCTGAATTCAGATCAGAATTTAATTTACCAAAAGCCAAACGCAGTACCATCAGACTCATAAAACATAGTTATCCACAATGACTCTACAACCTAGTAGAATCACAATTTAGTACGAACATCGCTTTACAATTAATGAAAGATAATCTGAAACAACCATTAATTAGTTTTCGTGTTAACACCTTAAAAACAACAGTTCAACATGTGCTAACTAATGCTCATTACCAAACCTTTGGTTTTCAACCAAGTAATATCGTTTCCGATGGCATTATTAGTAATAAATCAATTTTCAATACTAAACTTTATAAAGAAGGAAATATTATTAAGCAAGACCAAGCAAGCATGATTGTGAGTCACATGCTTGCTCCTAAACCTTATGATGAAGTTTTAGATATGTGTGCAGGGATTGGTTCAAAAACTGCCCATATTGCAGCCCTTATGACTAATAAAGGTACGATTATCGCTACCGATATTAATGCCAATCGTTTGAAAATTGCTCATCAATATTTAATTAAACTAGGAGTAACTAACACCAATATCATAGTTTGCGATGCTATTACCTTTAATTTTAAACAAAAGTTTGATAAAATTTTAATTGATGCCCCAAGTACTGCTTCAGGACTAATTAAACGCAAACCAGAAGTTAAATTAATTAACTGAAGCAAAGAAGAAATTGATAGTTTAATTACTGTTCAAACACAACTACTAGAAAAAGCATATCATCAATTAAAACCACAAGGCATATTAGTATATGTAACTTGTACTTTTAACATCGAAGAAAATCAAAATCAAATTGAAACATTCATTAAAAAATTCTCTAAAATGACGATTATTGAAGAACGACAAATCTTTGGCTTTCATGAAGGAACAGATGGCTTCTACATTTGCAAGTTAAAAAAAGAAGTATAGAGATGAGTGGTAACTATGAAAATAATTGCTAGTTACAAAACTGATATTGGTAACTATCGTAAAAATAATCAAGATGCTGCTTTATATATTGAAAATAAAACTGGACAAAGTTTAGCTGCTGTCTGTGATGGCTTAGGTGGCCACAAGTGTGGAGAAATTGCCAGTAACATGGCTATTAAGATGTTAAAAAATGTTTTTCAAACGACAGATTTTAATAAATTAAAACACGATATGCAAATTCATGCTTGACTACAAGTACAAATTGATACCATTCATGAAGCTATGTATGAGTATAGTTTATCCAATCATGAAGCAATGGACATGGGAACGACAATGGTCATTGTCTTAATTGCTAATAATAAAGCTTACTTAGTTAATATTGGTGATTCACGAATTTATTTATTTAATGAAAATGGTTTAAAACAACTAACTGTTGACCATAATGTTTTAAATTTATATTTAAAAACTCAACAAGAAGAACAACAAGAACTAGTAGATTTAAATCAAACTTATTGAAAAGCATTAACGAGTGCCTTAGGACCATCTAAAACTTTAAAAACTGATATTTTTCATTTACCAATTTTCACAAATACTTATTTTTTATTAACAAGTGATGGTGCTCATGACTTTCTAGAAAACCACGAAATTACTAGTATTTTAATGAAAAAAGTTAGTCCTAATATCAAAGTTAAGCTATTAATTAAACAAGCACTAAATAATGCTTCAACTGATAACGTAACAGTATTATTAATAGAAATTAATTAACAAAAAAGTTCTTTTTAAGTAATTGTGATATAGCAATATAAATACATTTTAATGTAAAATATATTAGACGACAATTAAAACTAGAGTATTGGTGAATCTAATGGCAATAAATAAAATCTTAAACAACCGCTATCAAGTTACTAAACAAATCGGTGCTGGTGGCATGGCTAAAGTTTATGAAGCTCATGATAAATTTTTAGACCGTAAAGTGGCCCTTAAAATTATTAATCCTATTTCCCCATTAGATGATTTGATTAAAGAACGATTTTTACAAGAAATCAATGCTGTAACACGTATTAAACACCCTAATGTCATTTTAGTTTATGATGTTTTTATTGATAAAGCTGACTGATGTTTAGTATTTGAACTACTAGAAGGTAAAACTTTAAAAGAATATTTAACTACTAATTCGGTCTTAGGAGTTAGCGAAGCAGTGGCTATTACTCAAGAAATTTTAAAAGGAATTAATGCTTGTCATGTAGCAGGTATTATTCACCGTGATTTAAAACCAGAAAACATCATTCTAACAGCCAGCGGTGCAATCAAAGTTTTAGATTTTGGAATTGCTGTCATTGATAATTATGAAGTAAAAAAACATGCTAATCAAGTTGTTGGGACTATGAAATACATTGCTCCTGAAGTAGTTCGCTTTCAACAACCAACGACACAAAGTGATATTTACGCGATGGGAATTATCTTATATGAACTATTAATTGGTGAACCACCATTTTTCCATAAAAATCCCCAAATTTTAGCATCTAAACATATTAAAGAACCCATGCCCTTAGTTCGTAATATTAATAATAATATCCCCCAAAGTTTGGAAAATATTATTATGAAAGCCACTTGTAAAACCGTTGCTGGTCGCTACCAAATGATTGAAGAATTACAAATCGATCTTGCTACTTGTTTAGAAAGTGCACGTAAAAATGAAAAGCGAACTAATAAAACACAAGTCATAATTCTCAAAAATAAAACAGTTAATCTCAATGTTGATAAGTTAAAACAACCCTTCTATGCTAAAAGATGATTTTTATTTATTTTAATTATCATAATTTGCGGTTTAATTGGTGTTATGATTACATTATTAGTCTAATACTTAAGGAAAGGAACTAAGCAATGCATTTCCAACAAGCAATCGTTATTAACGTTGCTAATAATTTTGTTGATGTGGCCATTAATCAAATTATTCATCGTTGTTTAATTAGAGGTAATCTGAAGTTTAGCAAACCTAGAATTTTAGTTGGTGACTATGTTGAAGTCAATTTTTCAGATCCAGATTATCCATTAGTTGAAAGGATTTTACCACGCATTAATGAACTATATCGCCCTAGTATCGCCAATGTTGACCAAGTATTAATTGTTAGTGCTTTAGTGCAACCGGCGTTTAGTAGTTTTTTACTAAACAAGTTACTAACGATTTTTAATTTCTACCATTTAGCAATGATTTTAGTTTTCACAAAAACGGACTTAGTAACTAAAGACCATGAAGTATGAACTAAAGTCCAAGCCTATCAAGATTTAGGAATCCAATCAATATTGCTTTCTAATGTTACTAAACAAGGCTTACAAGATTTAAAACAAGTTTTTCCTAATAAACTATCACTTTTAACTGGTACATCAGGTGTTGGAAAAAGTACAACTTTAAATAGCTTAGATAAAGATTTAAAATTGTGAACACAAAATATTTCTGTTGCTTTAAATCGTGGTAAGCATACGACAACTAAATCACGGTTATATTTTTGTCTTGGTGGTATTATTGCTGATACGCCTGGTTTTTCCGTTTTTCAACTGCAAGGTCTAACTAATGTTGATATTGCTACTAACTTTCCTAGCTTCAATAACATTTGACAAAAATGCAAATTTCGCACTTGTTTACATCAACAAGAACCAGAATGCGCTATTAAATTAGCTGTGAAAAATAAAGTTATTTCGACATTTTTTTATGAAGATTATTGTAAAATTTTAGGAGAGTTTCAACATACTAAAAAATAATTTATGGAGGTAATAACATTATATGAAAACTAATGTTACGATTGCAGCTAGTGTCTTAACAGCTAACTATTTATCTTTAAAAGATGATTTAACAAACTTACAAAAAGCAGGAATTAATTGAATTCATTTTGATGTCATGGACCATCATTTTGTCCCTAATTTAAGTTTTGGTCCGAAAATCTTAAGTGATATTTGTCAATTTAGTCCTAATTTTAATCTTGATTGTCATTTAATGGTTAAAATCATAACACCCAAAGTTCATGATTATTTAAAACCATTTATGTTACCGCAAGTAAAAAACATTACTTTACACTATGAAGCATTAACAACAGAACAACTAACAGAATTTTTGATGTGAAAAGAGCCAGGATTCAAAAAAGGTTTAGCTATTAATCCAGAAACTGCTATTTCTAAAGTCTATGAACATTTACCATATCTTGATACTATTTTAATTATGAGTGTCAAACCAGGTGCTGGTGGTCAAACATTCATTGCTGATAGTACTAATAAAATTAAATCATTAGTAAAACATATTGCTAATAATTTTCCTAATTTAACGATTGCTGTTGATGGGGGTATTAATGATTTAACAGCCTCTGCTTGTATTAATGCTGGTGCTAATTATTTAGTAGCAGGTAGTTATTTATTAAATAGTAGTAATCCGATTAAAATGCAAGTGGATAAGTTATTTTTTTATGAATAAGGATAACTTTCGACAATTAGTAATTGTTTGTCGTGATTATAAAATTGATTTTAACCAATTTATTAATCCCATTTATGTGGGGGTGGAAACTGGGATTATAAATTTATTAAAGCATAATAAAACGATGGCTTTTATTTGTGGAGACAATGACACGATTACAAAACAACAATTATCAAAAGTAATTAAAGATAAGAAAAATTTGCACTTAGAAAGCATTGTTTTTAATAGTGTCAAAGACCAACTTGACAGTGAACTAGCAATTATATTAGCTTTAGAACGAAAACTAAATTTTCAACAAATTGTGTTAGTAGCAGATGGCACACGTTGAGATATGTTAATGGCAAGTATTAATATTTGTTTGAAATATCAACAATATAATCTAATTTTAGTCGGAGAAAATAATTATTGTTTTATGTTAAAAAATAATCAACACTATACCTTTACCCAACACCAACTTACTTATGATTATATTTCTTTTTTTAATTATGGCATCCAACCAGTTATTTATAATTTTAGTGGTTGTAAATATTACCCTAATCAAGACATTATCATTAATGCTAATGATACTCAATCATTTAGTAATGAATTTTTAATCTTGCCTAATCAAACTCCTAATTTAAAAATTAAACAAGGTAATTGCTTAATATTTTTACATAAAAATATTCGGTAATGATATAGGAAAATCAAATTTATTATATATAAAAAGTGAACACTTATAAAAAACTTCACCACAAAAAAAGAATTGCTTTGTGTCTATTTTTTTATTATAAGTGTTCATTTTTTCAAAAGGTAATTAATCAGTTATAAGTTAAACTTTATAGTATGACCAAGTCTATTTTATGATTTATATAATTTTGTTGATATGGTAGAACCAGAACCAGAAACAGCAAGTGCATAAATAGTTCCATTCACAACTCTTAAATCATTAATATTGTCAAGAATTCCGGTAGTTACTACTTCAGTAAAGTCTGTGCCATTTGTAGACTTATATAATTTTATTGGTGCAGTAGGGTCAGAATCAGAATCAGCAAGTGCATAAATAGTTCCATTCACATTTATTAATCCACTAAGGTGACCAGCAATTCCGGTGGTTACTACTTCAGTAAAATTTTTTGAATCTGGTGTTGGTACTGGGGATGCGTTAGATTTAGTTCCACATGCAACAACATTTGTACTTGCTGTTGTTGCTATAAATGTTGTCACTAAAATAGATAATATTTTTTTCATATTTTAAATACCTCCTGATATTTTATTTGTTAATTATACTTAAAAATCGGGTGAATAAAGTTAATGGTTAGATTTAATAAAATATAAATGAGAGATAATACTCTCATTTTTAATTGTTAAACAATTATAATTAATTATTTTGATATATCTGTACTT
>NZ_JAQYTS010000052.1 GCF_030913225.1 Spiroplasma sp. AdecLV25b
TATAAATTTGAATATTACTTTTTAAATTTTGGTATCTTTTTTTAGCTTCTTGAACTGATTTTTTAAAATCAACAATTTCTTCTATATTTTTTGTTCTTGATAAAAAATGATTAATATAAACAAAATTAGGATCATATTTAATTTGTTGTAAATAAGGATTAAAAATTCTAATATATTGTTGAGCATCAAATCCTGTTCCTGCTACTCATTGTCATGAACATTGATTAACAATTGAATCATAATCAATTAATTTTTGAGCAAAATATTTTTCTCCTCATCTTCAATCAATATTTAAATTTTTTACTAAATAAGAACCACAAATCATACGTACACGGTTATGCATAGTACCATAATTATTTAATTCATTCATCCCAGCATCAATTAAAGGAATACCAGTTTCTCCTTTGCATCATTTTTTAAAATTCTCTATATTATTATCTCAAATAATATCATTCATTTTTTTAATTCAATTTGTTCCAAATTTTCATTTTTTTTCTATCATAGCATTATAAGTTGCTTGATAGAAAAAATCTCTTCATATCAATTGTCTAGAAAAACTATTATTAAAATAACCAAATCTTTGAATTGCTCAAAAATGAACTTCACGAATAGAAACTATTCCATATTTAATGGCTGTACTAATATGAGAAGTACTGTTTTTAATTAAATCAATTTTATCACGTTGATTTTGATAATCTTTTGATAAACGAGTAACAATAATTTCTACTTTTTCTCTTGTTAATGGTAAATTAAAGTCATTATCTTTTAATTGTTTAATATCTTCACAATTTGGTAGTTTCATAGCTCGAAATTTTGGAGTTTTTGATATTGTAATATTAAATTTATTTGTTTTAATTGCATTTCAATAAGGAGTAAAAATTTGATAAAAACTACCATCATCTTTTTTTATTTCATGAGGAGCAAAAAGCATATAATCATGAAATTCACGATAAATAAAACCAATTTCTTTTGCTAAATTTTTTAATTGTTGACTTCTTTCTAGAGCATAAGGGCTAAAATCTTTATTAGTGTAAATTTTATTAATAATTATTCCTTGATTAACTAAATTTCTGATTGCGTTTAATTCGTTTTCTGCTTTTAAAACATTAATATGAATTATTTTATTTAATTGTTTTAAACAAAAAATCATTGCTTGAAATGACTTTAGATTAAAAAATTTATTATTTTTAATTTGTTCATTTGTTAGGATAAAAATTAAATAAATTTCTTTTTCTTCTTTTGATAAAGCAATTAAACCTTTGTTATCATGTATACGAAAGTCTCGATGTAAAATAAAAATATTCATTTTTTTATTATAACCTTTTTTATTCATAAAAGTTTATTTTTTAAACATCATTAAATATTTCTATGTGGTGTTGTTCTAATTTTCAATTGTATGATTTGATTTGCTCACTTATAAATCTTTTCATAATTTCATTTGGAACTAGTCAAAGTATGTGAATATTTTTTAAAAGAAAACTTGGTTTTACAAGTTTGAGATGCTCAACAAAATCATATTTGTGAAAGTTTCTGACATAAAGTTGATCAAGACAAATGAGAATCTTGTAATAAAAACTCCAATATTACATTTGCTATTTATTATTCTTTAACTGAAATTTTTCAAAGACAAAAAGAATTTGTGTTAGAAACTTTTAAACAAAATTCTCATTTGTAAATAACCCAGAACAATTGTATAATATTCATGTTTATATAGAGTTTAAACAATGATAGTACGCTTGAGTTTAAGAATATGAATGGTTTTTTCATATTCTTAAACAACGCTAATAACATGCTTTATGGAACTAATTTAAGTATATAAAATTTAGGAGTGATTTTAAATGTTAGCTGAAGTATTTTTTGAACCTGAAAATGAAGAATTTAATCTTTATGTAGATGGTCATGAAATGAAAAATGGTAGCAGTTTTAAGAAGATTAAATGAAAACAAAACCAATTAGAATTTTTTAAAAGATTTAAAGAAATTAAACAGGATATTTGAATTCAAATATATGATATTTATTTAGATAAATTTAAAAATGTTATTGGTATAGGTTTTAGAATTACTCCTGAAGCCAGTTTTTATCATCAATATCCTGATATAGAATTTGATTTAAATGGTTTCATTATTGGTGACTTAGAAGCAGAATTAAAAGATATAAAAGTTAGTAGTCAAAAATGATATAAATTAGTTAATAATTTTTATAAAGTTTTGATTAAGTTACAAAATGAACAAAACCTAACAGTTATGGATTTATTTAACAAAAAAAATGATGAAGAAAAGTTGATAAATTAAGGAGTAATTTTATGAATCTAGATATTTCTGAAAACAATATTATTTTATTAGAAAATATAATTTTAAAAATCATTAATTATGGAGTTGGTGGTGTTTTGTGTTTACTTGGAATTATTACTATGGCCAGTCACGTATATTTAAAATTACCTTATCCAGATTGATTAATTATTGGTTTAGTTTCTACAATCGTTGGTTTTATTTTAGTTATGACTCATACAATTTTTAATTTTATTATTAAATTAATGAAAATTAAAAAATTAAAAAAGGAGAAAAGATAATGAAAAAATTACTAAGCATGCTTGCAGTTTCTACTTTGGTAGGAACAAGTGCAAGTAATTTAAAACCACTGTTTACAAGTAATGTAAGTCAAGGTTTTAAATCAAATCAATCAAATAAAAATAAAAAATCGTTACTGATGCCATCGAGCAAAGACCACACCAGTAACTAGATAATTGTATAATAAAAATTTTGATTAGTGAATTATAAAGATATGTTTTAAGGGGTTAGTTTATGGCAAATAGTTTAGTCGAAAAGAAAGAAAAACATTTTATTAAAAAATCAAATGTGATTGTTCGTGCAGTGACAAATGAGTCTGCAGGAATTATGACACAAAGATTGTTTAACTTTGCAATTTTAAGTTCGTTATATAAATTAGATTGAAATAAAAGAGAACCACATAAGTATATGGAATATTGACTTTCTGATTTTTGCAAATATTATGGTATTAAACAACACAAACTTTATGATAAAGTTGTTCATAAAAAACAAGAAATGACAGTAATTCAAAAAGAAATTGAGATTTTAACTAGTTATAAGTTTTTTTTATTTGATGAAACGAAAGATAAATTTGAGTTTATAAATTTATTTTTAAAAGGTGGAAATGACCAAGGCAAAATATATTTAGAAATTCATCAAAGTTTAGTAGCAGAACATTATTTAAATTTAAAATCTGATTATACAAATATTTATTTACCTTATACAAAAACTGTTACTAGTAAATATTCATTGCGTTTATATGAGTATTTACGTAGTTATTTGTATATGAATGCTAAAACCAAAAATACGCCAAATTTTAATCATGAGTGAGATTTTGAAAAACTTGCTAAAATATTGAATTTAAGTTTAAACAGTAGTTATTTTAGAAAAATAACAAATTTAAAATCAAAAATTTTAGAACCAGTGAAAAAAGATTTGTTAAAAACTGATATTATTTTTACTTATCAATTGATAAAAGTAGGTAGAAAATATAACAAGATAATTTTAAATACGCATTTAGATTTAGAAAAATTTAATGCTCAAAATCCTGAACTTGAAAAACTACCAACTAAAAAAGAATGTGTAAAGAAAGAAAAAATTATGGTTGAAAACAAACCGGAAAAATCAAAAATAATTGAAAATCCAATTTTAAGTGATGATGAAGTAAAAAAGATTATGCAAGATTTTGATAACCATTAAATAAATCATTTGTTTTATATAAATATAAAATATAAATAAATATTATTATAAATACATATATATAAATATAAAATATAAATATGATATAATATTTATATAATTTTATTATAGAAAGGAAATACATTAATGAAAAAAATAACACTAGCTAATTCTAAAGGTGGTTGTGGTAAAACAACATGTACGCTGGGGCTGGTTAGCATACTTTCTTCTATTGAAAAAAAAGTATTATTGTTTGATTTAGATCCGCAAGCTAACCTTACAAATTCGCTAATTGGCAATTATATTGATAGTAATAAAATTGAAAAATGATTTAAATCAAATTCAACGACAGAAGAATTATTAAATACATTTATTCAAACAGATAATTTAAATGTTGTACTTGTTCCCTCTTGAACAGAACTTGCTAATAAAGTTTTATCTGAATTAGATAAAAATTCTTTTGGAGTAACAATATTTATGAAAAATATTGAAAAAATGCAAATGATACTCAATGAAATATTTGATTATATTTTCTTTGATACATCACCAAAAGCAGATAAATTACTTACAAGCATGTTATTAGCTTGTGATTCTATTATTGTTCCAATTGAACCGCATTTGTACTCATATCAAGGTATTGATGTTATGACTAAACCATATCAGGAAGCTATAAACTCAATTAATAGTTTTGGTGGATTATTAACAAATAACATCAAATATTATTTTGTTAATAAAGTAAAAAAAGCAAAATTTCATGACGTAATGCTTGAATTAATTAGCAAGTCAAATATTGATGATAAATTACTAAACACGATGATTCCAGATACAATTTTTAGACAGCAAGAAACAATTATTAACAAATATAGAATTACTGAAAAAAATCCTTTCTATAATCTATATTTAGAATTATTAGAAAAGGATGTTCTTTAATGAGTGAAAAAAAATTAAGTACTTTAGAAAAGTTAAAAGTTATTGCTGAACAAAAAATACATTATCAAGATTCTAAAATAGATAAATCGATACCAGAAAATCACATAAATAATTTTAATATAAATAATAATGAAACAAGTAACATTCCTGTTTTTAAATCCTCTAAACAAGAATTTAAAACTATTTCGATTGATGCTGAAACAAAACTCATTATAAAAGAGTTAAAAGATTGAGGTGTACCAATTAATAATTCTGCTTTATTTAGAGTAGCTGTAAGACAATTTTATAAAGAATGAAAAAAGAAAAAAGAAGGTTAATTCATCACTTTTAAAATTGATAATCAGCACATGAATAACTTTTTGTTGAAATCATGTAAAATTATATTAAGAAAATTTTGGAGGGATATTATGAATAAAAAAGAATTAATTAAAGCAATTAGTAGTGAAATTAATATAAATCCAAAAGATGTTGAAAAGTGCATTGATAAACTTTCAGAAATTATCATTGCTAAAAATTCAATTGGTGAATTTGTTGATATTTCAAATCTTGGAAAATTCATGATTGTTAAAAAGAATGCAAGAACTGTCAGAAATCCAAAAACTGGTCAAACTTTACAAATGAATGAACATTACTCACCAAAATTTCAACCTAAATCTATTTACAAACAAACTATTAAATCAGCAATAATCACAAATGAAAATGATACAAACCCTGATGTTTAAAAAACTTAAATCAATTTTATAAAGAATGAAAAAATAAAAAAGAGGGTTAATTATTACTTGTAAAAAGGATTGTCAATCCACATTCCAGAGGAAAAGCAAAATGCTCAAATTGAGCATTTTTAAAATATTGATGTAATCAAATAATTTATTTTAGTTCACTATATTCTTTTATCTTTTATTTCTTCAATATTTATATTCAAATGATGATTTAAAGAATAATTAAATATTGTTAATTTCATAATTTCTTGAATAACTTTGTATGATAAATTTATTTTTGAATGTGTAATACAACCACATTGTATATTTTTAACATTTTTTATATAGTATTTTGCTGTTAAAATTTCTCAAAAAACAATTTTATGTTTTTGTATATTTAATTTGTTTAAATTTAAAAAACATCTATTGAGTTCAGTAGAATATATATCATTTTCCATTTTTTGTTTTTCTATTATAAATATAGAATTTAAATCACTTATTTTTGATAAATCATTTGCAAATAAAGGAAATATAAAATTAAAATTTAAACAAACTCTATTTTATTTAAATATTTTTTTGAATGATTTTCTTTTATTAAAGAATAAAAGTCATTATTTTGTTTATTCATTTCAATTTTCATAATTGTTTCTAAATTTTCAATTATTTTATTAATAAGTCTTGGATTTTTAATATCCATTTCTTTTAAAAATTGTTTAATAAATTCATTATCTGTAAAAATTAAATTTTCAGCATCAAAATGAATATCTAAATCAAAAACACTATTAAATAATTTATCAGTATAATTTTCAAGTTCATATTTGCTTTCATATTCTCTTTTATTTTCAATATATAATTTTTGATTAATAACTTCGTTATTAGATGAAACTATGAAAAAAATATTAGTTATTTTAAAAAATATATTTTTTATATAACTTAAAAATATAATTTGGTTAGTGGGTGTACACCTATCCAATTCATCAAAAATTATTACTATTTTTTTATTTTTAGTTTGATTATTAATTTCTTTTTTTTTGTTCATTTTCAATTTTTATATCCAAAAAAGGAAGTTTAAATGTCAAACCAATTGTTCATTTTTTTACTTTTTTAATTATTTCTGCTTTTTGTGTTACATAATCATTTGAAATATTGAAAAAAATTTTATTGAGTAAATCTTTAACTAAGTAAAAAAATGGTTCTGATAAAGTTTCATATTCTCATAAATTAAAAATGAAAAAATTTGGTTTTTCTTTTTTATTTTCAGACTGATAATAATATTCTAAATTATTTACAATTGTACTTTTACCACTACCTCATGAACCATTTATATTTAATATATTTTTTACTTCATCATCATTATTTACTAAATTTAAATTTGATTTTAATTCATTAAAAAATGATTTAATAAATTCATTAATTGGGTTAATAGCAATATCAATCATTTCCATTTTGTCATTTTGACTTGTTAATTTCTACTTTTTCTCCTCCCTTTTAAATACAAAAATAATATTACTTTAAAAATAAAAGTAATGAATTAAAAACTTTTTTAAGTTTAAAACTTTATCAAAAAAAATGCAACAAATTTTTATAAGTTAAATATCTCAGTTTTGGAAGTTTTAAAAGTTACTAGTTATCAGTGATTATTTCAATCTTATGAAAATCAGATTTTCATTTATAATTGATAATTTGTTGATAAATAAATTTCAACATACTTTCATTGGGAACAAGTCAAAGGATATGAATATCTTGTAGTAAATAACTTCGTAAGTTATTTAACTTCAATTTAAATTGTTCTTTGCTTTTTCTAGTTCTTTCTAATTCGACAATTATATCTTTATTTTCATAATGAACTAGTAGGTCGGGATAACCTTGCTTAGATTTATTATTTCCTCAATTATCTTTTATTAGGTGTCCGGTTGATTTTAGTTCTTTTTCAGTTTGATAAGAAATTATGTCATTTTGTTGAGACACTCATTTGATAAGTAAATCTTGATGAGCTAGTTCATTATAGTTAATTTTGATATAATTTTTACCTTGTCCTGATTTATTGTTTCCTAGACTTGAAAGCATGTAGATGTTTTTTCTGGTTAGTTGGTCAACTCGGATTAATTTTTTATCTACTAAAACTCTTAATAGAGTTTTAACTGCTAAAAAAGTTTTAGTTATTGATATTTTAAAATTCATTTAAAATTCTTATTTTTGAATTTCACTTTCATATCTTTGTTTATCTGCTAATGCTAAATTTTGATATTTTTCTTTTGCTTCGTTTGTCATTTCTTTTCAATGATTACCAATCAATTTGGCAACTTCTGCAACTTTTGATTTAAGTTCAGGTTTTTGTTGAATAATCTCTGCTCTTTTTTCTTTACTAAAAAGCATATAAGCATTCATTGGTCTTTTAACTTTATT
>NZ_JAQYTS010000049.1 GCF_030913225.1 Spiroplasma sp. AdecLV25b
ATTGCTTAACTACTTTGTATTAAAATTTTATTCTTTATAAATAACTGCATTTCTTTAAAATGACTTTTTGTTGTGATTATTTAGAAAAAAATAATTTATAAACCTATAAACTTTGTAAAATTATTAACTATAAGAATTTTAAAATTAATTTTAGATAAGATTAACCTAGCAACTTTTAAGTATGGTACAATAAATTAAACTAAATTTATTTGATATGAGAAATATTGCTCTGTAAAAATAAATTTACACAAGATTCGGGACTTAACCAATCCACCTTCACGAAATGAAATATAAAGTAAATTTTCATTAAAATTATTATAAACATAAAGTTTAGTAATTACTTTAAAAACAATACTAATAACTAATACTGTTACTATTAAAATTAAAGTTACTACTAAAAAATTATTCTAATAATATCGTAATGATGGTTATTATCACCATATTTATTAATAAGTAATTTAATAAGAGCACTACCGCCAACAATAATTCATATCATTCATTTTCCATAATCAAAAAACAATAACTTAAATCATGAACCTATCATATAACTCGTTGTAACATATCCTTCTTTAAAAGCAAAAAAATCTAAATACATAAAACTAGTAATTAAACATAAAATTGCTAACGCTATTAAAAACTTACCATAATCTTTTCAACTAAAATTATTAGAACAACTTAAATAACCAAAGCCTAATAAAATAACATACATCATTGGTGAAGAAAAATAAGCATTGAAAGCATGTAAACTGCCGCCTGCATTTAATGTCACATTTTGCACGTTAGACCAAACCATAAAACTTATGGCAATAGCAATTATTAATTTAATACCATTAACATTTACTTTATTTTCCATATTAGTCATTATTTAAAATCCTCGCTATGTTCATACATATTAGTCATATCAAAAAATGGGGTTAAAATTGGTTGTCCATCCCAAATGGGTGGCCGGTTAACTATATCTAATAATCAAGCAATAGTAGCAGGTATATCATAAATTTTAATTTTATCAGGAATAATACCATGTTTAGGAATACACTTTCCAAAAAATAATAACGGAATTTCTTCTTCAGCATTAGCACCATGACCATGATATTGCGAAACTCCACCATGGTCGGAACTAATAATTAATAATGTATCATCCCACATTGCTAAATCTTTTAAGTCTTGAATAACTCCGCCAATATATTTATCTGTTTGACTGATGGCTTGGTAATATTCTTCGCTATTTCATTCACGTGAATGACCTGCTAAATCAGGATTAACATAATAAAAAAAGGAAAATAATGGTTTGTTTTCTAATGTTTTTTTAGTAACATCAAAGGTTTGGTCATCAGTTTCTGTTTGATTATAGTTACCGCTAGCAAGAACGATGTCCTTAATGCTTGTTTTACCTTCTGGCTTAAAGTCAGCAATCATACTACCTTCACTAGCAAAACTAAATAAATTTGATGATGAATACTTATCTTTAATAGCTTCAAAGATACTAATTTGGTTTGGATTAACTTTATCATGAACAGTATGACTAAAATTTCATAAGTCTTGGTCAACAACCCCATGTTTAACAGGGTCTGTAGCAAACATAACACTAGCTCAATTAGCAGCAGAGGACGTTGGCAATACGTCACGTGCTTGTAATGATATGCACCATTGTGCATTAAATAATTCATGTTAGGGCTGTAATCACTCTTTAAAGCATACCCTGCCATACCATCAACACCAATCATTACGACATGTTTCGGTTTTTGGGCTTTAGAAACATAAGAACTAGTAGGATTATTTTGTAAGTAATCTTCACTATGGGGTACATAATTTAAAATTGGATCGCGATAACTATCATAACTAATAGCTAACGCAATCCAAAAAATAATTCATACCAAAGTTACTAATAATATAAAATTATTTTTTTTAAAAACAAGCATATTAAGAATTCCTTTGTTTAAATTAATAATTAACATTATACTTTAATTTTACATTGTTATTAAATTCTTGCTGTTCATCATCCACGAATTGATAAAATACTACCGATTCCAAAACAAATGGGAAAAATAATTATTAATAAAATAATTCCGAAATAAACTTGTTGAAATGGGTGACTAATGAAGGCATTAAAACCAGCATCATTATCAAATACATTTCAATTATTAAACAAATTGATAATTCCGTAGTACTTTAAACTTCAAAACCCATCACCAAGAAATTTATTATTGGCATTGTTAAAAAAAGCCGTACCAAATAATATTAAACTAATTATTATTGAAATTATTGCCACAATAATTAAAAACAAACCAAATTTTTGCCTTCAATCTCAATGTGATGAATTTTTACTTTTATCCATGCTTATCACTTACTAAATTAAGAATATAATCAGCGTTTAAAGTAGCCAAATATTAGTGATAAACCACTAATTCCAATAAACGTTGAAGCTAGAATAATGGCAAATACAACTCCTGCTGAAACTTGTGCGATTGGATAAGATAAAAATTTATTACTAAAATAGAAAATTTCCATTTCATTATGTCCATCAGCAGTTAAAAAATTATTAATACCTCAGTCAGCAAGTATATTAAAACCATTACCACTATTAACAGTATCTCCGCCTGATTTTGGTGTAAAATTAGCTGTTGCAATTAAAATTAGTCCTATTGCCAAGCATATAATACTAACTACCAGTGAGTAAAAGCCAATTTTTATTCCTCAATTTTGCTTTTTAAAACTATTTATTAGTTTTTTCATTAAGGTCGTGCTCCTTTACCAATTTTTATTGTTTAACCAGCAAAAACAAAATTACTGGAATTATCACAATAAGTAAATTATATCGTAAAATATTTTCATTTAAAAATAAAATGTTAATCAAAACAGAAAAAAATCATTAGTAATTCGTTTTTGCTAATGATTTTTAAAATTAAAATTACTATTATTCTTCAATTAAAACTCTAATACTTGGCCCCATTGTTGTTGTAATACTAATATTTTTAATATAAGTACCTTTAACAGCAGCAGGTTTGATTTTTTTTAAAGTAGAAAGGATTGTTGTATAGTTATGTCTTAAATCTTCTGGTGTAAATGAAACTTTACCAAGAATAACATGGATATTACCTTGTTTATCAACACGGTATTCCACTTTTCCTTTACGAATATCTGTAATAGCTTTTTCAACATCCATTGTTACTGTTCCTAATTTAGCTGTTGGCATTAAACCCTTAGGACCTAGTACACGACCAATTTTTCCTAACTCACCCATCATTTCTGGTGTAGCAATGATTACATCAAATTCGAATCATCCTTTTTGGATTTTTTCAATCATTTCTTTACCACCAACAAAATCAGCTTGTGCTTCTAACGCTTCTTTTTGTTTAGTTGTAGTAATTACTAATACACGTTGGACTTTACCAGTACCTGCTGGTAACACGATTGAACCACGTAGCATTTGATCAGCATGTCTTGGATCAACATTTAAACGAAATGCTGCTTCAACAGTAGCATCAAACTTTAATGATGATGATTGTTGTGCTAATTCAATAGCATGGTCAACAGGGTAATTTTTAGACTTATCAATTAAGTTTGCTAATGCAAGATATCTTTTGCTTCTAGCCATAATTAAATATCTTCCTTTCCGTTTTCAACGGTAATACCCATATTTTTAGCAGTACCAGCAAGAATTTTGATGGCATCTTCTAATGTATAAGCATTTAAGTCAGGAAGTTTAATCTTAGCAATTTCAGTAATTTGAGCTAAAGTAATAGTTCCTACTTTTGTTAATTTAGCGTTAGCTGAACCTTTTGTTAATTTTAACGCTCTTTTTAAAAGAAACGTTGTTGGTGTAGTTTTGATTTTAAAGTCAAAAGTTTTATCTTTGTATGCAGTAATGAATACAGGAATGGGAACGGGGTTAGCGTCATCTTTTAAATCTTTAGTTTTATCATTAAATTCTCTACAAAAACGAGGCATATCAATACCAAATGAAGCTAAACTAGCACCTGGTTTGGCACTACCTGCTGGTAATTGGATAATACCCTCACGATTAATATTTTTTTTCTCAGCCATGAGCAACTCCTCCTATAAATTGGGTCCTCACTGTGGTTCAAACGAATAATTTCTTCCACAAGTTTCAAACATAATTAAATACTATTTATTTGGATAAATAGCACTTTAAAAATAATAACATTATTATAAATAGTAGTCAATAATATTTTTGATTTAAGAATTAATCTTTTTACAACTATCATATTCTACTTTAACTTCAGTTTCACGACCAAACATATCAACAGCAACTGTTGCTACTCCTTTTTCGTCATCAACTTTAGTTACACGACCTTCGCGGTCTTGTAAAGCACCAGAAGTAATATGAACAAAATCATCAACTTTAAAGTCGCGATTAACTTCTTTTACTTGTTTAACTTTTGGTTGTACAGGTGGTTTAGAATTACGGTATAACATTTCATTAACTTCTTTTGTTGAAAGCGGAGTTGGAGGTACACCTTTACCACTAGAGCCAATAAAACCATTAATTCCAGCAGTATTACGAATATCATATCAAGTGTCTTCTGTTAAAATCATATGAACAAAAATATAACCAGGAAAAATATTTTTTTCAGTTACTTTTTTATCTTTATCAGTTGAAGTTTCACTAACAACGCGGACTTGAAAAATATTATCTTTTAGATTTAATTTTTTTTCAATTTTTTGTCTTAAACCAGCAGCTACTTTATCTTCATTACCCTTGTTACAGTTAACAATATATCATTGGGCTTGGGCAATTCTATTTTTATGTGTTTCTTCAACTGGTACAACTTTATTTAAAAGTTTTTCATTTTTCATTATTTTGACATCTCCATTTTTTGCTTTAATATTTTTTACATAATTTTTAGTAATGGTAATACCACTAGTAAAATACTTTCTATTGCATAGAAAAATAATGCTAGAACAGTAATGAATGCTACTGTGGTAAGGAATTTACTATTTAATTGTTTTCTTGGTGTTCAACGTGTTCTTCTTACTTCTCGTGATAAATATAGGAAAAAATATTTATGATAAGTTCTGGCTTCACGCTTATAATAATAGCGTTCTTCTAAGGTACGATTTTTACGTTCTTTTTCTCATATGGCGCTAATATCAACTTTTTTATTTTTATCAGCAGTACGAGGGTTAAATGTTTCAGTAGTACGTTCAAAAGTTCTTTTTGTTTTTAATGGTTTAATTTTACGAAGAATATTAAATTTGTTTTTTAAAAGGGCCACTTTTTCATGATTAATTTCGGATTTTTTTGACTTATTTTCTTCACTCATGAAAATACCTCCTATCGTGATTCTTTGTGGACAGTGTGTTGATGACAGTGTTCACAATATTTTTTTAATTCCATGCGTTCTTTGTTTTTAATTTTATTTTTATAAGTATGATAATTACGGTTTAAGCAAATGCTGCATATTAAGATTATCTTTTCGTTCATTATAAATTCACCTTGAAAACTTAACCATTTTTAATTATATTATTATTTAAAATAAGTGTCAATTTTTAAATGATTTTTTATATTAAGAAATGGTTAGTTTTATTTCTTTCTTTAATTATTGTACAAGAAAAAAAGTAATAATGGAAAAAAATATTCAAATTAACTAATTGATAGTACCTGATAATATTCCTTGACTTCTTCCACTGTCTAATTCTCTTTCTATATCATTTGCAAAGTATGAAGAAAGGTTATATTCATCTGCTGATAATTTGCTACTACTATCTATTATTATTTTATTACCTTGAGGTGTAAAAGGATTTAAAAATTCTTTTAAGTTTCCCTTACTAGTTTCATTATTTGAATCTTGCTTTATAAAGCATTTATCTGTATTTTTGATACTTAAACTTTTTTCTGGATTATCATTATATAGTTTAACTAACTCTTTAGCATCATTATACGATAATAATCCTTCATACAATTTATATGTTCTAGTATTTTCATCAGCTTTTTTTTCATTTAAAACAACTGTCAGACTCTCATCTCTAACAATCTTATTACTAGTATTTCAAAGTCCATAAACAAGGGAACTAACACCAGATGCTATATGAGAAGCACTTGCCTGTCAATTACCATTTTTAAAATTAATAATACCATTACTAATTACACTACCTGATCGTAAAATGTCAATTATCTTAATAAACTTTTGAAGTTTACTAGGATTAACATTTGCAATACCGCTTAATACTTTTATAAGACCACCAAGACCACCAATTGAATTAGTAACTAAGCCATTAATCATTTCTGGAGTTAATGTTCCATTAGAAAAACTTAATCCATCATAATTAAGACCTAAAAAATCATTTGGAGGTTCAGTAGGAAAAGTTGGTAAATCAGCTTCCGTTGTTGTACTAGGATACATTGGTGTAGTTGTTGAAGAACTAGGAGTGGTAGCGTTTGTGATAAACTATAAGCCTGTAAAACAAGCAAGAAACCAATTACTGCTTGACCAATATCTGCAAATCCACTTTTTATTAAATGCCCTCTACTATTATTGGTATCATTAGAAATATTTTTAAGGGCAGCATGTCCTAGTAAAACTAAAAGATCACTTCCACCTCATTGTTGATAAATTGCTGCTGCTTCACTTGGTGCATGAGCATGTTTTGCTACATGTGTAACACTATTTTTTACTTTTTCTCATGTTTCATTTTGCTTTTTGTCTTCACCAAGTAATGGTCTATTTTCATCTATTGACATATTATTTTTTTCCTTTCTTAATTCCAAAATAAATACTTTACATTTAAAATAAAAAATCCTTCTAGTTAGAAATTAACTAGCAGGATTTCAAGAATCAAATATTTTTTTGCATTTATCATTATAATATATTTTTAGTGTTTTTTAATTTTCTTTAATAAAATTATTGATTGTTCAATTATTAATTTTAACTGTAAAACTAACACCTGTATCAAAAGCACGTGATATAGAATTACTTGTAAACTGTTGATATATATTTTCATTGTCATGTCACATATAAATATACATAATTAAACCTTGTGATTTGTGACCACTAGGTGGCTGATTAACTGCTCTTCATACTGGTAATTTACCTTTTACATCATGAATCTTATTCATATTAAAATTTAATTCATCGCTTTTAACAATTGTTTTAATACCCATAATATTATAGTCAATTTCAGAGTCTTTATCTGCGAAAATATTTGGATATAAAAACATAAAATTTTCTCAACTATCAGCATAATTATTTCATTTTAACAATGTTGTAACTACTGAATCATATTCTACTCACTGCGTACTTGTATCACCGGGAAAATTATAATCTATTTTTAAATTATTATCCGTATCTAAGTCACTAGTGTCATATTGATAATAACTTACACTAATAATATTCTGTTTATTATCTAGTAAATATCTGACACTATAATCTTTACTACTATTAGTAACTGAACTATTTTTTAATAGAATCTCAATATTGGTCTTATAATCAATAATGTTATAAATTATTTGCTTGTATTGATTATCATTAAATGTTTTATCATCTTTTAAACTGCTTTAACTAATAAAGTTTTTCGCAAACCTACTACATAAAATTTTACTATTTCCAGGATGGGATTGACTAATATTGTAAAGCCCTAAACTTTCACTTAAATCTTGAGAATTAGGTATTAAACTAACATCACCTTCCCCTGTAAGTTGGATATGCGTATTTGCACCACCAAATTGTAATAATGTTCAATGTAAATCTGTACTTGAAAAAGTATAAACTGAAGTTACTATCTTGCTTAAATTTTGCTTTTGTAAAATTTTAGTACCTTCATCAGCACTGACAATTTGTTCTTCTTCTCTATCTTGGGAAACAGCATTATTTCAATCTTCAGTAATGGCATCTGGAATTTTCTCTTTATCAAAAACTAATTCACCTTCATTATTAACAGTAAGTTGGCTTATATAGGGAACTAAGTTGTCATTTGTTTTTATATTATTAATATCATAAATGTGATAATTATCAGAACTATCTTTATTACTTAAAATAGTACTGTTATTTAAACTTTGATATGAATTATTGCAAATAATGGTTTCGGAATTTATTTGTTGTAAATTATTACTAAGTTTATGATGGTTAATAATTCCACTGCTTGCTAATAAACTAACAGTAGTAATCATTAATAAATTTTTAAAATTTAACATGTATTTTATTATACCTCACATTTTATTTTTAACGAAATGATTTAATTTTAATTGTTGTGCTAATGCTATTAAATGTTAATTGACAATTAGAACTAAAATTTTTATTCATTACTTTATTCATTTTTAATTCTTGTTCATTATTTTTGTTATCTTTATATTTAATAACACTAGCAATATTTGTTACATACTTATAATTATTGATTTTACTACAATTAGTAAATAATTTAATCTCATCAGCATTCTTAATAATAATTGGATCAATATCTGCTTGAAAATCAAGTTGAAAATTATCATCATCAACTGCAAAATTAGCATGCAATGTTAAATTAATAGTTGGTGAATCAAGTTTAGTAAACTTATTTAAATCATCTTTAGCATTAGATAACAATAAATCAGTAACTGAATCGTCATTATTTTTAATAGGATAATAAATTCCTTGGTCATCAATATCGTTTAAGAAAGAAATTGGTTTTATTGTTGAACAATCAAGTTTTTTATTAGTAAATGTTTGTTCATTAGACTTTTCATTATGACACTCCATAATAACAGTAATCTTAATACTATCTTTTAACTGGTTTTTACCAACAATAGTTATATTAATTGATGTTTGTGTGCTTTGGCAATTACCACCTTGAAAATTAGTAGTAATAGTATAATCATCATCAGTAAAATTTTGATGTCACGTTGTATTACCATAATCTTTAATTCCTGTAGCAAATAAATTAATTAACAAATTATTAATTTCATCTTCTTGGACATTTGTATCATCATTGACTGCAAATGGATTAGGTTTCGTAAATTCATCTTTGTTTAAATATGATTGAAATTCGTTTAAAGATTTTGCTGTACAAATTGCTCTAAAAGTAATATCAATATTAATAGTGTCTTCTAATTGATTTTTACCAACAATTGTAACATTGATTGTCTTTGGAGTGTTGTAAATACCATCAGTAGCATTTGTAGTAATAGTGTAATCGTTATCAGTAAAGTTTTGATGTCACGTTATTTTACCATAATCGCTTATATAAGTACGCTATGGTCTTTACTACCTGTTGCTCAATCCACACCAACACTATAAAAATCAAATTTATAAGTATCTTTTTCTTTATTATAGAATTCTTGTAAATTATATGGTTGTCAATATTTTATTGCTTTTAGAAATGGA
>NZ_JAQYTS010000053.1 GCF_030913225.1 Spiroplasma sp. AdecLV25b
TATATACTGAATTCTAACCTTTACGGATATGAATTCTAACCTTTACGGATATATTATGTTATAATATTTTTGAACTATAAAGATATGTTTTAAGGGGTTAGTTTATGGCAAGAGATTTATTAATAAAACAAGAAAATAAATATATTTAGAAATTCATCAAAGTTTAGTAGCAGAACATTATTTAAATTTAAAATCTGATTATACAAATATTTATTTACCTTATACAAAAATCTAAGTATAAAAATATAGATATTATTGCTTCTAGTGAAAATGTTAGAAAATCTATATTTTTAATAAAAGATTTATATGAAGAAAAAGAAAAATATTTAATTGGAGATTTAATATATAAAATTAATAAAGAAATATTTGATAGTTATGATTATGTTTTGATTGATTATCCACCAACAGTAGATGAATTAAGTTTAAACTATTTATTAATTAGTGATTTAATATTAATTCCAATAAATAGTGGTATAGGTAGTTATAAAGGTATAGTTGATTTACAAAATACTTTGAATTATATTACTAATATTGATAAAAGAGATATGCCTGTAATTAAATTAGTTTTTAATAATATAAAGGATAATGAGAATACATCTAATATACTAGAATGACTAAAAGAAAAAAAATATAACAATTATTTAGTAACTACCAATATAAAGCATTCTGATACATTTATTAAAACTGAAAATGATTTAAGTAGTATTTGAGATAGTCAATATTATTGACGTCAAAAACAAGCTTATGAAGAACTCATTAAAGAAATCATGTAAAATTATATTAAGAATAAATTATGTGGAGGTAAGATATGTCAAATAAAGTTAAAAGACCAATGAATGCTTATATGCTTTTTAGTAAAGAAAAAAGAGCAGAGATTATTCAACAAAAACCTGAACTTAAATCAAAAGTTGCAGAAGTTGCCAAATTGATTGGTAATCATTGAAAAG
>NZ_JAQYTS010000054.1 GCF_030913225.1 Spiroplasma sp. AdecLV25b
TGGATTATTAATTTTCCAACATTACTAGCTAATTCAGGATATTTAAAAGAATTTAAACTGAATAAAATAATGTTGTGCTTAGCAATTAAATTACCTAAACTATTATCATTACCCAAGCTAGTGTTAAGTTGTTGTAAATAAACATTTAATCGATGCTGTAACCCTTTAATATCATGTTCATTTTCAATGAATGATTTTAAAACATCATATTCATTTTCATGTTTATCAACTAGTTTTTTTAATTGTTTTATTGGAAAGTATTTAACAATATTTTCAAAAGTTATCGGTATTGATTTGTTAATTAAAATTTTAATTAACAAAAGCAAATAATTATGAGCTATTGCTTGATAATGAGCTTCTGAAAAATTAAATAACGACATAATTTTATCAGCGAGAATGACATTGTTTTTTGTAGCTAAGGGATTATATACATTATCACATCCAATTGATCAAATAAAAGCATTATTATCAATTGTTTTAATTTTATCAATTAAGTCCTCATCGCCTTTTCCATCAATAATAATAATTTTTTGATTTAATTTATTTTTAAGTTGGCTAATGATAGTTAGGGCAGTTGTGGTTTTTCCATAACCAGTTCCACCAACAATTAAAGTATGTTGTTTTAATTTTTCACTTATTAAACCAATTTTTTTATTAAGAAAAATTATGTTTTTTCTATCGATAATTTTAAGTTCTCTCATTATACTATTTTTGTTTTTGTTGATTTTTGTCTTACAGTTTCCTTTATTTTTTATCTTTAAATGTATTAAAAAAACCAAGTAACCAACGAGAGTTAGTATAGTTATTAAAAATGAATATCACAAATTATATTTCATTTTTAATGCAACCATTCAGTTATCAACACTAATATCTTTTAAAACAAAAAATGAGTATATTACAGCTATTATCATTCAAAAAAGAATAAAGAAAATTAAAAAAACAAATGCTTTAATACTTATTTTAATTCAAATTTTATTTGGCATTATAGTTACTCCTTTCTTTTGTATAATTTGTGTCACAAATTATACTTTTATTCTGTATGTCCTATTAAATCTATTTCAGCATCAAGCTGTAGCACTTGAATTGGTAATTGTTGTTGTTTTGATACTTTAAATCAAAACTTACCTTTATTAGCGTTTGAAATATATGTTTTAACTGCTTCACTTAATCCGCCATTTTGTTTATACATATTGTCTAGTTGATTTAAATCTTCAGGTTGCATACCCCCAACTAATCAATATGTGCAGTTATTAATAATCCCAGTAAATTTCTTTTTGATATTTTCTGTGCCAGTAAAGTCATTAATATTTTGGGTGATAATAATTAACGAACCACCATATTTCCTAATTCGTTTCATGGTGTGAAATAAGAAATCTAAAGCAATTGGATTATTTTCATTAGCAAGTAAGTGTGCCTCATCGACAACAATAACTAGCTTTTTATTTTCTTTATGCTTTTCACTTCGTGCTTTAGTAGCAACCATTTCTTGACCAAGTAATCTTAATATTAATAACATTTGCACATTAACTATTTTTTGATTTTCGCCATTTGTTAAACCTTGTAAATCAAAACAAGTAAAATTAGTAGCTTTTCATTTAAACTTTGTATGCCCATTTCAGTACTTTGCATAAGCTCCTTGTGTTAATGATGTTAGTTTTGATTTTAAACTATCAAATTTCAGTATCTTTTCTTTATTTTTTTCTTCCTTTATTTTCTTACAAATTAATTTGTATAAGTCATTAAAAGTAGGAAAGTCTGTCGATTTTAAATTATTAAAATCACTACTTGGTAATATTTTTTGATTAAAATAAGTTTCTTTAATCAATTCAATTAAAAGCGTTAGTACCTCATCGTTTTCAGTTAATTTAGGAAATAGTAAGATAAAAAATGTTTCTAATAAAGATAGTTGGTTATTAAATGTATCAGCGTTATCATCTTCTTCATTTAATTTATAAATTTCTAGAGGATTAATAATGTTTCCTTTTGAACCAGAGGCATCAATTCATTCTCCGTTTAATTTTTTAGTTAAATTTTGATATTCACGCTCAGGATCGAGAATAAATATTTTAGAGTTTCGATAAATAAGATTTGTCAAAATCTTTTTAGTAGTAAATGACTTACCACTACCACTCTCTCCTAAAATCAACATATTTTTATTTGGTCTTTCGCTAGATTTTTGAAATAAATCTCATAGCACTGGTTTACCTGAGATTGTTTCTGCCAATAAAAAACCTTTTTTGTCATTAAGTGGCGTATCAGGAATTGGGAATGATGTAGCAAAAGTATCACAAGTCATCTCGATACTTGTTTCTTTACTAATTAAATTAAATCAACAATAACTTGCAAAAAGCGCTTGTTGTTGTAAATAGTGTAAATTATCATACTTTCAGCCATTTATAACAGCTAAATCATTTAATTCTCTTTTTACATTGGCTATTTCTTTTTTGTTTCCTAAAGCAATAATGAAAATAGAAATATCTTTTAAAACATCAATATCATCGATAATAGCTTGTTGCTGATTTAAAAATGCCTCTTTGTATTGTTCAGCCACTTGTTTTTGACTAGTTGTTTGGGCATAAGCATCAGCATTTGTTTGAATTTTATTAAAAGCATTATCTAATTGTTTTTGTGCTTTAATTTTACTAATCGGATTTAAATTAACACAAATGTTAACATTACTTAAACTGAATAAATTACTTAATCAAAAGTAATTTATCTGTTTTGGCAAATTATTAATTGTTCATATAAATCCACTATCTAATTTATTTTTAATTTTAAATTTAGTGGCAATGGGCTTAATACTGTTATTATTAAAATTAAAATCTTTTCACATCTTTTGTAGTGTGTTGTTATTTAATTTTTCAATTAATAAATTGCTAAATGCTAAAGCATTAGTTACTGATTTTAATTGCGAAATTACTTGTTGTTCACTTTTGGCAGTTCAAACAATATATACTGCTGGCGTAGTTAATAATGTCGTTGTCTCTATTGCCTCTAATTGTTCTATTTGTAAATCAAGTAATTCTTTAGCAACTTCACTTAGTTTCTTTTCACTTTTTCCTTTCAATCAACTTGTTTGATTATCAAAACTATAATTAACATTTGTTTTAATAATTTTGCAAGGCAAAGTAATAGTACGTAACAAATTAGCAAATTCAGTTATCAATGTTAATTGTTGTTGTTCATTAAGTAACTGTAAATTAGTTGATTGTATTTTAATCCCGCTAAGAAAAAGATTTTCATTTAGATGTTTTAATTTTAGTACCTCATCGTTTTCAATTAATTGAAAGTTGGGCATTACTATTATTGCTGGTTTTCAAAAACCAACAGCAATATATTTTAATGCCCTAAAAATTCATTCATAAATTCTTAAATCATTTTTGTCTTTTTGAATTAAAATTAAACCGAAAAATAAAACTATAATTCCTAGCACTATCTTTGGAATAAATAATAATGGCATTATTAAAACAATTAATGCTGATAATCCTAAAAAGAGTGAAAAAATTATAATATCAACAATGTTAACGCCCCTAAATATTTGATAGTAAATTTTCTTTGTACTTTTTGGTAAAGTTATTTTATCCATGGTTGTTTTTATCCTTTCCATCACTTTTTTTCAATTGTTTTTTTAAAGCTTTAGATGGTTTAGCATACTTACTTGCACTATGTTTATTTAAACCAGCATTATAAGATTTAGTGGTTTTTTCTTTAACAATTTTCCCTAAAGCTACAGCTGGTTTAACTGTTTGTTTACCCAATACTTTGGCTCCTTGTTTTGTTCCGTCTTTTCAGCCATGTTTTTGAATTGAATGCTTTGTGCCAGCAATAAATCCTGCTGTAGCTAATACTGAACCTATTGTAGCTTTCGTTGCAAAACCAACAGTTTTGCCAATGACACCACTTGCTAATCCCCCAGCAACTGAAGCACCTATACTAGCGTTACCAAAAGTTTTCTTTTTGCCTCAAACTAATCCTTTACCAACACCAAGCATGCCCAATGTTCCTGCTTTTACACCACTGCTTGCTGCTTTCATGGTACTTAACATACGCATGCCCTCCATTACTCCTACTGTTTGTCCAACCATTGCTGAGAATAGCATTTGAGCATTCAATGTAGCAATTGCCCCTCCAGCAATAAATAATAACTTGAAAGCTGTTTGTCCCATTCAACTATCACTTACTTCTGTTGCTACATTCATCATTAAAGGTTCTAAATTTAAAAATAAAGTTAAACTTAAAACGATACCTAAGGTACTAATAAAGCGACCAATCACTAAGTCTTTTCATAAATTTACTTTTTGTCATTTAGCACCACTTACGGCAGTAGCAAAAATAACAGGTGAAGTTATGTACAACAAAAATAAATCAAACAAACGTTGAATTAAACTTAGTCCTAAGTAAAAAAAGATGACTAAACAAAATAAAGATCCAAACGTTCCTAAAAATAAATTGTAGTTATTTCAATCAGGATAACCACTATCATAGTGTCAATTCTGATGATTTTGTCCATCAGTAAAACCTAAACTACCAACCATATTAGCTAATGTCTCGCCATTAACAAACTGAGGCATTATAATATGTATAATTGAAATAACTGTAAAATTAATAACTCAAAAAAATAACGGTACTAAAACCATCAGTAAAATAACCATAATTACACGATTAGCTAATCCCGCAATAGCGCTTCCTATTCCTTGATTAACCATAGCATGTAGGATAACTCCACCACCAAACAGCACAATTAAAATTACTGAAATTACCAAAAAAATTAAAAATTGTGGTGGCATATTTAAAAAGTGACCATGACTTCCAAAAATTTTATCAACTACTTTTTGTCCTGATAAATAAGTTATGGCGTCTCCTAATCCATGGACAATATACAAAGGTCCTCTCACAAATATGTTATAAAGTAAATCTCAAAAAGCTTCACCAATTCCAAAAACATCTAATAAAGGCATATTCATGATTAAATTATTCCTAACAGTTTAGCAAAAATAATATTAGCGATAATTGATGAGCATAAGAGTAAAGCACATCCCCCAATACTTCAAACCATATGGCGAATATAGTCACCTTTATTTTCTGGATCATTATGGATTTTTAAAGCATATTTTGCTATTGAAAAAACTAAACCAGCACCCCCAAGTGCATATAAAATTGGTAATAATATATTCATTAATTGACTTAGTAATTGTTGAGTTTGTGGGTCAACACTTGCTAAGAAATTAAATACAGATAAAAACATTTTTTTATTTCCTTTCTTCTTTTACTTTTAAAATTTTTAATAATTATTTTTTCTTTTACCTTTACAACATTTACATCTATAGTTATTGCATGTAATACCATAGAAACAATAATGACATGCAGCCATGTCTATTCCATTTGGAATTTTGTCACAACTCATTTTGTTGCTCCTTTCTTTTGTATAATTTGTGACACAAATTATATTTATTGAAAAAATAAAAAAAAGAACCACACAGGTTCTTTTATACATATAACGTAACTTTAATTGCAAAAAATTATATCTAAATATATAATTACTTTGCAGGTTGTGAGAATACGAAGCTTGAACCTGCCGGCAATAGGGTATGTCCAGTACCGCTATTGCATTTTATTTTTAAGTTTTCATCTTGATTATATCACTAAATTATTATAAGTATGTTAAAAAAGTCATTAAAATGCACAGTTAAATTATACAGTGTCTGTCTATTCTATATTTCAAATATTTTCTAATAAATATATGTTTAGTCCAATTAAATATATAATGAAATATTTAAAATTAGTATTCATTTTATTGAATACATTTTTTATAAAAAAATCTGCTCATGAATGCTCAAATTTGTTTCGATAAATTTTTAAAGTCACTCATACTTTATCATTTTCAATTTCTTTTAAAATTTTATTTTCAAAAGTTTTAAAAGAAACTGTATTTTCTTTACTATTAATGTTTTCTAAAATAATAATTTTTCATTTATTGAGTTTCTTTTCTCAAACTAACATTTTGAAAAGTTCTAATTTTTCATTACAGAAATAATTCATTACCTGAACTTCATTAATTATAAATTTTTCTATTGTTTTGGTTAAAGAATAGTCAACTATTATCTTATCTATATTAGAAAACAATTCTTTAAAAATTATTTTTAAATATCATTGTTCATTAAATACTTCTTGCTTTCTAAACTGTGAATAATTTTTTAATATCATAACTAAATCTATAGTAGATGGTCGATATACTTGATTAAACTTTTTACATTCCGATATAACTATATTAAAATTATTATCTATTAAGTTTAAAAATTCATCAATTAACAATGTTAAATTTTTAAATTTTAATTTAAGATCACTTACATTAAAGTTAAATATAGTTTTTAATTCAATAATATCTTTATCTGATAATCATTCGTTTAAATTTATTTTTTCTTGCTGTTTTTTAATAACATCATTATAACCAGTTACATATCCATATTGATAATCTTCTTCATAATTTTGTAAACTTGACTCTTTTAATTTATTAATATATTGAAATAGTTCTTTTGAATTAAATTTTATTTCTGATTCTAACATTTCTTTACGCATATTTAAAATTCCATATCTGTTTTTAATTTAAACTTATATTAATACTTTTCTTGAATAATCAAGTTTGTTACATTTATAAAGTTATTAAGTTGATGATATAAATCCCAAGCTTGGGTTTTTTTTATTAAAATGGTTCAGTTTTTTCATTGATTCAATAATTCTTGATTTACATCATTTTCAGCAGGTTTAGCTTTGGCAAATGTATTACGATATAAATTTACTTTTTGTAAGAAAAGTAAATATTGTTCTGTTTGTTGTTGTGTTAAGAAAGTATTTAATTTCTTGATTAAAACTTTACTATAATTATCATAGATAAAATTACCTTTTCAATCTAAAAATTTAATTATTTCTGTATGCATAATATTTTGTAAATTAAAAAAATAATTGCTTCAATCTTCATCATTCAAAAAATTACGAATTTGTTTTAATTTTATTTTTTGCCCACTGGTAAAATTTGTTTGTTCTAATTCAATCATCATTTCTTGATTATCAAAATTTTTTCAATAATATAACTCTCATCTTAACTTTTCAAATAATTCCTTATTATTGCAGTAGGGGTATCCCACTCTTATCAATTTATTATATTTATTAAAATTTTTCGTTGACAACAAGATATTAATTCATTCTTGACCATTTAAACTACTATGTTTACTATAAAAAATATTATCATAGTCAGAAGCTTTGATGTCTTTCTGATGAGATTTAAAATACTCTTGAACTAATAAATAAGCCTCAGTACGTTTATTAGTTACTTTTGTATATTTTCGTCTTTTAGGATTTAATTTAACGAAATTAACTATATGGTTATATAATTCATTGTTTGTCATAGTTTACACGTCTTCTCAAAATTCTTTGTCTGATTTAGTATAATTTGTATCACTTGTGATATTTTTATTCTTGCTTTTTTTAAGTGCTTTTCTATTAGGATTTTTACGATTATCTATTATTCACTCAATAAATTCTTTAAAACCATAGAAAATAAACATAACAACTCCAATAAGAATAATAAGAGCAATTAAAGAAGCTCATCCGATAAAAACCCACTCAATAATGTTTAAAATACTAAGAACATGATTTATAAGTCAACTGATTAATGCAAACAATCCAGTTCAACCAAGTATTACAATAATTCCTAAAAATACAAGTAACATTATTAATCCTTATTTATGTTTTCACTATATGGTTGATTTTTCTTATTAAAGCGTCAGTAAAGAAAAATACCAACACCTAATGTGAATAAAGCTAGTGGAATACCAATGCCAAGACCCATCTTTAATTGGTAAGATTTAAATGTAGTATTAGCTTGAGATTGAAGAAAATTGTGGTATGATTGTCCGTCAGAAAAGTTGTCAATTTCACTTTTTGTTTGTGGTTTAGATTTGCCATTTAATAATTGGTCTATGCTATAACCATGTAAATTTAATCCAGTTTCTGCATTGTTTATAGCTTCTTGATAATTTCCATTAATATCAGGAATTGTTTTATTAACTCAATCAATAGTATCACTTTGTAACTTATCTAATTCCACAAATTGTTTATAATCATTACTTGTAGCTAAACTAGTAGTTGGTGTTCAAATAACATGTTTTAAATATTTACTAAAATTTAAACTATTTAAATAATCTTTAATTTGTTGAACTTCTGTTTCTGAAGCAAATCCATGTGATGCAATTGCTGAAACCTGATCAATTCATATTTTTTTATTATCATTAATAAAATCATTATAATTACCAATTCAAACACTATAACTATCTAATGTTGATTTATTTGTTACATTACTTGTATCAACATTTAAATCTTTGGGCAATTTATTTAACCCATCAGTTAAATCTTTATTTGCTAAATCTGAAATAGCCTTATCCAAACTATTTTGATTAATAGCTTCTTTAGTATTTGTATCTATATATGTAACTGGGTTTAAAAACTTTTTATACCCATCAACTAAATCATTAATACTGATGTTAAACCCTTTACCCTTTAAAGCAACACTATCATTAAAAGATTTATCTGCATCACTTTGATAATTTTGCAATCATCCCATAGCTTCAGCTTTTTTATCTGGATCACTTAAAGAAACGGTGACATTTAGTTTTGCTGATAACTCATTTAATTGTTGATCATTAAAAGTACCTTGTAGTTTTCAATTATTTTGACCAAGTTCTAAATAACTGTCATAAGTATTACCTACAATATCTAATAAATGGAGATGGTAAGTTCCATCAGTATTAATTAACAAATTTTTGGTGATTTTTTGTTCTTGCCCTGTTACATTAAAATCATTAGTAGAACCATCTACTATTCCAGATACATAGTAACTCTTTTCTAAATTAAACATATCTGAATTTAAACTTATATTTAATGTTGCAGCATGACTGCCTGTACCTTGCTTAGCTCTTGTTTGAATAATAGCATTACCATTAGTATTACCCATATTAGAAACTAACCCAGTAAGTAAATCTGTATCGCTAGTAGTGGTTTTATAATTTAATTCTTTAATTGGATTAATTGAATTTTTAATTAAAAAATTAAAAGTTACTTGTCCGGTAGTAGCATTACCGCCAAATAAGCCAAGATACTGATTACAATCATCTTTATTATTTAAAGTCAAAATTAATGTATGGTCTCCTACATTAATAGGTACATTCATTGAGGGAATTGTTAGAGCATTTCCATCCAAGGTAGCACTTTTTAAATAATTACTTTTAATATCTATTTTTTGTTCATTTTTATAAACAAAACCATTAAATTTATTACCAATATAATCAGGCTGATTTAAAGTTAATAAATTATCAATTAAATCAATCTTATACAAACCATTATTACTATTTGTTCCAACTCAAATAGTTCCATCAGGTGCAATTTTAATTGCAGTAGCTCAAACAGTAATTTCCATTACTTTGTTAAAAGTAACTCCATTATTACTTGTCCTGTAAATTCCATCTCCTGCCCCAACTCAAATAGTTCCATCAGCAACTATGTTAAGAGAATAAATTTTCATGTCTGTTACTTTGTTAAAAGTAACTCCATTATCAGTTGATTTATACAAACTTGTATTTGTTCCAACTCAAATAGTTCCATCAGGTGCAATTTTAATTGCATTAATATTTTGATTGTTTTGTAATCATTCTTTGCCTGACATTGATGTTACTTTGTTAAAAGTTTTCCCATCAGTTGATTTATACAAACCACTGTTATCTCAACCATCACCATTAATCGATACATAAACAAAACCATTTAATGCTATTTCAAGAGTTGTTTTAGGAGCAGTTCCTACTAATTTGATTTCAGTAAGTGTTTTCCCATCAGTTGATTTGTAAATTCCAACTCCACCACTTGCCCAAATTGTTCCATCAGATGCTATTTTTCACGCATTAACAAAATATGGACTATCCATTACTTTGTTAAAAGTTACTCCATTATCAGTACTTTTATATAAACCTCTAGCATCTCCAACTCAAATAGTTCCATCAGGAACAATAATAATACTATAAACATTAACAAAATCAGGATTATTTGTTACTTTATTAAAAGTTTTCCCATCAGTTGATTTATACAAACCACTTTCTGCCCCAACTCAAATAGTTCCATCAGGGGAAATTTCAGTACTATAAATCATTTTAACATCAGTTATATTACTAACAAATGGATTGTCTGATTTAGTTATTAGATCATTAGAATCTATTTTGTTAATAACTTTTACATTATTAATTAATGAGTTAGTAGAACTAACAACAGTAGTACTTAGAGTACTTATCGTTAATAAACTTAGTAGTTTTTTCATAAATTTTTCCCTAAACCTTTCTTTAAAAATAAATTGACGTATTACTTTAGTAAAACACGTCAACATTTTAAAGGATGCCTCAATTTTCAACTAAAATTATATTTTACACAAAAATGTCAGAGGACTAAAACTAGATAGACTTTAACTTGCGGGTAGACCTATTTACTAATAATATTCAATTCAACACAATTTTACCTAAAATAATAAATTTGTCAATTTTATCTATTTTAATAAATATAATTTGTGATATTATTTTTATTGTGACTAACTAGACTTTTGCGGGTAGGGTTAGTCACAATTTTTATTTTAATTATATTTGTATAACAAATTATATAAATATAATTTCTTTTATTAACTCTTCATATGCTTGTTTTTGACGTCAATAATATTTATTATCTCAAATACTATCTAAGTCATTTTCTGTTTTAATAAAAGTATCACTATTTTTAATAATGTTATTAGACAAAAATTTATCTAAAGTTTCATCTTTTAATCAGTTAAAAATAAAACTTGTGTTTTCATTATCTTTAATATTATTAAAAACAATTTTTATTGGTGGTACTTCTCTGTTTTCTTGTCGACATATTTGATTCAAAGTATTTTTTAAATCAACTAATCCTTTAAAACTACCTGAACCGCTATTGATTGGAATAATAACTAAATCAGACAAAATTAAAAAGTTTAAAGCTAATTCTTGAATAGTTGGTGGGTAATCAATTAATACATAATCATATGCATCTAAAGTATCTTTATTAGAGTTGTAAATTGCATCACTAATCAAATATTTATCTTTATCACTAAATAACGTATTAATTAAAGTACTGGTTTTATTTAAGTCCTCACCACCAATAATAATATCAAGATTATTAAATTTACTTTTTTGAATAATTTTAGTAATTGGTATCAAAGAAATTGCTGTTATTAACTTAACAATTGTTTTTGTTTGGTCTACGTCTTTATTTACAAACTGTGTTGAAAGTGTAGCTTGTGGATCTAAATCAATAACTAAAACTTTTTTATTATCTTTAGCTAGTTTGTAGGCGATGTTTTTACAAATGGTAGTTTTGCCAACTCCACCTTTTTTAACAGCAAATGAAATCATTTTCATAATTATTAGTCCTCAACTTTGCCATATCTAGCTTCTAATATTTCATTCATTAGCGTGGTATATTTTCATTTTTTTTCTTTAGCTTCTATTTTAAATTTTTCAACTAATTCTTTGTGACAAGTCATGGGTGGTAATACTTGTGTTCAATCTCTTTTTTTAAATTCCCTAGTATCCTTAAAACTAGTTAGACTATTGATAGCTTCTTTAGTTTCTGGTTTCTTAGTTTGAGTTAAATTATTAAAATCACTTAACTTATTACTTACTTTTGGCATTATAATTACTCCTTTACCTTTTGATATTATAATCATATCACAAATATAATTAATTATATAAATGATTATTTTTATAAAAATCATTGTATAATAAGGAAAATTATATAAAATTACATTAATATAATTTGTTATACAAATATAATTAATATTAATTATAGTACTTGACAAATATATAAGTTAATGTATAATTTATATATCATGAAAATGATGTTCTTAGTTTAACTAAGAGACGAGTTTACCCGAAAGGGTGTTCCTTACAAAAGTAAGGATAGTCATTTAGCCGAAAGGCAGTTCCGCAAGGATCATTCATTGAGTAACTTAGATTTTTAAAATCTATTGGAAAACCCCTTAATTTAAGGGGTTTTCGTTTTATTTGTAATACAAATTGCCATTTGTTCATATAAATATATGTTTTGTTTTTCTTGAATGCTTTTTATGGTTGATTTTTTAACTTTATACCATTTTCCATTTTCAAATTTAATTGGATAATATTCAAAATTATTTTTATTTAGTAAGATTTTATCTTGTCTTGATAAATCAATATAAACGTTTATGTTTTTTGAAAGTTCATTAATAATCAAATAATTATTCATATTTTTAAATCTTGATTTTTCTGTGAATAATGGTATTACTACTCAAGAATTATAAACCTTTTTAATTGGGATAACATGTCTTCATTTATAAGTATTATCATTATAATTATGAATTCTTGCATAATGAATTGTGTATTTAAATATGTTGATTTCTTTTTCAACTAGTTCTTTATTTGTTGCCATTATTTAAAAACTCCCTCAATAATTTTCGTGTTAATTGACTTAATGATATATCGTTTTCTTTACAATATTTTTGAGCTTTATCTTTAAGCTCTTGATCAATTCATACTTGAACTTTTTTATCCATGGTTTTTTTATCCTTTCCATCTCTTTCTTATATTATAATTATACTCCAAAACAGAACATAAATCAATATAAATATAACAAATTATATAAATATAATTTGTTATATTAATCACTAAATATTTCTACTATATGATTATCATTATTCCAATTATATTCATTTATTTGCTCTTTAATAAAGTTAGCCATTTCTTTATTTGGTACAATTCAAATGACTTTATGACCATCTTTTATGTGTTCTCGCATATTATCAAGTTTATCCTCAATACGCTCTTTAGATTTTCTAGTTCTTTCAATTTCAACTCAAGCTTTAGTACCATTTTCATATTCAATAGTCAGGTCAGGATACTTATCTTTTTTGGAATTAAAACGTTTTAATTCTAATTCATTTTCATAATGAACAATATTTGATTGTTTACATAATCATTTAATTGTTATATCTTGATGTTTCAGTTCATTTAATAATAATCTTCTTTTTTTACTTTCTTTGCCTAATCGCCTATTACCTAAAGGAGATAAAAAATAGATATTTTTTCTTGTATCTTGATTAACTAAAATTAACTTTTTTTCTTGTAAAATTCTTAATAATGTATCTGTAGTTCTTACTGATTTTTTTAATAACAATGAAATTTGATATGTATCAAGATAACCCCATTGATTAATAACTTCTAAAATTTTTATTTGTTCCAATTTTACCAACTCCTAATGTATAACCTTTGAAAAAGGTTTTCTTTCTTTTGGAAGCGACTTTGTCGCGGACTTTTCTTTCTTTTGTAAAAGAAAGAAAAGTCTTAAAACACTCACAACGTATGTAGTTGACCCCACATTCGCTCGGTACGTTGTGAGTGTGGGGTCAACTACATTAAAGTACGAAAGTGCTTGTAAGTTGTGAGTGTTTTAAGACTTGCAGTTAGAAAGTATTCTCTATTATTATTCTAATTTAATTATATAATGTTTTAATATATTTTATATAAATATAATGTTTTATTAATATAACTAACTAATTATTAATATCTATATATTATTAATTCATATATTATTCATTAATTATTCATAGTACTTCATTTATGGTATGGCATAGACCAAACCTCAAGTATGGCATAGACCAAACCTTAAAATATCATAATTATATGTTTTGAAATTATATCGTGCCATACTTTTGTTTTTAATGATAAAATTTAATTAGTTTAAAAAATAAAATTAAGGAGTTATAAAATGGGTAGTATTGATAATATTAGTAAAATAGAAAAAAATCAATTTCACAATTTAACAGTTTATTATGCAAATCAGTTAGCTCGAATGAATAGTAAATTTACTTTAGAAGAAGAAAAGGTTATGCATTTAATTATTAGTCAAATAAAACCTTACGAAAAAAATCCAAATATATTTAAACTTTCAAAATTAGATTTTTTTAATAAGTTAGAATTATCTAGTAAAGATAGATATCCTAGATACAGGCATTTAGTTCAAGGTTTAATTAAAAAAACATTTGTAGAAATAACTGACATTGATGGGGAGGAATTAATGGGAGTTGTTGTAACAGCTTCTAAATGACATAAAAAACAATCATTTTTTGAAATTGAAATCAGCAAAATGTTTATGCCGTTTTTAGAACAACTAGTCAGAGATTATACACAAGTAAATTTAGACACCATTTTAAAATTTAATTCAAAACATACTTTAAATTTATATAAATGATTATGCTCTTGATCTGATGATAAGGTATTAACAAAAGGTTCAAGATATATAATAACAAAAGATTTGAAAGAGTTATTTGGTTTAACTAAAGAAGCTTATGTACAAAATGGTAAGTTTAATCGTGGTGATTTTGAAAGACGTACTGTCAATCCTGCTATTGAAGAAATAAATAGCAAAAGTAATTTATCTGTTTCTTATATAAAAAATAAAAAAGGTAACAGGGTTCAAAATTATAATTTTAGTTGAAAAATTAAAGATGAGATACCATCAAAAATCAACAAAAAACATAATATTGAAAGCGATGGAGATAATGGAATAGTATGGGATTAGAAAACCCACAAGATTGTCAAAATTATAATTGTAAATTTCCAAAAGATAAGCCCTTTATAATTAAGGATAATTTTATTATTGAAAAAGGAACATTGTGTAAAAAATGTAAGTTTTGCTTGCTTTGTGGTTGCATCTGTGGGTTATTTAAACTTTTAATTGATAATGGAGTTACTTTTTAAATTTAAGAAGTATAACTATAAAAAAAAGAAAATAATTTTAGATTAAATTATTTTTTAAAGATATGTAAAAAAAATATGAAAAAACCATTAAAGTTTATATAATTAAAATATATTAATTTTTTAAGTACCAGTGCTTAATTAAATAAAATTAAAGGTGGGATATTATTAATGTTAAAGTTTAGTATCAAAGAATTTAAATCTATTGTTAAAGAAATAGATTTTAAAATTTATCCTAAAAAAATAAATTTTATAATAGGAAAAAATGGTTTAGGAAAAACCAATGTTTTAGAAGCTATTAATTGATTTATAAATGGTTCTACTGATAATATTTGTTCACAATCAACTAATTCTAGTTATAAATCAACTGCCAACATTATATTAAATTATAATTTAATTGATTATAAAGTTGATGAAATTACTAATATTATTAGTAATTATAGTGATAACAAAAGTTTATCTGAAATTAATAAGAATTATATTGAAAAAACAAGTGATTCTGCATCATATAATTTTTTATATAATAAAAATGGAGAATTGACAAGTTTGGCAAAAGTAATAGATTTAATGATTAAATCTAAAAAAGATGCTTGATTAGACAAACGTTTTTATAAATATTCTCAAAAAGGCTATTATAGTCTTGATACAGATATTAGTAAAGAATCAATTGAAAAAATGACGGATATGACTTCTGAATTAAAAGAAAAACATATTAATTTATATGAAGATATAAAAAAAGTAGAGAATATGTATAAAGAAAAACCTTTGGTAATTTATATTAAAAATGCTGATTTAGAAAACAAAACAAAATATCAATATAGTATTGATGAGTTTTCACAAAAAGAAAAGAACAAAGATTTTATGGATTTATTAAGATTTTTGGGTGATGATATATTATCTGAAATAAAAAAATTAACACAAATAAATTCTATAGATGAAAACGGTGATAAACAAGCTAATCAAATTATGAAAAAAATTGATAAGAAAGCTAATGAAAAATTAAAAAATTTGTTTTCAGAGTTTGATATATATGGTTATCCTGAAATTAGATCAGTGGGAGCAAAACTTACTATAGAAGTTAAGAGTAAAGAAGATTATGAATATGATGATGTTGAGACAGAATTTAATAGTTCCGGATATAAAGCTTTTTATCAATTAATGATAAATTTAGAAAATGCTAAATATTATGTGCAAACAAAAAGACAAAAAGTAATTATTTTGGCTGATGAACCAGATAAAAATTTACATCCTTTATTACAACAACAATTAGCAGATTATTTAACAGATTTTGCTAAAAATAATCCTAATATTTACTTACTTATTACAACGCATTCCCCCTTTTTATTAAAAGATTTAAATAATATATTTTATATAACTGAACGAACTAATAATTTAAATCACGATGGAAAAAAAGAAGGGTCTACTATATTTACTTTTTTTGAAGCAAAAATGGCTAATAAAAGTAATCAAATTAAAAACTTGTATACATTATTAGTTGCCTCTGAATTATATTCTGATAATAATAATTTATTTTCAAGTTTATCTGAAAAACGAATAGTATATACTAATGGGAATATGGAAATAGATAGAGAATTAAAGAAGCAGTTTGATAAACTAGGTTTTACAGATTTAGTTATTAGACCATTAAAACTTACAAATAATCCAAACAAAATTTTTTCTAACGCAACTATAGTAGATTATTTTACTGAAACTACAAATATCAATAATATTATAGAACTTAGAGAAAAAATTAAAAAAGGTGAAACAATATTATTTCATAAAGCAATTGAAATTCCTAATTTATCTACAAATGAGTTAGAAGAAGAAATAATTAATTAAAAAAAATACTCAATTGAGTATTTTTTTTAATTATAAATGTAATAGTAAAATAACGCGTTTTAAAGGTCATTAGAGCAACGAATTATTTTTTAATACTAAACTACTCATCTAATCTTTTTGAACGGTGATTTTCTCAACAATTTGATTAGAACTAGGCAATAGAAACTGACAATAAATTTCTCCAGTTTTTAAATTTTTTAAATCGTTTGGATGAACAATATATTCTTCGACTTCTCGAATAGAACCCTTGCCGGTTTTATTTTCTTTATCAAACTGTTTTGTAATTTTTTCATTAGTTCTTGTTCCAAAAATCTTAGCAAGATATTCAGCAGTATTTGGGTCTTTAATTTTGTGAGCAATAATGTTAGCTGTATTACCAAAAATAATATCAGCAATATTTTTATTATTTATGTCCAAATCTTTTAATGTTTGAAAACATAAAAAACATTGGTAATTAAAACTTCTACTTTTATTGATTAAATTAATAACTGCATCAGTAGCAAAAACATTGAACTCATCTAAAACAAGATTTACTACTTGTTCTTTAGGTTTAATTGTTGCAAACTCTTTCAAATCTTGGATTATTAATTTTCCAACATTACTAGCTAATTCAGGATATTTAAAAGAATTTAAACTGAATAAAATAATGTTGTGCTTAGCAATTAAATTACCTAAACTATTATCATTACCCAAGCTAGTGTTAAGTTGTTGTAAATAA
>NZ_JAQYTS010000055.1 GCF_030913225.1 Spiroplasma sp. AdecLV25b
ACTTTTTTTTGATATTGATTAAATTTATGATTGATAGTGGAATAGTTATAATACAAACCATCATTATTACCGAACTATATATTGCTCATAGCATAAATCATTTTTCGGTTTTAATCATTTGTGGTGTTTCTTGGATTTCTATAACATCATTTTTGTTTTTTTGTTTTTTTAGTAGTAATAAAATACTAATAATTCCCAAAAGATTTAATGCTAAAAAAAACAAAAATAATCATAAAAATCGATATTTTTGTTGTTGAATTTCATTACTATTAACTATAAAAATACTTAAACTATATGAAATTATAGATGTTTGAAAAACAAAAATAAAACCTTTAAAAACACTTTTATCAATATTTTTAAAGTTATTTGGAATCCCTACAATCAGTATAAGACTTAAAAAAAATCAAAAAGATAATATAAGAGAAGTAGAATAAATAACGCATATTTTCATTATTTTTTTTCAAATTAGATCATTTTTAAAAAATTTTCATAGATTTTTAAACATTTAAACCACCTTTAATTACTTCCAAATCCAAGAGGTATAAAAATAACTGGCATATAAAATGCAAACCAAGCACCATTGCCATAATCATAAGATTTCAATGTAAAGGAATATCCTGTCATGATACCAGCTACTGCTACTGCTGCAATATCTAATCCTGGTATTTCTGCAATTTGTTGTGCAATTTCAGTTGCTTCTGCACTATGGTCAATAAATGCTTCAATAGCACTAGAATCTAAATGTAATCTACAATATCCAAATCAATATCAATAACTTTCAAGTCATACATTACCTTTAACATTTTGTATTAATGGAAAATTAAAATGTGCTTTTCCTTGTTCATCAAAAGTTAGAATTTTATTTTTATAATATCAATTTAAAGTTTTTAAATATTCATAACTTGTAATAATTTGATAAATTTTTAAATCTCATATTTTTTGATTTAATTTTAATTTATCAAAAACAACTACATCATTTTTTAAACTAATAGCACTTAGTAAATTTTCTTTTAATTCTTGTTTTTCTTGTTCAGTTTTTGAACTAAAATATTTTTTTATATATTCAAAATCTGCCGGAGTTAGATTTAATTTTTGTGAATTGTTTATATTGTTTGTTTTTAAATTTGATGTTGTTGTTAAAGTACTAATTTGTGGTGTTGTACCTAACAATGTTGAAAGTACAAATCCAGTTGCAATAAGTTTTTTCATAATATTTTCTCCTTTTATTTTATTTTGAATAACTCTAAAATCTTAATTTCATATTACAACTTTTTAAAAAAATAATAATAAATGTGAAAAAACTTATATTTTAATTATATAGTCTTAAAACGCTCGTATTTGCTGTTTTTAGCGATGTTTTATTTTTGAATATAATGGGTAGGGGTAAGGTTACTTTTGCATTTCTCACATTTATCACAAAGCATTGACAGTTTTAAAAAATTTAACATATTCACACTACCTACTGTAAATGTAAACTTACAAGTTTCATTTTTACATTTTGTTGCAAACATATTATACCCCCTTACCCCTTATCAAAAACAACTTGATTATCTTTATCAATATTATTTAACATATGATTGATTTGTTCTTGTGAGATTGAATTTTTTGTTGAAGTTTGTACTTTATCAATTTTATCTCCCAATGTTAGGTTTTGTTCATAATTTATCTTTTTATTCAAAATTAATTTAGTTTTTTTATCCCTCTTAAAATTTTCTTCTTTTTGTGTTCAAATAAATTCATAATTTTGAACAAAATTACCTTTTTTATTTTTTTTAAAAGAAACTGCTAAATCTGTTTTTAAAATTATTTCACCAATTGCGGGTTTTATTGTTTTTCTTTCAAAATGAGCACGATTGAATTTACCATTATAAACATAATCATCAATAGACAAACCAAATAATTCTTTTAAATCTTTGGTTGTTATGTATCTTTGACTTTGTAATTTACTTTCATCTGTTCAAGAACATAACCATTTATACAAAGTCAAAGAATGTTTTGATTTTAATTTCAAAACACTATTTAAATTAACCTTTGTATAATATCCAATTTTAACTAATTGCTCTAAATATGGCATAAAATCTTCATCTAAGAAAATTTCAAAATAAGGTTCGTTTTTATATCATTTTGCTTTATGTATAACTACTCCTATCGTTTCATTACCCTTTATATCTTTAATTTCAAAATAACTTTTTTTAATTAAACCTTGTATAAGTTTACGATAGCGATTATATCTATCTTCACTTTCTAATTCTAACTTATTAAAAAAATCAAGTTTATTTAATTTAAAAACTGTTGGATTTTTTTCATCAGGTTTAATTTGACTAAAAATCAAATGTAAAACTTTTTGTTCCTCTAAAGTTAATTTACTGTATTTTCTTGCTAATTCATTTGCATAATATACAGTTAAAAAATCAAATTGATTTTTTATATTTTCCATAACCTAACCTCCAAATATTATAATAATTTATATTTTAACATTATTTTTAATAAGTATGCCTTATAAATATTTTTTTATGGTCTAAGGCATACTTGGGCATTGGTCTAAGGCATACCATAAATGAATATATAATGAATATATAATGAATATATAATGAAGTAAAATTTAGTAAATTTTATCATTTTTATATAAAAATTTGTTATAATTTAATTATACATAATATTTACCTACCAGTAAGTAAATAAAGACTAACAATCACTCCCAACTTTCAAGCACTTTTGTGCTTTCAAAGAGTTGACCCCACAAGCACAAAAGTGCTTGTGGGGTCAACTCTTGCGTTGGGAGTGATTGTTAGTCTTTTCTTTCTTTTTTGCAAAAAAGAAAGAAAAGACCGCGACGAAGTCGCTTCAAAAAGAAAGAAAAAATCTTTTAAGGTTTTTAAGTTGAGGAGAATTCAAAAAATGGAACAATTAAAAATATTAGAAATCATTAACCGATGAGGATACTTAAACGCTTATCAAATCGCACTATTATTAAACAAAGATATTGAAACTGTAAAAACTCACTTAAGATTCATAAAACAAAAACAATTAGTTTTGATAAATCAAGTAACAAGAAAAAATATTTACTATCTTTCAAATTTGGGAAAACGTTATTTAGGAAAAGAAAAAAACAAATCAAAACTAAATTTAAACCAACTTGCTCACCAAGATTTAATGATTAAATGATTATCTAAACAGAAAGATATAGCAAGTTATGAAAATGAACTTGAACTTAAAAGTTGAAATTCCAAACAAGACAGATACCCCGATTTAATGATTGAATATGAAAACGGAACTAAAACTTGAGTTGAAATTGAAAGAACACGTAAATCAAAAGAACGTATCGAAGACAAACTTGATAATATGCGAGAACACATAAAAGACAACCATAAAGTGATTTGAGTTGTACCAGATGTAAAAATGGCTAAATTTATACAAGAACAAATCAATCATTATAACTGACACAAAGAAGTTCATGAAATTGAAATATTTAACATATAATGTTATTTAATTACATAAATAAGTGTTAAAATATAAAATAAAAGTGTTATAATTAAATTGTTCTTATTTTTTATAGAACAAAATAATTTTAAAAAATAAATATAATTTAAACATAAACACAAATTCCAAATAACCCCTAAAACTTTAGTTCCAAATTTTTATTTGCGAACTTTTTTAAAATATTTTGTATAATAAATTTATAAAAATTTAATATAAGTTTTTAACTCATTGCTTTCTTGTTAAAAAGCAAATGAGTTTTTATTTTGAAAGAAGTTGAAATTATGGCAATTGAAAATCAAGAAATTATTTTTAATGATTATATTAATAATTTTATTAATATAAATGAATTAAAGAAAAAAATAATTGAAGAATTAAAAATGATAAAAAATAAATTTAAAAAACAAAACGAAATAAAAGAAAACATTTCTAAAATTTTATTTGGTTTAGAAAATGAAAATTTTGAAGCAAAAGAAAATCTTAGATTACTTGATGTTATATATACTAAAATAGAAAACATATATAAAAACCCTATTGAGAAAATTGAACGCAAAAATAAAAAATTAATTTTTAACAACAGGTATATAAAATTTAGATATTTAGAAAAGATAAATGAGGAAATATCAAAAAATAATCAATATATTACATTTTTAAATTCAAAAAAAATTAGTAAATTAAAAAATAATTTACTTATAATTTTTACATTGGGTTTTTATAATAAAAATAAAAATTTAATAAAAAAAATTGAAAAATACAAGCATAAAAAAATAGGATTTGAAAATATTTTATTAAATTTAAGAAATAAAAAAAATAATAATCAAAATGTTATTAAAAATAATGTAAAAACATTAAAAATTCAAAAACAAGAATTTGATTTAGTAACGAAATCGTTAAATAGTTGTGTATTTTATTTTACTGAAATTCAAAAAAATCAAATACAAAATGTTTCAAATCCAATAGATATGATTAAAAATATAAATTCATTTCAAGAACAAATTTCAGTAAGTGAATATAAAATACCAAAAATGGTAAAATAATAAGTCTATTACAATTGCAATCTTTTTATATATTTAAAATCAATTTTAAGAGACTAAATTTGCTCATATACAAACGATTTAAAAATTTATATGGTTTAGTATTCAAAAAATAAACAAGCCTAATTAGGCTTGTTTTAAGTGAATTTAAGATACTTATTTTTTAATTTCACTTTCATATATTTTTTTGTTTGCTTCTGCCATTTTCACATATTTAGATTTCTCTTCGCTTTTCATTTCTTGTCAGTGATTACCAATCAATTTTGCAATTTCTGCAACTTTTGATTTAAGTTCAGGTTTTTCTTGAATAATCTCTGATCTTTTTTCTTTACTAAAAAGCATATAAGCGTTCATTGGTCTTTTAACTTTATTTGCCATATTTTTACCCCCTAAAATTTCTTATTATAATTTTACATGATTTAAAAATTAATTTTGCACATATTGGTTTTTAATAAAGAAATCTATCCATGATTGCGATTTTTTAACTTTAATGATTGCATACAAATTTGCTTCTTAAGTTGTTTATTTTCTTGTCTGAAATTTTGATTTTCATTTAAAACTTTTTTTATTTTTTTTAAATCAATTTTATATCCAAGATTTTCTTTAATTTCCATTTCTTGAATTTTAATAAATAAAGAATTGTTTTTACTGATAAATATTTGTTTTTTATTATTATCAATTCATTTTTGATTTACTCATTCAAGTGGTATAGTTCTGTAATATATTGGTCTTATATATTGAATTTGATTATTAATTTTAATTTTATAATAATCATGATTACTTGGCTCAGTGGTCATCAATTGTACTTTTACATGACTTGGATACGATTTAATAACTATGGCTGGACGATACTTTTGCTTACCAGTTTCTTTATCAATATCATCAGTAATTTTGACACGAATTCCCATACCCTTTATATATTGTTTTCATTGTTTTTGATTATTTTTCATGCTACTGCTCCAGTCATTGACCTTTTACTATTTTTATGCTATCATAATAATGTAAGTATAACTTTATGTTATGCAAGGTTCTATAGGAATCGAATTTTCCCACAATTAAATTAATTGTTGGGTTTTTTATTTTTTTATATAATTTCTGCAATTAATTCTTCATAAGCTTGTTTTTGACGTCAATAATAAGGATTTGTTCAAATGCTACTTAATTCATTTTCAATTGTTTTAAAGGCATCAGAATATTTTATTTTACTTTTTATAACTAAATTTTCTAAATTTTCATCTTGAATTCATTTTTCTATTGTAACAAAATTAAAACTCTCCTTTACATTATTAAAAACAATTTTCATGTTTGGAGTTTTTCTATTTTCTTGTTTACATATTTTATTAATATTATCTTTTAAATCTAAAATACCTTTAAAAGCTCTTAATGCGTCATTTATTGGAATTATTACCAAATCAGAAAGAATCAGAAAATTTAAACTTAATTCATTTATTGTTGGTGGATAATCAATCAAAACATAATCATAACTATCAAATATTTCTTGATTATATTGATATAACATATCAGAAATACTATATATTTCTTGTTTTTCATACATTGTTCCAATTATTAAAGAACTTTTAGTTAATTCTTTTTGTGCAGATATTAAATCAATATTTTTATATTTAGATACTTTAATAATTTTATTAATTTCAATATTTTCAATATTATTTTTTGTTGTGATAATATCCATTAGTGAATTTTTGAATTTAATATTTTCTTGTGCAAAGTCCATGGTTAAATTAGCTTGTGGGTCTAAATCAATAAGCAAAATTTTTTTATCTTCTAAAGCTAATTTATAAGCAATATTTTTACAAAGAGTAGTTTTGCCAACACCACCTTTTTTATTACAAAAACTAATCATTTTCATAATTATTTGTTCTCACTTTCATTATCAATTTTTTTATATCTTTCTTTCAAAATATTTGTCATTAATGTTGTAAGTTTTCATTGTTTTTCACTTGCTTCTTTTCTAAAATGTTCTATTAAATCTTTAGGTATTGAAAGAGTAGGAAGTACTCCATGATTTTCTTTTTTAAAATCTTTAACATTATTAAAATCTTTTGTGTTTTTTACTTGACTTGGGATTTTACCAATTCTTGTTAAATCAAATTTTTTATTTTTTATTTGTGGCATGTTTAATTTCCTCCTAATTATATTATTTTTAATATAATTAATAAAAATAATATTTATATTAAATAATAAACTAATTATACTTAAATATATTAAAAATTCAATTTTTATATATAAATTAATAAAATTAAATAAAAAAAATTAATTATATTAAAAATAATATTTTATTATTTTAAATCCGAATTATTTATTAAAAAATTAGTTTTAAATCTTCTTTTTTTATTATATTTAATTCAATAATAAATTTGTCCAAGAATGAATTAATTAAAAGTAATAATTCATCCATATCTTCTTCAAATTCATCCGCAAAATAATAAGTGTCTTCACTATAATTTTTCTTAACTAGTCAGTTTTTTATTTCTTTTAAAATAATGGCTGGTTTATTATTAAGTATTATTTTAAATAAAAAAATACTTAATATACTATTTTTATTATAATTATCAATTTTTTCTTTATCTATAAGTTGTTTTATTATTTCAAAAAATATTTTTAACTCATCAATATTTTTAACCATTTTAGTAGTTAAAGTTTTAAAGGATATATGTCCATCAAGACCGCTTTGCTCAAAAAAACTTGTAAATATATTATATGATTTTCAAACTATATCTTTTTCTATGATTATTTTCTTTTCTTTATTTGACATAATAATTTACTCCATTCTTCTATTAAAATGCCTTTATTTCGCTTTTATTTGCTGTTTTTAGCGACTTTTTATTTTTGAATACTTTTCTATTCATCAATGTAGTTTTCAATATCAATTTTATCAATTCACTGATTTGAACTAGGTAATAATATTTTTACATATGCTTGTCCAATTTTTAAATTTTTTAAGTCATTTGGATGAGCAATATACTCTTCAACAGCTCTTATTGAACCTTTATTTACATTTGAATTTTGATAATCAATTTGATGAGTTAAAGCTTCACTTGTTTTAGTTCCAAAAACTTTAGCTAAGTATTCAGCAGTATTTGGGTCTAAAACTTTTTGACATATTATATTTGATACATTACCAAAAATAATATCAGTAAGATTTTTTTTATTAACTTCTAAACTTTTAATTTCTTGAAAACATAAAAAACATTGATAATTAAAACTTCTACTTTTATTTATCAAATTAATAACGGCATCCGTTACAAATAAGTTAAACTCATCAAAGATAAGATTTATATTTTGATTTTGTGGTTTTATAGTAGCAAATTCTTTTAAGTCTTGGATAAGTAATTTTCCCATGTTACTTGCAAGCTCAGGATATTTAAAAGAATTTAAACTAAATAAAATAACTTTATGATTTTTAACTAATATTGATAAATCATTTTCATAACCAATACTTTTGTTTAATTGTTCAGCATAAATACTTAATCGATGTTCAAAACCCTTAATATCATGTTCATTATCTAAGAATTTTTTTAAAATATCATATTCTTTATCATCTTTATTAAGCAATGTTTTTACTTTTTTTATAGGAAAATATTTAACAATATTTTCAAAAGTTATATCCAAAGATTTATTTATTAAAACTTTAATTAAAAATAACAAATAATTATGAGCTATTGCTTGATAATGAGGTTCAGTAAAATCAAATAGCGACATAATTTTATCTGCTAAAATAATATGATTTTTAGAAGCTAAAGGATTGTAAACATTTTTACCACCTATAACTCAAAAAAAAGCATTATTATCAATTGTTTTAACTTTATTTATTAAACCATCGTCACCTTTTCCATCAATAATAATTACGGTTTGATTTAACTTATATTTATATACATATATTTATTATTTATATCTTTATTATCTTTATCCCCCCTAAATGTCTATATTAGTAATGAATAAAAACGATGAACTCCGGACAAATACCGACTATTACTTGGGACAAATACCGACTATAACTCACTACGAATACGGACTATAACTCACTACGAATACGGACTATAAAAATTTTACACTTACACTTAATTTTAAGTTATAATTTTTCTTGTGACTGACATTGGTTTCCAAGACTGGGTGTTAGTCACGTTTTATGTTTAAAATTGAAATTAAATTTTAAAGTGATAATATTAACCTAAATTGAATAATTATTGCAAATAGGCCAGTCTTGGAAAACTTTAATCACCTATTTAACTTTAAAGATAATTAGAGTTGACATATTTGCTTAGATAGGTATGTCAATTTTTATTTTTTTTTTTTTTTTGAAGTTGGGGCACAAAAATAATGAAAAATAAAAGTCTTATTAAACAAGAAAAACAATTTATCGTTAAATCAAATGTTATAACAAGAGCAGTTAGAAGTATTGATACTACAATTATGACTATGCGTTTGTTTGCCTTTGGATTAGCAAAGTTGAGTGATAAGCAATATCAAGTTAAAAAAGATATTGTTGAATTTAATATTTCACTTGCAGATTTTACTAACTACTATGAAATTGGATTAAATCATATGTATGATTTTGTTAAATTAAATGGTAGAAAAGTGACTTTAATTGAAAAAGAAATGGATATTCTTACTTCTTTTAAGATTAAAACTTTGTATAATGATGAACCATTTGACTTTGATTTTACAAATTTATTTTTAAAATGCGGACATCGTAAAAATACTGGTAAAATATATTTTAAAATTTATAAAGAAATTTTTGAAAAACATTTTGTAAATCAAATTAAAAATTTTACAAAATTTTATTTACCTTATACAAAATTTCTTACTACAAAATATACTTGACCTTTATATGAATATTTTCGAAGTTTTTTATATGTAAGTTCCAAAACTTCTAAGTCAGTTGTATTTACTCACCAACCAATGGATTTTGAACAACTTTCTTTACTTTTAAATATTAATTTAGATAGTAGTTATTTTAAAAAATCTGAAAATTTAAAAAAACGGATTTTAGAACCAATTAAAAAGGATTTATTAAATACTGATGTTATTATGAATTATGAAATTATAAAGACTGGCAGAAAAAATACTCATATTAAGTTTTGTACAAAACTTAATATTGAAAAATTTGCTCAACAACAAAAAGAAGTATATGGGCAAACTTCAAATAATTATGTTGATTTTCAAAATAATCAAAGTAAACAAATTTTAACTAATATTGATAAAGACAATCAAGTTGTTTTTGATAATTAATTTAAAAAATATTTTTTTGAAATCTTATTATTTATAATTCAAAAATTATATAATTTATTGTACAATTACTTAGTTACTAGTGAGGCTTTTGAAGGGTAGCACTAGTAACGTTTTTTATTTAATCTTAATATCAAATAGATATTTTAAATTGTATTCAAAATATATTTAGTATAATTTAATCATAAACACAAATTCCAAATAACCCCTAAAAACTTTAGTTCCTTAATTTTATATAGGAACTTTTTTTTATTTTTTAAAAAAAGATTGTTTAATTTATAAAATTTGTTAAAAGATAAGCATAAACTAAATATAGTTTTTATATATTACTTATTTTATTTAATTTTAATGTAAATAAGTTTAAAAGAGGTGTTAATATGAAAAACATTTATGAATATGATATTCATAAAAATGAAATAATAAATGATAGTAAATTATGACCAACTGATAAAGAAAGTCAAAATTATGATTGATTATGAGCAAATAATAATAAATATGAAAATATAGAAATAAATTCAAAAAAAGTTGGAAAATGAAAAAAATAAAAATAAATTTGTGATTTATTATGCAAATGAGTTAGCAAGAAAAAATAATCAATTTACACTTGAAGAAGAAAAAGTTTTACATTTAATTTTTAGTCAAATTAAACCATTTGAAAAAAATCCAACAACTTTTAAAATTGAAAAAAAAGAATTTTTTAGAAAATTGAATTTAGTTGATAATAATAAGTACAAAAGATATGAAAAAATTATTTTGGAATTAATCAGTAAAACTTTAACCAAAATTGAAAAAAAAGATACAGATAGCAAATTAATAGGTGTAGTTATTTGCAATGCTGAATGATTTAACAAAGAACCTTTTTTTGAAGTAGATATAAACCCTAAATTTATGCCCTATATTGAACAGTTAATAAATCATTATACAAAAGTTAGTTTAGATAGTCTTTTAAACTTAAAATCAAAACATAGTTTAACTTTATATAAATGATTATGCAGTTGAACTGATGAAAATAAAAAAATAAATCAAAGATATATAAAAACCAAAGAATTAAAAGAGTTACTAGGATTGTATATTGATGATTATGTTTACAAAGGTAAATTTAATCGTGCTGATTTTGAACGATACACACTTAAAAAAATAGAAAAAGAAATAAATTCAAAAACTAGTTTAATTTTTAGTTATAAAAAGAATAAAATAGGTAATAAAGTTCAAAATTATGAATTTACTTGAATTCATAAAGAAAAATCAGCAATTAGTAAAAAAACAAAGAAACAAGTTTCTCTTTTTGATTTAGAAAAAGAAAGTCAAAAACAACAAAATACAATATCACAAGAGAAAGTTAATTGTATGTTAAAAAATATTGATAAAGATAGTAAAGTTGTTTTTGATAATTAAATTTTAAATTATGATATAGTTATTTGGTTCTTCAAAAGAACCAATAAGCACTAGTATATTTTTTCGTTTTATATTTAAAAACACTCAAATTGAGTGTTTTTATTATTGTAAAATTTTTGTTTAAAAAGCGAATTTGCTTGCAAGCATTAAAGTTCAATCGCTACTAAAATAACTTATTTTTTTTAATTCTTTAATTTTAATTTCTTTTTCTTTTCACTTTTTTTTGATATTGATTAAATTTATGATTGATAGTGGAATAGTTATAATACAAACCATCATTATTACCGAACTATATATTGCTCATAGCATAAATCATTTTTCGGTTTTAATCATTTGTGGTGTTTCTTGGATTTCTA
>NZ_JAQYTS010000042.1 GCF_030913225.1 Spiroplasma sp. AdecLV25b
GTGATTGAATCGGTAATAGTGCTAAAAAGTAAGTAATAAAAATAGTACTAGCATAAACTACGGTTGCTAGGCGAAAATAATAGTTAGTATATTTATGTTCATTTTCCTTATTGTGGAATATAATCATTAAAGTTAATAAAACAATGATAATTATATTAGTTTCAAAACTAAAATATGATATTCCTGTTCATAAAATCATAACTGGATTAAGTGAGTACCATAAACCATGAGGATTTTCCGGAAGAAAAGTACTATCTTTATTTCAACCATTTAACTGTTAGCACCGGCCATCAAAGTTTGAATCATAGCATACAAGCTCACAGTAATAGTTAGTATCTTAATAAATAGTTTTCAATCACACAAATATTTTTTTCAATTCATGACTTTACTCCTAACTTATATAACCTTAATATTTTTAATTATAACTATTTTTGAATGATTATGTGCTAATTATGCATTGTATATGAGTTACATGAAATAGTGACTCTCTCTTTAGGTATTAAAATGTTTTGAATTTGCTAATAAAAATTCATAATCGCCAATAGAAAGTTTTGTTATTATTGTTTCTTGTAGTACCAATATACAACTTAACATACCTACTCTTATAACATTAGATTGCCATCTTTATTTAACTATATCCCGTAGTTAATCTTGTCTATGTTAAAACTTTTTTCAAATTTCAATATTTTTTTCATGTAATCAAGCAAGATTATAATTTGAATTTTTGCTTAATTCATCATGTGCATCAGTAATTGCTTTTTTGATGCTAGGCAGATTGTCAATGCAAACGTAACGATTTTAATATTAAAAATTAATCCCACTCACAATAGACAGCAGTACCATAAATAACGATATCTAACATGCCTTCAAATAATTCATTAGTTTCAAAACGAATAGCAAGAATGCAATTAGCTCCAATAGGTTCATTGGAACTGTATACTTGAATTTGATTATTCATAAGTTTGTTTCTCCTTTATAAATCATTAAAATAATAACATTAAGTAATTATAAATGTAATTATTTTAAAATGCTACTTTTTTAAATTGTAGCACTTCTCTCTCTAATCGTTTCTTTGCTTGCTTTTAAATTTGAATAATAATTACATTTTTTAATATTTTCTTTAATAGGAATAGTTTTTCTATCATTGATTTGAGTTACTACTTCTGTAAAATCTGCATTATCGGTAATACTATTATTTTTAGTACACTTCTTGAATAAGGAAAACAGAGGCAATTCGTCTCCATTAACTATACAATTAACTAATGAATTAAGCAATGAATCCAAATTATACAATAAAAGATAAGGTGAATCAGTTAATAATTTCTTAATGTTAATATCAGCACGGTTATTAAATGATTCATTAAGTCATGTAAATATTGTTGAAATTAAAAAAGATAAAGGTAGTGTTAGTAGTAAAGATTTGTGACTAACTTTTTTAGTTTCAACATCTAATAATTTTGCTTCATCTCCACTATCGCTAGATATTGAAATATTTTCTAGTTCTTCTTGTTTAATACTATCTGATTCTATATCTTGACTTTTACTATCATTTAAATCATTAATTTCATTTTTATTAGTTTCAAATTTTTTAATATTTTCTTTTAATATTTCAATTATTTTTTCTTCAAAAATTTCAATTGCTATTGTAAAAAATAAATCAGTAACAGTACTTTCTAAAATATCTAAATCAAAAAAAGTTTCAAATTTATTATTAGATAATTTATCTAATAATACTGAGCAATAACTTTGAAAAATACTGGTGGCAGTATATCCAAACATTGATATCCCAAATTGTAAATTAGTAACCTCAGTTTGATAATGTTGATTACTTTTACTATAGATTCAAGATTTTATATTGCTAATTCATTGAAATTTTTTTGGTTCTAAAAACGTTTCCAACATAGTAATTCCTACACTATACTTACAACTGGTTTTAAAGTTATTTCAACTTCATTTTGTTTGTGCTACTCTCATACTAATTAACGATTGTAATATAGTCTGAGCAAAACTAGACATTGCAAACACACCCATCTTTTTTAATTGTTCTATCATTTCTTCAATCATAGTGTTATTTTCTATTTCTATAGGCATTATAATCACTTCTTTCTTTTTAACTTTAATTTATAAACATTGTTTTTAAATAAAACGAACCTATTATCCATAAAATACTATACCATTTTTAATGATATTAAAGATTTGTTTTGATAAAACATCAGTTGATAAGTGGATAAAGTGACTTGGCTCAATTGGTTTATGGAAAACAAGTTGTACATGAACTTTTCCTTTATGTTTTTTATCAAAAATTTGATAAGAATTAATAATTGAAACTGGAATAATTGGGACATAAGCTTGGTATGCCATTTTTAAGGCACCTGCTTTAAATTCACCCATTTCTTGACCATGGCTTCTCGTTCCTTCAGGAAAAATCATCATAGTACGAGGAATTCTAATTAATTCTTTGGCTTCTTGAAAAGCAGTTACTGCTGTTCTGGGGTTATTACGGTCAATAAATAACACGTCAATTAAGAAGATAAAACGTCGTGCTAAGCGACTTTTTTTAAGTTCTTCTTTGGCAATAAAACCTAGAGGAGCATGTAAGCTAAAATCATTAACTGATAATACTAGCAACGGATCAAAGTTAGATTGGTGATTAGCAACCATAACACAACCTTTACGTTTTGGTCATAAGTCAATATTATGAATAGTTAGTTTGATATTGTATAATCATTTGATATAGCGTACTCGCTTTTTTAGTCATATATAGCGTTTTGCTTCTGATACTAAATTAGGGTCTTTTAGTACTTTTTTGGTCATTGAACCTGACTTAGTATACGTTTGTAATAAGTAGGGTCAAGTCAAAATGGCTTTTCATATGTTCATTTAAATTAATTCCTTTCTTTGATAAATCTTAGCTGTAAATTGGTCATAATCAGTTGTTTTAATTAACTTAAAATCTGAAAAATCTAAATTTGGAAAGATGATATTACCTGAGTAGGGGTGTTTGATGATTGAAATATATAAGTAATCAGCAAGTTTTCAAGCTTGTTCATAAATTGTTTTCCCACCTAATACACAGATATCTTCGATTTTATTACCTTTGTATGGTTGTAAATATGCTAATAAATTATCACTAAAGATAATATTATCAAGATTATGTCATTTTTGATAACGTTCTTGATGATGAGTTGCTACTATATTGTAGCGTTTTTTTAAAGGAGAACCAATGCTTTCAAATGTTTTGGCACCCATAATTACGGTTTTATTAATAGTAATGCTTTGAAAGTATTGCATTTCTGCTTTGATTTTTCATGGTAGGGAATTATCAGCACCAATAACTCCTTCTTCAGTCATAGCTCATACTAAATTTATCATTAGACAGCAACCTTACCAGTAATTAATGGATGTGGATCATATCCTTCTAAAGTAAAATCACAATATTGGAAGTCAAATAAATTACTAATATTTTTGCTAATAACTAACTTTGGTAAAACTTTAGGTGCACGTTGTAATTGTTCATTAATTTGATTAATATGATTATTGTAAATATGAGCATCGCCTAAAGTATGAACAAAATCGCCTAATTCATAGCCACATACTTGTGCTAACATGATAGTTAATAAAGCATATGAAGCAATGTTAAAAGGAACACCTAGAAAAATATCAGCACTACGTTGGTATAGTTGGCAAGATAATTTCTTATCATCAGAAACATAAAATTGAATTAAAGTATGGCAAGGTGGTAAAGCCATGTTGTTAATTTCGCTAGGGTTTCAAGCTGATAAAATATGCCTTCGTGAAAATGGATTATTTTTTAGGTTTGTGACAAGATTAGTTAATTGATCAACACCATTGAAATTACGTCATTGTTTACCATAGACTGGCCCTAAATCACCAAATTTAAGAGCAAAGTTATGGTTAGTTTTAATCTTTTCTATAAATTCTTGTAATGTTTCATTTTGATATGACTTACTTTTAACATAATTTTTATATGGTCATTCATTTCAAATGCGAACATTATTTTTTACTAAGTACTCAATATTAGTATCACCAGCAATAAATCACAATAGTTCATGAACAATAGCTGGGAAATGAACTTTTTTGGTAGTTAATAAAGGAAAACCTTGCGCTAAATCAAAGCGCATTTGGTAACCGAAAGTGGAAATGGTTCCTGTTCCTGTTCGATCATTTTTTTGGTAACCATATTTCATAATATGACGGCATAAACTTAAATATTGCTCCACTGTTATTACCCCTTTCAGAAATTAAATCACTTATATTTTAACAAAATAATATCATTTTCCCTAAATTATTATGAAAAATAATTAGAAATTATTTTATGATTTTAGTTAATAAATTAATGTTTATTAAATGGTACTGGTGCTATGAGAATAAAAATAACATTATGTTTTGATAACAAATTCTACTTTAAATGTTATAATTTAGTATCATTAAATTTTTAAGGTTATTTTAATGTTCATGATACACTTATAATGTAATAGTTTTTAAAAGAAAGGAAATTTAAATGTGAAAAAATTAAAAAAACTTCAAGCGCAACCAGACAATTCAGAAAAATCCATGAATGAAACTCAGCAACCAGTTGAAAAAACAGTTGTTAACGCTAATTTTTTAATTAAAGCAACTAATATTATTAAAAAATATGGTGAAAAAACTGTACTAAAAGGTTTTAACATTGAAATTAAACCTGGTGAAAGAATTGGGATTATTGGTGCTAATGGTAGTGGTAAATCAACTATTACTGAAATTTTAGCATCAATTCGAAAACCAACTTCAGGAACAATTGAAAAAAAGACGGTGTTGTTATTGGATTTCAATTTCAAGAATCAAAATATCCACCAGGAATTACAGTTATGGATATGTTAGAATACTATTTAGAAACGTTTAACATTGAAATGAATATTGGCCAACTAAATGAATTATTAAATACCTATCAATTATCAGCTGCGAAAAATAAAAATATTATGTTCTTATCAGGTGGACAACAACAGCGTTTAAATATCTTGTTAAGCGTTATTCATAAACCTGACTTAGTGTTTTTAGATGAAGTATCTACGGGGTTAGATATTGAAGTTTGAGAAGAAATCTTTGAATTTTTAGAAGAAAATATTGTAAAGAAAAATGTAGCCATGATTCTAGTTTCTCATAACATGAGTGAAATTGAACGTTTTTGTACACGTATTATTTATATGCATAATGGTGATATCATTGAAGAACATACAGTTAAGGATGTAGTTAAAGAATATGGTTCAGTTCATGACTATACATTCCAACAATTTAAAAAATATAAAAAACCAAGTGTTGCTGCTGAAAAAGAATTATTAAGTAATAAAAAAGGTCAAACTGACCCTAATAAAGTAGTTAATGCTTTAAGTACTAGTCCCAAAAAACAGCGATCGCTGTTAAAATTAATGTTTAAATATTACTTGAAAGGTTTCTTTGTTCCGTTTTTCTTAATTATTTATCCCATCTTAATTTTAGGAATTCAAGGTTTCTCTATTCAAAACGCTGGGTCTGATTTTATGGCAAGATTAGCATTAGTGCGACAAATGATTGCTGGAATCGCCATTGTTAATATTATTTCTGTTGGTATTTTTGTTATCCCCCAAACAATTATTGAATTTAAAACCTCTGTTTTATTAAAAAGAATTGGAGCAACTATAATATTCATCCTTTGTTTTTTGTGAGCGCTGTTATAGTTATGGGATTAGTTATGTCAATTATTTCATTCTTATGAACATTACTATGAGGTGGAATTTATTTTGGTGGAACTTATGGTTGAGGAAATATTGCTTTGCCAAAGCAAATTATCATTTCTATTCCGTGAGTTTTAATTATCTTTGTTAGTGCCATTAGTATGGGATTAATGTTAGCATCATTATTTAAGACAATGACTTCATATTTTGCTGTCGCTAATGTATTATATTTACCGATTGCTTATTTGAGTGGTTCTATCTTACCAATTGATTTAATTATCGGAACTCCTGCCTTAAATGTAATTAGTTATTTCTCACCATTTAAATATTCAACTTTACCATACTTTAATTGTTGATCAGGAACATTTAAAATGACATGAGAAATGTATGTTTATGGGGTAGTTAGTTTAGTAATCCTTGCTGGTTTTATTGGCATTACTGCTAAAAAATTAAAATGACAAAGTTAATATAAAATATAATTGACTGGTATATATACCAGTCAATTTTTAATGTTTATATTTGGGCATTTTTTTAAATCTGGTGCCATATTAATACGCTTCTTATAAATATAAAATAAAAATCTTTTTTAGTTACAAAGGTAGACCAAAAAAGATAAAAACAAATTTTTAAATTGTAGTAAATATTAATAACTTACTATAAATAAAATTATACGAGAAAAATAAGATAATTGAAATATAAAATATTCATAAATTATTAAGTGTGTTATAAACGTTCTTAATTAGTTTTTACTAACTAACTTAGAATTTAACTCTAAACTACTAATTCATGCATAAGAATACATAACAATGTTTAGTGTAAAATCAAGCATGGCAAGAACATCATTTAATAGTTCTTCTTCACTACTATTTTTAATAATCAAGTTAAGTAAGTTAGCATTACTACTATTAGGCGAACTAATATTCATATATGGATACATTAATGTTACTTGTGTTTCATTAACAAAAATATTTGGTAATGGTTTTTGCATAGTAGCTAAATCAATCATATTACTCATAATTTTTGGTACTAATAATTTTCTTAGTTTTATGGGGTCACTATAATCAAGTGCAAATAATTTTTCAAACTCTGATGATTCTAATTGATCACCACGATTAGAACCCATAATTCTTGAACCTAAAGTTTCGGGTTTAATAGTAGTTACAAAGTCTTGGGGATTAATATGACAAGTAAAATATAAATAACGATTATATGTAGTACGGATGGTTGTGGATTTTCCTGTTTTTTGAACACGAACAATTTTTTCAATCATTGTTCCACAATTAAAATCTTGATTATTAACATTACCAACTAAGACTTTTTCGGTTCACACACGATGATTCATACTACTACCAAATACTAAAAATTTTTGTGGAATAATCGTAAAATTATTACTAACATCAAAAGATACTTTAGTTGCTAAAACAATTAAAACCATTATTGATGAAAAACCACAATTTTTAATTTTATTATTAAAAACTTGTCCAATAGAAAAAGATATAATGGCAATAATAATGATTGCAAAACCAGAAAAAATTAATCCAAAATATATTGTTTTTGAAGGTTCTTCTTTAAATATCATTGTACAAGTAATTCCAGTAATAAAAAGAATGATTCCGACAATCAAAATTATATATGACAATCATTTATATTTATTACTAATAAAGAAACGTTTAAATGAAGTATTTAAAACATTTTGATAAATACTACTCACATCATCTTTAATAATTTTAAATTCTTCGTCATTAAAATTAACAATCTTTTTAACTTCTGACATAATTCCTCCTAATAAAAGTAGGTTAAGTCTAAGATTGTGTGTAAATTTAAAAAAGTAATAAAAAATGAGCCATATACCCCTCCTTATCAAATATAATTAGTTTGAAAATAAAAACTAGATAGGATGAGAAATATATGACTCCATTAAATTTTACAATAG
>NZ_JAQYTS010000034.1 GCF_030913225.1 Spiroplasma sp. AdecLV25b
CAATTAAAATTTTATTATCTAAATAAACATTGACAACAAAATAAGTCACATTATCTTTTTTAATTTGATCAACAGTTTTGTAGTTAATTGGATCACGTTTTTCAGCTTGAATTAATTCTTGTAATTTAGTTTTATAATCAACAATGGTTTCTAACTGATTATCTTCAATTAAGTGAAATAGTGTTAAATCAAGGATCGCTTTAACAGCTTTATCTCCTAAATCTAAATAAACAGCTGCTAAAAATGATTCAAAAATATCTGATAAAATACTTTCACGTTGTTGACCACCAGTATTTTTTTCACCATTTCCTAAAAATAAAAAGTGTTGTAAACCAAGAGCAATGGCTGCAGCAGCAAGTGTTTCTTGACGTACAGCTTTACTGCGTAAACTAGTTAATTGCCCTTCATGTTTTTCGGGAAATAAATGTCAAATATAGATTGAAATATTTTCGCCTAAAATAGAATCACCCAAAAATTCTAATCGTTCATACGAATAATCTAAATTATGTTCATTAGAAAATGAACGGTGTGTAAAAGCTTCGCGATAATTTTTATTATTTTTAATTTTATCTAACAAAGTTGATTTTAAAATATGTTCAATATTAATCATACTTTTTTCTCCTATAATATTTATGATAATGCTTCAATCTGTTTAGTAATTTTATTAGTAACATCTTGTTCAATAGCACGAATTAATAACTTTAATGTACTATAATAAGATTTTTTGTCACTTGAACCATGTGCTTTAAAAGCAATACCATTAATACCAATTAATTGTGCTCCCCCTGTATTTTTATAGTCAAAGGTAGTTTTAATATTTTTAAAAATGTTAAGTGATAATAATCCCACAAGTTTAGTAAAAATATTTTTTTTGTATCCATTTTTAATTAAAGTAAAAAGTAAAGATGCCATACCTTCTACTGACTTTAAAACAATATTACCTGAATATCCGTCACAAATAATAATATCTACTTCACCACTTAAAACATTACGTGGTTCAATATTACCGTGAAAATTTAAAAAACTAAGTTTACCATCTGATTGTGTTAATGCTTTTAATTTAGCATATGTGGCCTTAGTAACTTCTGGTCCTTTATTTTCTTCAGTTCCAATATTTAATAAACCAATTTTGGGTCGAGAAATACTTTGAATAGTTTGGCAGTAAATGTGTGCCATTAAGGCAAAATTTATCAAATCATCAACAGTATTTTCAATACTTGCACCAACATCCAATAATACTACTTGCTGATCTTTTATTAACGTAGGCATAATTGGCATAAAAGCAGGACGCTTAATTCCTTTTATTTCCCCTAATAAAAAATGACAAGTACCAAGGTAGGCAGCTGTGGAACCAGAAGTTAAAATACCATCAACTTCATTTTTTTTAACTAATTGAATGGCCTGACTCATAGATGAATTAGTCATCCTAATTCCCGCTAATGGACCATCATTCATAGTAATAACTTGTGTTGTTCCTTTAATAGTTAATGATGAAGGTATTGGCTTATTTTTTAATAACGTTTGTAAATTCCCTTTAATTTGTGCTTCATCGCCCACTAAAACAATATCTACATTTTTAAATTCATTTACTACTTGTAGTGCAGCAACAATAGCAGGAAGACTACCGTAATCTGAGCCCATTACATCAAAAGCAACTTTCATAATTCCTCCTATAAATATATTTTAAACAATCGAAACTTAATATAATGATAGTTTAATTATACGTTAATTTTAAAAAAACTTAAAAAAAGATTAACTGTATAAAAGTAATAATAACATTATTAACACTTTTAAAAGTAAATTTTTAACAATATTTTTGATTTTTTATTAATAATTTCTATTATTAGTATAGATAATAGTAATTATAACATCTGAATTATAGCTATGTTTAATAATTATTGCAATTTATTAATCAGCTTAATTTTATAACTTCTTAAGAACGAGATGTTTTTAAACTATTCTTTGAACAAAATATAAAAAATAAATATTTTTAAACGCTATACCCTAAACTTCAAAAATCTATTCATGCTAGGTTACTTGTGAAAATAAAATCCTTATAGAGTTTGTTTATCTCTGTAAGGATTAAACTAATATGAATATAAATTTTATTTTATCATATTTGGCATAATAAACAAAGTGAAAGTTATTTTTTTTCAATTCTTAAATCAAGAAACATATTTTAAATGTATATTAGGTAGTTTACCATTTCATAAATGTCCTAATGAATAAATAGCATTCAAAGGTGCAGTTAAAAAGTAAAAAAGCACTAAAGCATATAATTATCTTCAAAAATAAACTAAATGTGTTGCTGATTTTTGACAAAAACAAGTACCTGTTTTAGTTTCTCCTTTTAGTTTAGCATGTGCTTGGAAATGATCGGATCAACCTGTATCAACTGTATGTTGAGCATGTTCTCCTAATTCAATGGCTGCTAAAATAATCTTTTTATCAACTAATGATTTATTCATTAGTTCCATGTTACCATCCATAATAACAATATCTTCTTTAATTATTGATTCTTTTTTCATTTAAATCACCCTTTCACTAAATAATATTATAACATTAAAATGATAAATTTTAACAATAGAAAAATGTTTATTTTAACGATAACGTTCAACGTAATGACTTACTAAACCACGATAAATAAATGGCACTGTTAATTGCATAACTGGATAAGTAAATAAGAAAATATGAATAAAATTATAAACAAGTGAATAAAAAATTGGGTTAAAACCATTTCATGGTTTAGTACCAAATAGTTTTATTCAAACAAAATATCCTGACATTGTTTGTCACATATAAATAATTAAACAAACAATAAAGCAATGGAATCAATAATTAATATATGTAAATAAAGATTTATCAGCTTTTAAATTAAAGCGTAATAAAGCAATAATGGCTGGCGTTGTCATTGGTAAGAAGTAGCCTAATAAATAACTTCACGGACTAATAATGTTGCCTGCAGGAATAAATAGTAAACTCATTAAAGCACTAATCATACCTGTTAATCATCCTGCTGCAAATGATACACTAAAACTAATAACCATTAATGGAATATACTTAATAGCGATACCCCCACCATATGGTAAATGTGGTAGTAAATTTTCTTCAATAAAAGCACAAACAATAGTTAAAGCGCTAAACATTGCAATCATAACATAATCAACAGTAACTCATTTTTTAATACCAAGTGCTGCTTTAATTTTTTTACTTCATTGTGTTCTTAATAAAGCAAACCCTTGCGTTTTTTGTCATTGATAATGCTTAATAAGATTTAGGATTAGTACAATAACATTAATACTGCAAATTGCTAAGAATGAAAATACAAAAATATTTTCATGAATTTTATCAATATTAGCAGTTCAACTAATAATTGCTACTAATACAGCACTAGTTAGCAACAAAACTGATACTATAATTAAGCAAACTTTGCTACTATAAAACTTATATCCTATATCTGGATTAATATGAAAAAAGTTATTAATACGAGAAGCTGATAAAACACTGACTAAAATTAGAATACTTAGTAAAAAAACTAAGCTAATTAATGTAGATATTTTAAACAACATATTAACCATCATATCCTTTTTAATTTTATAATGGTTAATTTTTAATATTTCTGGTTCTTTTTTGATTTGGGTTAATAACATAAAATGATAGCTCCTTTATTTTTTTGAACACGAAGGGGCTATCATTTTTTAATATTATAAAGACAAATTAAAAAATAAAGTCTCCCTCCGCTAGTATTACCTAGATCAGGTTATAGGGTATTTCTCAGGCAAATGCCACCCCTGCTTTATATGGATATTGTTAAATATCAAATTAATTTGATACTTAACAACATTATAGCATTGTTAATTAGTAAATGAGATAAAAAATTATTTTAGATTAAATTATTTATTAAACTTATCTAGTTCAGATCTTTTACAAAAACAAATTTTTATTTAAAAGCCTTAGGTAAATAATCCATAAAGAAATCATTTAATAACTCTCAATTTCAATTTCTTTGAACTTCTGGAGTTAATATTCATTCGTTAAATGCTTCAGCAAATAATTCATCTGGAGGAATGTCCATATTTGAATTAACTCAATAACCACGACCGAAATTACTACGTACTACCACTAACGGAAATAATACTTTTTCTAGATCATGAGTAATCACAACATTACTTATTTCGTTTAAATATTGCATAAAATAGTCTACACAATTAGGAATTGAATGTTGTAATTGTGCAGATGAACTATTATTTTTAGGAACAGATGGTACTAAATTACAATTATCATTATTACTATTTACGTTTCAATTATCATTAAAAGTAGCACGTTTGGCATTATCTAAGTTTAAATAAATACTTAGTGCATGACCAAATTCATGAGCAACAATACTAATAATATCATCAGATGCCCATCATCCTTGACGATATTCTTGATCGATAAAACTAGTGTTAAAAGATTGACTATCAAAGCCCACTCTTAAATTATTATAAATAGGATTATAATTTGTTCATGCGACAATGTTATTGTTTAATGGTACTTCAGAAATATTTTGAATCAGTTTTGTTACCACATCTTTACTATATAAGCTACCAATGATGTTGTAAAGACGGAGAATATTTTTTTCTCCTATGGCCTTTTCAGCATTAGTAAGTTTTTCTTGATTAAGCAATTGATCTCAATTAGTTTCACTATAACGTATCCCCATTTTAGTTTTTAATAAGTCTTTTTGTAGACTAGCATAATCTTGTCATATTATTTTTGTTTCGCTAGTAATATTATCATACAAATTATTAAACTCATTAATGCTAGTATCGCTGGCTTTGTTAGCGATTTCAGTTTCATATTTCAAAATAAAATCATGCTCACCAGGAATGTAATATTGTAACATACTAACATTGTCATTACGGTTAAAATCATGAACAAATAATGAACACCCTGTTACTAGTAAACTGTTAATAGTAACTATCAATAAGCTACTAAAAAACGTGAAAAATCTAAGAATCTTTTTCATTTCCTCTACCCCCACCAGTGACTTGTTAAATAATTATAACATATCACAAAAGTTTAGAAAGTTTTTAGTTTATTCTCGATTTTTTCAGTTAGAATTATTTTTAAATTATCTTTAATTTTTGTTAAATTAGTAGTTGTTTTTCCTAAATCGGAAATACTTTTATCAAATTTATCAAATTCACCCATAACTTTTCCAATTAGTTTATTAAAGTCATTTTCCATTCATGATTTAAATTTTTCCATCATTTTTTCATCTTGGTTTTTAATTTGTTGTTGGTTTTCTAAGGTAAAACGCTTGTTGATTAACATTTTTAAAACATTAACTATTAATACTAAAATTTCAAAATCAGTATTAACAATGAAAATATTATTGTGTGTTTTAGAATGCGTAAATGGAGCATGAGCATATGTTCAAATAATTAGTCCAAAGTCACCATTTCATTCTTTTAATTCTTTGGCTAACTTGTCTTCAACATCACTAAGTGCTAATTTCTCTTGATTTTTTAATTCAAATAAGATTTTTCCCATTTCTTTTTTTTCATTGCGTGGATTAGTAATGCCTAACATAAAATCAGGTTTGCGACCATTAATAGCTTTTGTTGTTTTTTCAAAGTTATCGCTTAAGTAAAAAGTGTTCATTGTTCGTTCAAAATCGTTTTCTAAATTAGAACCTAAAATACCACTTTTAATACTACGTCCTTGTTCTAGTTTTAATGTTAGTTCAGTAATTTTTAAATTTAATTCACTTTCTTTTTTAATAGTTTGGTCTTTAATAGTATCAATTATTGTTTGTTTCTCTTTTACAACAGATAATTCTTTTGCAGTTAGTTGGGCTTTTAGTTCGGATTCGAAGTTTTTATTTATTACTTCTAATTCTTGGATTTTATTATTAAGGTTATTTAACTCTTTTTGTTTTTCAGCATTTAATTGTAAAGTAGTTTCTTTAACTGCTGTTTGAATTTTTTCAGTAGTAATTTTACTTTCTGTTAGTAAAGCATTGAGTTGTGATTGTAATTGATCAATTTCTAGTTGATGTTGTTTATTTAATATTACTTCTTTTTCACTAAGTGCTGCTTTAATTTTTTGTTCATTAGTTTGATTTATTACTTCTAATTCTTGGATTTTATTATTAAGATTATTTAACTCTTTTTGTTTTTCGGTATTTAATTGTTGAACAACTTTTTGTTGGTCTTTTGTTAATTGTGTTTCTTGAGTTTTTAGTTGCGCTTCTAAAATCGCTTTTTGTTGTGTTAATCACTGACTATGCAATTTATCTGTTAATGCTTGTTGATATTTTGCTTCTTGACTATTAAAAAATTCTTGTAAATGAGCAATCGCTTGTTCATTTTCTTGAAAATCTTTTTCGGTAATTGGTTTGTGACAATGAGGACACATAATTTTAAATGCCATAAATTAGTTATTTTCCTTTCTAAATTGAACGTAATAATTATAAGTGTACAGTATATAAAGGAAAAATTAAGGAAAATTTTAAATAAAGTAGTGTTATTACATTAATAATTTAATCAAATCATTTAAATAACTTTCATGTTAAGAAATAAATAACACAGCTTATTACAGTAATAACGAGAAAGGCACCAACAAAAATACCAATAACACCACCGATACCAATCATACTAATAAAATTAGAACTAACAATGCCACTTAAAAAATAAGTTAAAACAATTAAAGGAGCAACAATTAATAAACTAGCAATCGCTTGTCCAGTACGACTTTTAATAAGCACTGACATTAACAAGGCCACACCAGTAATAGTAATTGATAATACTAACGTAAATAAGATAATGATTAATATTTGTCAGCTAAGGATTGATGATAACATTGGTGATAATGGAACAGCATACCCCACAATGATTACTCCAATAAAAATAATGATATCAGAAATTAAAATTAGTGCTAAGTTGAATAATGAGGACATAATAATAAATTTAGTTCTACTAATCCGTGTTAATCCAATGCGACGATAAACAACACTCTGTTTTAAATCTAATAAAATTGCTAAAAAAGTTTGAATTGACAATGAAGCAGTTTGTGTTAATCAAATAATCATTAATACAATTCGTCCAATACTTTTGCCACTAGGTGATGCTAACACCAAATTATTACCTCAAATTGAAGCGGCAATAAAAATTAATGGTGAAATTAAAACGGAAAATAAAATAATCGAACGATTACTTTTTAAATAGCTAATAAATAAATTAATAACTGCTCAATCATTAATTTTGTTTTTTAAGATGTTTTTTTCATGACTTAGCTCATTTTTCATTACTTCCACCTCCTAAACGTTTTGCTAATTCTTCAGTATCATACATACCAATTTTATATTCTTTAAATTTAGTTTTAACATATTCTTCAACACTACCATATTCTTCAACAATAGTTTTAACATCATTAACACTAATAATTGCACCTTCAAACATAAAAATAACCTGTTGACAGAAACGCTCAATTTCTTGCATATTGTGTGAAACAATTAAAACTGATAAATCAGGTTTAATAAAAACTTCTTTTTCTAGTAGTTCATAAATTCGTTCGCGAACTTCCAAATCTAATCCAGTGGCTAATTCATCTAATATTAATAATTCTGGTTCAACAATTAATGCTAATAAAATATTAATCTTTTGTTGCTGTCCTCCTGATAATGTAATAATCGGTTTATTAATAAATGCTTCAGCATCTAAATAATATAATAATTTTTGAATATCTTGAATTGATTTGTTTAAACGATAAGCACGCAAATAAAATTGTGCCATGTCTCAACCAGTAACACCACGCGGATATTTAGTTTCTTGTAATTGCATTCCAATTTTTAAATCATCTTTTATATTAATAGTACCACTAGTAGGTGCTCGTAATTGCGAAATCATTTCACAAATTGTAGTTTTTCCTGTTCCATTTGGGCCAACAATCCCAATTCGTGAACCAATGGGAACGTCTAAACTAATGTTTTTAATTACCACATTTTTGTTATAGCTTTTAGAAACATTAATGATTTCAACATTATTTTTTTCATTTTTAGTCATAGGTGAATGTTCCTTTCTAAATGAATAAATCTTTATAAATCTTATCATAATTATTAGCTAAATTCTTAATTCTTTTACAATTGGTTTTTGATATTTTTTATAAGAATGATTTATTTGGTGTTAAGATTTTATTAGTAAAAGAAGATGTAGATATATAAGGAGAAACAACATATGAAAAAAGATTTCATAAAAACTGGTGCTGATTTAGTTGTTGACACGTTAATTAATCAAGGGGTTAAATATATTTTTGGAATTCCTGGTGCTAAAATTGATAAAGTGTTTGATGTTTTAAATGATCGTGGTCCACAATTAATTGTGGCAAGGCATGAACAAAATGCTGCTTTTATGGCCACAGCCATCGGTAGAATTACCGGTAAGGCGGGAGTTGTGTTAGTAACCTCAGGGCCTGGTGCTTCTAATTTAGCTACAGGGTTAGTAACAGCTAATGCTGAAGGCGATCCCATTGTTGCCATTGCTGGAAATGTGCAACGACAAGACCGTTTAAAACGTACACATCAATCAATGAACAATGCTGCTTTATTTGCACCAATTACTAAGTTTTCAAAAGAAGTTATTCATCAAGATAATATTTCAGAAACTATCACTAATGCTTTTCGTAGTGCTGAAAATGGAATACCTGGTGCTAGTTTTGTTTCATTACCTGCTGATATTATTACCTCACCAGTAGCAGTGCAAGCAGTTGCTGCAGTTACTAATGAACCTAAATTAGGAATTCCTACTAATAAAACAATTAAAGCATTGATTAACAAAATAAACGCTGCTAAGTTACCTGTCTTTTTATTAGGAATGCGAGCTTCTAGTACTAGTGTCACAACAGAAATTGGTAACATTTTACGTAACCATAGTTTTCCAGTGGTCGAAACATTTCAAGCAGCAGGAATCATCACGCGTGAATTAGAAAGCAATTTCTATGGACGGTTAGGTTTATTTAAAAATCAACCAGGTGATGATTTATTAAATGCCGCTGACTTAATCATAACCATCGGTTATGATCCTATTGAATACTATCCACGCATTTGAAATAAAAATTTAACACCAGTGATTAACATTGATGAAGTAATTAGTGATATTGATAATTTTTATCAACCAGTATTAGAAATTATTGGTAATATTAGTTTAACATTAAAAACATTTAACGAACAATTTAAAGGTTTAAAACTAAGTAAAGAAAAATTATTATTCTTAAATAAATTACAAGCTAAATTAAGCGATAATCAACAAATAACGTTTAAAAAAGACGCTAAGGTTCATCCCTTATTTTTAATTAATACCTTACGCAGTATAATTGATGATAGTGTTACTGTTACTTGTGATGTTGGTTCTCATTATATTTGAATGGCTCGCTATTTTCGTAGTTATAAACCACGAACATTATTATTTTCTAATGGTATGCAAACCTTAGGAGTAGCATTGCCGTGAGCCATTGGCGCAGCACTAGTACGACCAAATCAACGAGTGGTATCAATGTCAGGGGATGGTGGATTTTTATTTTCAGCCATGGAATTAGAAACAGCAGTACGATTAAAATTACCAATTGTCCATTTAATTTGAAATGATGGGACATATGATATGGTGGCGTTTCAACAAATTATGAAATATAAACGAACATCAGGTGTTGATTTAGGTCCTGTTGATTTTGTTAAATATGCTGAAAGTTTTGGTGCTATTGGTTTACGCGTTGAAAGACAAGAACAATTAGCAGATGTTTTAAAACAAGCATTAAATTATCAAACACCAGTCATTATTGATGTTATCATTGATTATAGTGATAATATTAATTTGGGACAAACCATGTTAGAAAATCAAATTTATTAGAAGGAAAGAATTATTAGTTATGGAAAAAAAATATCATAATTTTTATCAATATTCCACTATTTCTGCACTCATGGGTAAGGATTTTTATGGATCAATTAGTTTTAAAGAATTATTAACAAAGGGTGATTTTGGCATTGGTACTTTTGATAGTATTGATGGTGAATTAATTGTCTTAGAAGGTAAAACTTATCAAATGTTAAATTCAGGGCAAGTGAAAACAGTAACTAATGATATGACATCACCTTTTGCATCATTAACATGATTCAAAAGTAATATCAAAATTGCTTGTGATAATCTTACATATGAACAATTGGAAACTAAAATAACACAATTATTACCATCACCTAATCTTTTTTATGCTTATAAAATTACTGGTAATTTTCAACAAGTTATGGTCAGAACAGTTACAAAACAAACAATCCCCTTCCCATCATTACTAGCAGCAACTAAAGACCAAGCAGTAATGACAATTAATAATGTCAGTGGTGATATTGTGGGATTTTGAACTCCTAAATTTGCTAGTACCATCGGTGTTGCTGGTTTTCATAGTCATTTTATTAGTAATGATAAAATGCAAGGTGGTCATGTTTTTAATGTTATTAGTAACAAAATTCATGTCGAAATTAGTTACTTAAATAATATGGAATTACAATTACCAACAAGTAATAGTTATTTACAATATGAGATTGTTGAAAATAATTTACAAGATGCAATTAAGCAAGCAGAATCACAAAGAAAATAAGAAAAATAAAGATAGATAGACTGAACCCCTAAGATTTAATTAAAATGCTTACTCTTTTTTGTTTGTACTAGTTATTTCGCTTGTACAACAAGCATGTTTTGTTACTTTTGAATAATCCTCTATCATCACATAGTGTATTCATTAAAACATTATTTACCTTCTTCTATTTTAAAAAATAATCTCAAAAATAATTAGGGAAGGAAGTAAAGATATGCCATGAAAACCATTTTCAGAATTAGAACCATGTTGGGGATCATTACTAATTAGCAGTGAATATTCATTAGAAATGCGACTTAAACTAGTTTGCATTAATGAGAAAATAGTTGATGATAATAGTACTAAAATAACTAATCCTACTAATTGAATTTTATTGCGAAACGCTTGTTTAAAAGCATTTTTAAACAATAATAATGCTTCTTTTTTCATAATTTTAACCACCTTATTTTATTTACTCATAAAAGAAAACTATATGTTTAATTTTAACAGGAAAATTTATTTTTATGGAAAAAAAACAAAAATGATAAAGTTATTAATTTCTATGCTAAGTTCACAAAATAGTAGATAAAACTGAAAAGCATTAGAACCAATGCTTTTATAAACATTTCCAGAGTCGTGTAACAAAGAAGTAGGTACTTAAAACTAACTATTAAATTTTAACTAAATCATTGTCTTTAATAATAAATTTATTAAGTTTTTGAATGCTTTGATTTCAATTATATTCACTAAAATATTGTCCACAAGAAGGTTCAGCAAATCAAAAGTGAACTTGATAATTATTATAATAAGTAAGATTGTTTAAATTTTCAAACTTTAAAGTATTTTCATTACCATTAACACTTTCATCATAAATAAGTTGATTGTTATCATCATATACTTGAATTTCAACATATTTTTCGTCTTTAAAATAAGAATGAATTTCAGAATCATTACCAGCAAAAAATATCTTTTGATTAACAAAATCTAAATTAAAAATTCCATGTAAATCATCACCAAGACCAAGTATTTTAATACTATTATCATTTCTAATCTTAGTTGGAATTATATATTTATTACCAATTTTATTAGATTGATTAACGCTAATTGCAAAATAAGAATTATGTTTTGCATTCTTAGAATAATCAATATTGCTTCAATCAACTTGAGAAAGAGTATCAAATGTCATGTCTGTACTCATATTAGTAATATATTCTTTTGCAAGTTCTCTTGTAACTGACTGCCCAACTCGTAAATTTAGAATTGGTAAATTACTATCAACTTTTGGTCCAGTTACTACTTGATAATCAGGTAAAATATGATCAACAATAGCATTACTTTCAATATGACCATCAAAGATATTATTTCAAATATTAACTGTTAAATTGGGGTACTGACTAATAATTTTCTTTGTACTATCTGAAGTGTTAATTCCTCATTTTTCAAAAAAAGGAATTAAATTACGATTTGCTAGTTTAGAAGTCATTTGAATGAATAACTGATATTTTTGTTCATTAGATTGTGGTTTTTGTTCAGGACTCAATAATCGATACATTTGATTTAATGACGGAAAAAATGATTTGCCATAAGCCATATGTAATTGTAAAAACAGACCTAAACTACCCCAACAATCTAAGTTTTCAATATTTTTATTAGGGTCAGTAGATTCAATAAAATTTTTAATAGATTCAATAGTATCAAGACGAGTGAACATGCGATTTTTAAAACCTAATTGTTCTTCAATTGAAAAAGAATTAATATTAACTGTTACTTCACTAAATCCATCAAATTCATAATCTGGGTTTTGATAAGTATGACCAATTTCATGCCAAAGTGTTCATCATTCATTTAAAGACTTATATTGAAATAAATCTTTCCCTGCACCCGTATCTTGTTGAAAATCAACATAATTATCAGAAGCACAAGCATAACCTGAAGCAGTATCGGGATTAGCAATTTGGATTAGATTATGATATTTCAAAGCAACACCGTCATAATTCAAACCAAGACCACTAATGTAATTAGACATTTCATAGACTTTATCTCAGTTTTGAACTGTATAGTTAATATTATAAGTATTAGGGTTGTTGTTTAATCAAAGTTCTTTCGCTAGTGACATTTGAAAAGTACCAAAGACATTTTTACCAATGATTTCTACAAATGGAGAATCACTTCATTGTTGAAGTTGCTCTAAAAAGTTTTTATTACTAGTTTCATCAACTTTAAAAGTTGGAACATTTATTCCAGCTTCTACGTTAACTTGAACTTGAAACGATTTATCTTCGGTTTTATTACTTAAATACAACATACCTTCAGTATCAGAAATAATTGTGTTGATTTCATTAGTTAATTGATATTCTTTTGGTGATAAACTTTGACCAGCATTTAAATTAGCATAAACTCCTCATTGACCAATAAAAATACTAAATTTATTTTTACCAACATTTGGAAATGTAATGGTAACCTTTGATCCCTTAGTAACAAAAATTCCAGTTGGTGTAAATTGTGAGTGAATAAAACGAATATTTTCAATTTGACTATGTAATACATTATCACCTTGTGATAATGCCAAAACTTTTTTAGTAAGATTTGTTGTATATTGTTGATAGTTATTTTTACTTATCAAGTTATGATGATAAAAATCATTAAAATATTTATACTTTTAACATTATTAAGGCCACTACCAAAAAGCAAACTAGCACCAGCAATTATTGAAATTGATATTTTTTTCATAGTTGTTTCTCCCTACTAAATTAATTTTCAAAGATAATTCTATACCTTAGAATAATTTAATTCTATCTATATAATTTTAAAAATAGAGAATATTGATTTTTTAAATCTTATACTAGTTATTAATATTTTCTTTAAATACACCACTTAATTTTACAATAATATGATTCATAGAGATTAGTTTTAAAAAATAATCTCATCAATATTATCTTAACTATTTGTTATAGGAATTTTTATTTTAATCTTTTTAA
>NZ_JAQYTS010000004.1 GCF_030913225.1 Spiroplasma sp. AdecLV25b
CTATTGTAAAATTTAATGGAGTCATATATTTCTCATCCTATCTAGTTTTTATTTTCAAACTAATTATATTTGTTAAGGAGGGGTATATGGCTCATTTTTTATTACTTTTTTAAATTTACACACAATCTTAGACTTAACCCAATGGGTTAAAAACTTTTTATCTTATGATTAAATTTATTATATCTGTTTCTTATTTAAAAGTAAGATAATAACTGTTCTTGTTTTGTCATCAAAACTTAAAAGTGGTGATTATAATAATCATTACAAATGTTACTCGGTTTTTTACAAACTAATTTATTTCTCAACGATAATTTTAAATTAGATAATGTTTATTCCATACTATCTTTCTTTTTGTTTAAATCCCAAAAAACTTTATTTAATTCAAATTAAATAATAATTAATCAGATATTAGATATAATTAATTACATAATTATAAGTTTTAAAAAATACTTTACAATAAAGGTAGGAAATAAAAATGAACAACTTTACCATTAATGAAATTGTAGAAAACTTTAATTTAAAAGTTCTACACGAAAATTCTAAAGAGCCTATCACTAAAAGAGTTATTTCTAGTATTGGAACTAACCGTGGTGGACTTGAACTAACAGGGTTTAAAACTAAACAAGTATCACGTAGCCGCAGAATTATTTTACTAAGTAGTAAAGAAAGTGAATATATCGCCTCTTTAGAAAAAACTGATTATAATAATCATTTTAAAAATATTTTAGAAGATCATATTCCAGGAATTTTTGTTACCCCTAATTTTAAATATATTAAAGAATTATGTGCTTTTGCCCAAGAAATCAATTCCACAGTCCCTATCATTGCTGTTCCATTTTTTACTTCAGAATTTGCTGCTACTGTTTCTATTTACATTGTTGAACGTTTAGCTGAAATAAAACGTGTTCATGGTACATTAGTTAATATTTTTGGTTATGGTGTTTTAATTATGGGAGAAAGTGGAATTGGTAAATCAGAAACTACTTTAGAATTAATTCGTAATGGTCATCTCTTTATTGGTGATGATAGCATCGATATTTTAAAGATTAATAACAAGTTAGTAGGCAAAGTTAACCCTCCTGTCAAAAATTTGATTGAAATTCGGGGAATTGGCATCCTAGATGTTACCAAAATGTATGGATATCATGTTATAATGCATGAGAGCCAAATTAATTTGATTATTAGTTTAAATCGAATTGAAAGTGAAGGCTGAAGTAAAATTGACCGTCTTGGTGACCAAAATGATTTTGAGACATATTTTGAAATTAAAATCCCTAAAACAATCATTCCTGTTAGCCCAGGAAGAAATCTAGCTGATTTAATTGAATCAGCCGTTATTAGTTTAAAATTAAAAAACGAAGGACAAGACGCTACAAGTCAATTTCAAGCAGGTATTATTAGTGACTTAACAAAAAAATAAATAATTTATTCATTAAATTATCAAAAAGGAAATATTATGTTTAATTTTTTAGGATACAATGATGCGATTGACGATATCCCAGGAACTGGTATTCACATTTATTCAATCTTAGTAGCAATCGGATTTATTGTTGCTATTGTTGCTTCATGAATTAAATTATATCGTCGTAATATTCCTACTAAAACCTTAGAGTGAGGTTGTCTAGTAATAGCATTATCTGGAATTATTGGTGCACGATTATGATTTGTTGTAAGCGATACTAAGGATATGGATACTATCCTTGATGTGATTGCTGTTTGACGTGGTGGTATGGCCATTGAAGGTGGTGTAACAGTTGGTATGGTAGTTGGATTCTTTATCTTCTATCGTGCTTCAAAGCAATTACAAATTTCTATGTGAGTATTTATGGATTGTATTATTCCTAATATTTTATTAGGACAAGCGATTGGACGATGAGGTAACTTCTTTAACCAGGAATTATTGGGTGCTAATATGGGACATCCATTTAGTTCATTACCAACATGAATGAATAATCATTTACATTATTCTGGTGATAAACCTGATCCAGTTAAGGTTTATCGACAACCATTATTCTTGTACGAATCGATAATTTCGTTATTCGGATGAGGATTTTTAACTTTTTTTGTTCCTAAAGCTGGACAAATGTTTAGTAGAAAACCATGAAAACTATTTGCTGGTGAATTTGTTTCACCATTAAAAGCTAACTCTATTACTAAAAAAGATTACGTTTTACCATGAAAAGCTATTAAAAAGTATCATGGTTATCGTCAATTTAAAAAACAAGCATGAAATACTGCTTATTTTGATTTTAATCCAAATTCAAATATTGTGAAAAATTTTGTGAAAAAACCATTAAAAAGTGTTATTATTAACAAGGAATATAAGCGAAATATCAAAGATAAAATCAAACAAAAATTTCAAAAATTTAAATATTACATGCAACCACATGCCAAACCTTTAACCGACGCATTTAATCCTAATCAATATCGCATAACATACACTGGTGTATGCGGAAGTCTATATTTTGCTTTTTATGGTATTATTAGAATGATTTTAGAACCATTACGTGATAGTCGTGATATTATGATGATTGGTAATGTCTCAATATCAATGTTATTATCAGCCATATGGGTTATTTTTGGTGCCACATTAGCAATATGTGCCCAATTTTTTGCTCCATCAAGATTTCGTAAAGGAGAATGATTGTATGAAAGATCATACTAAAGATAAAGTTAAATATGATTATGATTTAATAGTAGTTGGTGGAGGTCCTGCTGGAATGACCGCAGCTATTTACGCGCAAAGAGCTAATTTAAAAACCGCTATTATTGAAAAATATATTGTTGGTGGAAAAATGATTAAAACTTCAGAAATTGAAAATTATCCTGGTTATGATTATATTTTAGGGCCAGATTTATCAGAAAAAATGCAACAACAAGTAGAAAAATTAAAAGTTGAATTCATTTATGATGAAGTAAAAACTATTATTGATAATAAAAATCATACATCTAAAACAGTAGTCATGCTTGGTGGTAATAAAATTACAGCTAAAGCAGTTATCATTGCTACGGGTTCTGTCGAGCGTAAAATTGGTTGTCCTGGTGAAGAAGAATATGCTAATCGTGGTGTATCTTATTGTGCTGTTTGTGATGGTGCATTATTTAAAGGTAAAATCATTACCGTTGTTGGTGGTGGTTATGCTGCTTGCGAAGAAGCATTGTATTTAACAAGATTTACTAAACAAGTTAATTTAATTCATCGTCGAGACCAGTTCCGTGCTGATGAAAAAACCGTTAATAAAATTAAAAATCATCCTAACATTACTTTAATTACAGATTATGTAGTTACAGAAGTAATAGGTGATGATTTAAAGAAAAAAGTTATTAAATTAAAAATTCAAAATGTCAAAACAAAAGTGATAAATGAAGTTGCTACGGATGCGTTATTTCCGTATATTGGTTCAGACCCGGTAACAAGTTTTGTTAAAGAATTGGATATTTGTGATAGTAATGGCTACTTTATTACTAATGATAAATGTCAAACAAAAATCCCTGGATTGTACGCTGCCGGTGATGTAATTGCTAAAAATTTACGACAAATCGTGACTGCAGTCAATGATGGTGCTATTGCTGCACAATATTTAATAAATTTTATTGATAATTTCAATGAATAAAGTGTACAATTTAGGAGGGTAGTAATGGTATCATTTACAACAACAGTTAAAGATGAAATTTGTCAAAAAAATTTTAAGCCTTGTTGTCAAAAATCCTTGCTATCTGCCTATACATTAATTAATGGAAAAATTATAAATCAGCAAGGTATAAATTCTGAGATTATAGTTCATAGTTTCCATAATCGAACAACGAGATTAGTGTATAAGTTTTTCAAAAATCAGTATCCAGATATCAGTTTAAAAATAATAGTAGATATTTTACACAAATTTGAACGCCCAAAGGTGTATAATATTCATATTAATAATAATGTTGATTTTATTATTAATGACCTTATGTTTTTAGAAAAACATCTTTATATTGATAAAGAAAAAAACCAGCAGCATTTAGTAAAAGAGCATTGTACTAGAGCATATATTGCCGGAATCTTTCTTGTAGTTGGTTCAATCAATTCGCCTTCAACTTCTAATTATCACTTAGAATTACAATTTAGTGATGATTTGTTAGCAAAGAAAATTAAAAAGATTTTATTGCAAAACTTTAAATTAACTTTTAAATCAATAAAACGTCGTAATAAAACGGTGCTTTATTTAAAAAAATCTAATGCAATTTCTGACTTTTTAAAAATAATTGATTGTCCACAAGCAGTTTTCGCTTTTGAAGATAAACGTATATCGCGAGAATTATTTAATAATATTAATCGTTTTAATAATATTGACATTTCTAACCAACAAAAATCTTTAAATGCTGCAAATCAACAAGTTGAAATGATTAATTTTTTAAAAGACAAAAAAGTCTTTAGTGAATTATCATTGAAAACGCAAACTATATCAAATTTAAGGGTACAAAATCCAGAAGTATCACTTTTGGAATTATGTGATCTTTATCAAGTAGCAACTGGTTCTGTAATTACTAAATCAGGTGTTAACCATTTAATTCGCGAAATTAAGAAGAAGTATCAAGAGTCATTATAATTTATTATGACCAAAAATTTATTTTAGAGGAAAAAAATATGGGGAAAACCAATACAATTTTACACAAAAACCGTCAAGATGTTTTAAACGCTTTTGGGAAAAGAATGAAAGTTTTACGCAATCAAAAAGGTAAAAAGTTTTCACAAGAAAAACTTGGAGAAGCAAGTGGACTACATCGTAACTACATTTCAGATGCCGAAAGAGGAACAAGAAATGTTTCATTAGTAGCTATTCTAAAAATCATTCAAGGATTAGATTCAACTATTAGTGAATTCTTTGCACAAGGATTTGATAATGTTGATTCATCTGCCTTAATTAGTTTAGGCGATGCTATTATCGTTGAATAGTGAAAATTTATTAATATATGAACACCTATTTATATAATAAAGGTGTTCATTTTTTTTATGTTTAAATGATATTTAAAGAGGGCATGGTTTAGAATACCCTATGCTAGCATATTTAGCCACTATAGATGTATATTATATATAATATAAAAAAGAAAGTTTCATAACATGAGTGTTACTTTCTGTCTAATACACGTAAAGGAGGTAGAAAATTATGAGAAAACTATTATCGTTATTAACAGTACTAACATTGACAACACCAGTTCCATTGAATGTGATAGCTTGTGGTGGAACTAAAACACCACCGGTAGTAGATGACACTGACTATTTAACGTTAAAGCAAACGGCACAAGATAAAATTCAAACTAAGTTTGCTAATTTGATTAATGATAGTTCAAACTTACGAAAGGTTAGTGATGTTACAAATGGTAAAGATATTATAGAATATTTAAAAAGTTTTTCTGAGGATAAAAATATTGATCCAAAAGAGAAAAAGGGTAAAGCAACAATTGATGGATTTTTAGAAGTTTTAAAAACACAAGTTCTTACTATTAGTAATAATTTGGTTAGTAAGTATCCAGAATTGAAACCATTGTTTAATGGGATTAATCCGAATGATATTTTAAAGATAAATACTGATGATTTAGATAAAATCTTAACTTATAGAAATTTTATTTGAAGAGGTAAAGATTTTGGTGTAGCAGGTTTTGATGCAGATAAATATGGTATTACTGCTTGATATCATCTTACTGCTAATTTACAATTAGATTTTACGTGTTTAGGTGAAAATGCCAAAGTAAATACAACTACTATTAATCAATCATATGATATGTATTTTGCTAATGATGGTTCTGATTTAAATCAAGCAGTTGACTTTATTACTAATGATGTTAAGGGAAAATTAGATAAGCAAGGAGTAGTAAAAGTTGAATATACAACTGCTAATCCATTTGATGATAGTTTTGTTAATAAAAAAACAGATATTTTAAATAAAATTAAAACTAATCTAGAAAATATAATTCCTAAACTTACCATTGCTACTACTCAATTAACTAATTTAAAAGATTATCATTATATGAATAGAACTGGAACAAATGATGATAGCTATGATAATATAGATCATAATCCTTTAACAATGATAAAGTTAAAATATCATCTAGATTCAACAGTTGATTTTAATAGTGCATGAAAAACACCAGTTGATAATCGCCTTAATGATTTCCAAACAGTATTAGACAAATGAATTGCTGATAACAAACTAACAACAATTACTAATCCAGATAAAATATTTGTCATTGGTAACTATAAAACTACTAATTGGTCGATTGATGGTTTAGAACTAAAAACGATATCTATTCCTTATTATGTGAGTGGTGATAAGACAAGGATTGAGGATACTCAGGACAGTTTAGATATTGTTGATAAATTATTTGTTGGTGCTAATCCGTTGTTTATTTATCCTAAAAATATTTCAGAACTTAACTCTGGACATCCCTCTACAGATCATAATTTTTTTAACTTTAATATTCCGCCAACTGACTTTGATAATTTTGTTAAAGATGATGTTAGTTTACAAGAAATTTATGAATATATAACAAATAAAACAACTGCGTTTTTAGCAAAACAAAGTATTATTGGAAATATCGCTTGAGTTAATTCCAATCTTTCAAATTCAACACAAAAAAAACATTAGCAATAGTTCATACTTAATAATTACAAAGAAACAGATATATTTAGAAAGAATAGCATATATATGAAGATTAATATCAATGGTAATGCTTTTGGTTTTAGTTTTAATTCATCCAATAATTCTGGATGCGCATTTTCTATTACTAGTTCTGCCGATGCCAAGTGACCTTCTTAATTAAATAGTTAACAATGTTAAATAATAGTGTCATGATTTGATAATCATGACATTTTACTTTTCTTAACTTATATTTTAAATAAGGTAGAATGTTAACACAAAAACTTATCAATAAGAATTCCAATTATATCATTACTAATGATACAATAATAACTATAATTAACTTATTAATTGATAACATTTAAATAAAAAATAGGAGTTACCATGGATAAAACAACAAACAATAACATTATTGAAGAATTAAAATGACGTAATATTTTAAAAGATATTAGTAATATTGATAAAGTAATTAACGCAGGTAAATTAGGCAAAGGAATCTATTGTGGATTCGATCCAACCAATGATTCACTACACCTAGGAAATTTATTACAAATTATTTTACTTCACCGTTTTGCTACTTTTGGTTTTCAACCAATTGCCGTAATTGGTGGTACAACTGCTATGATTGGGGACCCTAGTGGTAAAAGCAAAGAACGTACTTTATTGAGCGAAAAAGTTTTACAATATAATGTTAAACAAATTAAAACGCAATTGACATCATTACTAAACTATGAAAGCATTGAAAAGTTATCAAGTTTAGAACTAATTAAAAATTATCAACTATTAGATGATAAAGAATATGAAATATTAGAAATGGTTATCAAGAGTATTAACCCAAACAACCAATATCATGGTACATTAGTTGCTATCTTAAAAAATTTGCCATTACCATGAGAAGAATTAAATTTGCCATTGCCATTAATGAAAAAAATGTATGAAGTTTGTAATTTAGATTCAAAATGATTATTAATCAAAAATAATTTACCTAATGCTTCATTTAAAGAATTATTAAATTATTGTGATAGCTTTGTTCAAACTTGAATTGCTTTTTCAAGATTACCAATGGGAGAAGTTAATAAAAATATTAAACCATTGAAAATTGTTAATAATCAAACATGACTAGCACCATTAACTATTACTACTTACTTACGTGATATTGGTAAACATTTTACTATTAATCAAATGTTAAATAAAGAAATGGTTGCTAATCGTTTAGAAATTGGAATTTCTTATACTGAATTTTCATATATGGTTTTACAAGCTTATGATTTTTATAATTTATATACACAAGAAGAATGTTATGTCCAATCAGGTGGTAGTGACCAATGAGGTAATATTACTTCTGGATTAGAGTTAATTAGGAAACAAAAAGGCGATGACCATAATGCTGCTGGCATTACTATTAACTTACTAACTAAATCTAATGGTGAAAAATTTGGCAAAAGTGAAAAAGGTGCTATTTTCTTAGATAAAAACAAAACTTCTGCTTACGAACTATATCAATTTTTATTTAATCAAGAAGATAAAGATTTAGCAAGTTTCTTTAATTCATTAACATTATTTAATCAGCAACAAATAACGAGCATTTTAGAAATTCATAAAAGTGATATCAAACAACATTACGGTCAAAAAATTTTAGCAAGTTTATTAACAGTATTTATTCATAAATTAACAGGTTACTTTAGTGCTATTAATATTACTAATGCTTTATTTCATGATCGCATTCATCAAATGAAAGCTGTTGATATTTTACGAGTGTTAAAAGATGTTCCACATTTTGATTTAGCACGAGATGAAACTATCATTGATGTGCTAGTTAATAATCAAATTTGTGCTTCTAAACGAATCGCAAGGGAATTAATTGGTCAAAATTCGATTATGATTAATGGTCAAAAAGTTAGTGATATTAATTTTATGGTTAGTAAAAATAATGCTATTAATAAACGGTTAACTGTTATTAAAAAAGGAAAACGTCATTATTTTGTAGTTGTGCATCAATAGAAGGATTTAACTATGATTTTTGTTAATATATCACCGTTATTTTGAGATTTAATTGTTGTAGGAATACTAGTATTTGGCTTGGTTACTGGACTTTTTATTGGTGGTCGTGCATTAGTTTTTATTAGTTGTGGTAATTTATTAGCTATTGGATTGATGTTAGTATTTAAATCTTTACTACTAGGGTATTTTAAAGTATGAATACTGCCGTTATTTAATAATTTAGATGCTAACTTTACCCCCTTTCGTAACTTATTAGTTGATAATATAGGATTTATCGTTTATGTTATAGTTTGAATTACAGGTGTTAATTTTTTATTTTGAGCAATATATTTGCTTTTGCGTCTTACAATATTAAAGAAATATAAGATTAAGCATAAAGGTATTAATGCTACATTTGGGGCAATTATTAACTTAGCACGCATGAGCGTAGTGGGAGCATTATTAATTGTTATGATGTCAACTTCTATTTTTGGTAATAAAACTGTTGGCTTTGGAATAAATAAAAATGAAATTCCTGAAAATTCATTTATGTATAAATTTTTTGGTGGTATTGATAATAATATTCCCTTTTTCAATTTGTTAAGTAGTGATATTAATACTATGATTGCTGGTTATCAAAATAATAGCGTGATAAAAGCCGCAGGTGATGGTTTAATTGCTGCTACTAACTATGGTGCAATTACTAATTTACGAATGGTTATAGTGCTAAAAACTGATGAAAACTTTACTATTGATAAAGCCCTAGAAGATATTAAAGCAGGTGGTCAAATTGATTTTAATAAGCAAATCATTGCTAATACTTTAAGTGAACATTTAATTAATAGCTTTTTGGATATTCAGTTTATGACACCCTTATTATTGGCATTTCAACACACTATTAACCTCTATCCAGAAACCTCGCAAGCACTTGTTAATGATTTAAAAGATGTTCCAAAAATTGCTACTACTGCTAAATATAAGTTGCATTATAATGAATTAAAACCGTTTCTTATTAATTTTATTAGTGCTATTAACAATTCAGATGCTAAATCTAAGGTAGTTCTTGCATTAGAACAAAGAATTAGAATGCGGGCTTAGTAAAGCTGATGAAATTATCAAAAAGCGTTTAAATAAAGTTAAAGAAGGGTTTAAAGTGTAGTACCAATATGATTATATTGTTTGTTAATGATAATTTAGCAGTAGTGTTGGAAATCTTTGAAAAATTATTAAAAAAAATATTTATTTCTCATAATATTAATGTTATTATTCATATATCTTAATATAAGTTGTGAAAACCCCTGAAAATTTTATAATTTTCTTAAGGGGTTTTTATTTTATTAGGAGAAAAAACATATTTTAATTTTAAAAGTAAATGGTTTTTATTTTGAAAGGAGAAGAAAAGAAGAAAAAATTAGATAGTCTGTTAAGAAAAGCAATTGAATCAGGTGAAAAAGACAAAATTAAAGAGATAATAGATGCAGGTGCTGATGTTAATTATAAAAATGAAGATGGTATTACTCCTTTAATTTATACTTTTAGCCCACAAGTAAGTAATTTAACAAACATGATTAAATTATTAAAAGAATATGGTGCTGATATAAATGATGCTTTATATATTGCTGCTAAAAATGGTGATGAAGTAGCAGTTAACTTCTTAATAAATCATGTAATAATTTATATTGATAAAGAAGCTGTTTTAGTAAAAGCTGTTCAAGAGGGAAATCAAGTAGCAGTTGAAGTATTAAAAAAATATGGTGCTGATATAAATGTTGCTTTACGTTATGCTGTTCAAGACGAAAAAATAGAAGCAGTTAAATTCTTAATAGAAGAATATGCTGATGAAATAAAAGCTTATTTAATTGCTGATGCTCTTGAAAAAGGAAAATCAGACATATTGGGAATTTTTATGAATGCAAAACCTGAGTTTAAAAAAACTTTAATTGCTGCTCTTACTAGTAGTGAACAAAAAGAAAATGAAAATAAAAAAGTTGCTTCATCAGTTACTACTGTTAAAGATGATACACTTAAATCTAATCTAGATTTTCAGGAAATAAATAGCTCATCACTACCTGAAACTACAAAAACCCAATTCTCACGCCCCACTTTATAAACAAACCCAAAATTTAATTAAAATAAAAAATTAACTGCGACCGTATGATTCAACAACTAATGCTTCATTAATATCAGTATTTAGTTCTTCACGTAATGGATGACGCACATATGTTCCAACAAATGATTTTTTGTTAAATTCAACAAAAGGCAATGTTGATGCATTTGTAGCAATAGCTTCAAGAATTTTTGCATTCTTTTGCGCTTTTTCCGTTAGGGTAACTTTATCACCAAGTTTAACACGATATGAAGCAATATTTACTTTTTTACCGTTAACTAAAACATGGCCATGGTTTACTAATTGACGAGCACCGTTTCTTGTTAAAGATAGTCCTAAACGATAAACAATATTATCTAATCTTGATTCTAAGAAAATTAACAAGTTAGTTCCAGTAACACCATGTGTATTTTTTGACTCATCAAATAAGTTTTTCATTTGACGTGCGTTTAAACCATAAGTGAAACGAATTTTTTGTTTTTCTTGTAATTGTAAACCAAAGTTAGAAAGTTTGATTCTTTTTTGCCCATGTTGACCAGGAGCGAAAGTACGTTTCTTACCTTTAGCAAATTCTTTGCCAGTTTCAAGAATTGAGAAGTTTAATCTTCTTGATTTTCTGAACACTGGACCTGTATATCTTGACATAATAAGTCCTCCTTGAGATTGTATACAAACACAAAGAGACTTTAATAAGTTCTTATTAAGACAGTTTACAGTTCGCCAGAACAGCACTGGTTACTATTGAAATTAGTAGAACTTTAGAGTTTTGCTAATAAAAAGAATAATCTTTGGGTAAACTATTTGCAACTTAATAATACTTATTTGCTGCTTTTGTGAATGCCTGTTAATTATAAGGTAAGTAGGTGTTTTTGTCAATAGGTGTAAATTAGATGTATTCCGTAACTAATTTGCTGTGTTGTTATCATTTAGATAACAGAAAACGATATGAACTATCTCTGTAATTAAAATTATGAATATTTTCTATAAAATTCATATTTAATATGTTAATATTACTATTTTATGAAAGTTGGGTGCTATATTTATGAGAAAGCAAAAAAAGATCAACATTACAGCTTGAGGTTTTATCATGTCAGTATTAGGCGCTGCCGTTGGTTTAGGTGGAATTTGAGGATTTCCTACGCAAATGAATAAACACGGTGGGATGTTTTTAATCCCATTTTTCATTGCCTTGATAGTTTGTGCCTTACCAATTTTATTAATTGAAATTAATTTAGGTAATAAATATCAAAAAAATCATGTTGATATTTTCACTGACTTAGCTAAAGTTCCAGGCACATTCTTTGACTTTTTACAAACAGCAGTTGTGTGATTAATGAGTGTTTTTTATAGTGTCTTAGTTGCTTGGTCACTATTGGCATTAGTTATGGCTTTTTTACCAGGTTTAAATCAAAACGGTTTTTTCTTAGATAAACTAATTGAACAAACTAATAGCAATCCTCAAAACTTCAGTCAACTAGGAAATATTAGCCCTTGAGTTTTAATCAGTTTAATTGTTGTGTGAATACTAACAGGAATCATTTTATTAGGCGGAGTAGTAAAAGGAATTGATTTAGCTAATAAGATTTTTATTCCTGGACTGTTTGTAATGATTGTCTTAATGATGATTTATGTTTTAACATTACCTGGTGCTACTAATGGTTTGCAAACAATGTTTGCTTTTCATGGTAAGTCATTATTAACAAGTAGTATCTGAACTGATGCCTTTGGTCAAGCATTCTTTATGCTTTCCACTTGTACTGGAGCAATTATTATCTTTTCTAGTTGTGCTCCAGTTGGTAAAAGTAATACTAATAAAGGATTAATTATTATGTTTGGGACAATAGTGGTAGCATTACTAACAGCTTGTACTGTATTTGGCGCGCTTGGAGTTATTGCTCATCAGGCAGGTAAATCGATTGATGAAGTATTTGTGCCTGGTCCAACTTTAATCTTTCAAGTATTTCCTCAAATTTTTGCTATCATTACCCAACAAACAGGCTTATCGTTTTTGAGCCATATGTTAGCAGTATTCTTTTTCTTATCAGTGTTCTTTGTGGTATATCTTCGTTAATTACCATGGCCGAAGCTGTCGTTAATCCATTAATTAGTAGATATCAAATTAAACGTTATCAAGCATTATTATTAACAATAATTAGTGGGTTTGCAATGGGAATTATTTTCTGTTTTAATAACAGTGGTTCGTTAATTGATGGTTTAGCCACTTGAGTTGCTGGAATTTGACAAATGATAATCGGTATCTTTGAATTAATTGGTACCATTCTAATTTGAAAATGTTATGATGACCTTGCTGAATTTAATAACAAGTATTCTGCTATAAAGTGACATAAATGATTTAAGTACTTATGTTTAATTGTCATTCCATTAATTATTTTAATTAATTTAATTTTTGCTTTTTATAAGTTGTTTAATGATATTAGTACGAATCCATTTGTCTTTTTAACCATTGGTGTAACAATGGGAGCAGTTAGTGTTTTATTATTTACTTTCATTTTTACTTATTACAATAATATTAAAAAAACTATTGTCAAACTTAATAATAAAATCTTGAAAGGAAAAGATAACTTAGAAAATAGCAATCTCATTGAAAATAATTAACTTTAATAATCAGTCTTTGTCTTAGAAAGACTGATTATTTTATTATTTGAATTGTAAATCTAAAAAAATAAAAAAAGGGTCATGTAAATTCTTTATTGTAATTTCAAGTGCGAAAATTTAATAGGTATTATTTTAACCTTAGATTGAGACATTATCATAAGATAATGACAAAATTTTAAAAAATATTGATAATAGTTATTGCAATCATTATTGAACAAATATATAATATCTCTGTTGTCTCTTTTCGGGGCTATAGCTCAGCAGGTCAGAGCGCACGCTTGATAAGCGTGAGGTCGATGGTTCAAGTCCATTTAGCCCCACCATTAATTTAAAAAAACTTTATTAAATAAACATAACTGTTTGTTTTTTTTATAATCAAACTTAATTTTAGATAAGAAAATATGATATAAAAGATACCACCTGAACTATATAAAATTTTGAAGACCGATTCATAAATTTGTTAATTCTACAACATCGTGTAAAATAATATAGATATTGTGAAAAAACTTATTACAAATAGTTTTGTTATATCTGAGTTAAAACATATTATTTTGAATATTGCAGACTACATTTAAGTTCAAGTAACATTGAGGAGGAATAAGATGGAAGAAAAAAATCAAGTAGTTGATACTGATAATCAACCAGTATCAACTAATATAATGTCACCAACTCCTGATACTAAAAATTCATCTGGTGCCAAAAATTCACCTATTAAAAACTTTTTTAGTCGTTATAACCGCAATGTAATAGTTAATCCTGAAGATGCTGAATATGCTATTTTAATTCGGGATTTTAGTAAAATCTTTAAAAAATTTAAAGCTGTTGACAATACTACTATTAAAGTTAAAAAAGGCACTATTCACGGTTTTATTGGCCCCAATGGTTCAGGTAAGACTACTACTATTAAGTGTTTAGTTAGCGCCATGGTGGAAACAAAAGGTGACTTAATTGTTCATGGTAAACGTTCATGAACAGTTGAAGCTAAAAAACAAATCGGATATATTCCCGAAGCTGCCAGATTTCCCAAACGAATTACTACTTATGACTATTTAGTATCAATGGGTCAAATTAGTGGTTTAACTTATAAAATGGCCAAAACAAAAACAGAAGAAATCTTAAAGGGATTAGATTTATGAAAATTTAAAAAACGTAATCCTAATGCTTATTCTTTAGGAATGAAGAAAAAGATATTATTAGCACAATCATTGCTTAATAATCCTGATGTTCTAATTTTAGATGAACCTGCTGCTAACTTAGACCCAACAGCCAGAACAGAATTATTTAATGATTTAAAAAAATTACGTGACCAAGGAAAAACTGTTTTTATTTCCTCTCATATTTTATCTGAATTGCAACATCTAACTGATGAAGTTACTGTTTTAAACTATAGTAAGGTTGTTTATAGTGGTACTGTTAACAAGAGTGACAGCATGTATGAAATAAGCACTACTAATAGTAATGATAAGTTAATGAAAATATTATTAGATAATAAATTTCACACTGAAGTTCATGAACAACGTTTATTAGTAAATATTAAAACCGAAGTTGAAGTTGCTAAAGTCTTAGAACTTGCTTTTCATGCTCATATTATTATTACTGATTTAAAACCATATACCGTTGATTTGCAAACAATGTATGAACGCATTGTTATGGAAGCTAAGCAAGGTAGCCAGAAAGGAGATAAGTAGAGATGCCAATATTTCGTTATACGTTTAAAAAAATGTTATTAACGCCATCGACTTGAATTATTCTTGTGATGACTGTTGCTTTTTTAGCACTTTTTAATTCATTACCATTGACATCACTTGGTAGTGATGTTATTAGTTCTTTTTCAGCTGAAGGAGTGTTAATTTTTTATTTACCTATTTGAAAGATGTCAGTATTTCAAATATTTTTAGGTTTAATATTGTTTATCTTTATTGCTGTTAAAGCAACGCAAGTATTTCGTGATGAAATTGATGATGGAACATTATTAATTTTAGTTTCAAAACCAGTTAGTAGAACTAAAATTTGAACAGAAAAATTATTATCTTTACAAACTATGATACTTTTATTTATATTTTTATCAATTTTCATTTCTGGTATTTTTATTGCCATTCCTGGCATTGGTTCAGGAGCTATTTATAGTAAAATGTTTCCTTATATGTGAATTTTATTTGGTGTAGGCATTATTTTTGATTTAATTGTTTCATCAATTGCTATTTTATTATCATTAGTAATGAATGCCAAAGCTATTATTGCTATTATGATTGGTTTTGCAGCATTATTGCAAATATTATCATCTTTAATTATGAACCAAATAGCTGCACCAACTAATGAATATATGCAAGCCTCACAAGCTGCTGCTGTTTATAGCACTGCTAAAAGTAAACTTAATGCTTCAGATTTAACATGGTTAGATAGTTATATTGCTGATGGTACTACTAATACTAAAAAACTAATTACTGATGATCTTACAGCAATTTATACTGAATATATCAATGGTGTAAATTATCCTACTGATTATAATTATAAGTTAGAACAAGAATTTGTTACTAAAATCGCTAAAGGTGAAATACCACCAACAGGGAGTATTAATCTTGATTTAACTAAACATATTCTTGCTGTTGCTAACGTTTTTCGCCAATGAAACCAACAAAGTTTTAATCAATTATTAACTGGTGAACGTGTAGGGCCCCTTCCTACTGGTGGTTCTTCTAATGCTGGGCAAAATAAAGTTGATTACTCAGTTAAAGATATGATTGATGGTCTTACTGAAACAATTACGCAAAAAGAATATGAAGTTTCTAATAGTCAATTGTTAAAAACTAAAGTACTACGTTACTTAAACATTTTTTATCATTTAGGATACATTTGAGATGGTATCTCAACACCAGATGGTGGACGTTTTATTGATTCTGGAAAATATACTAGCAATTATGACCCTTACTTATTTAGTTGAAAGAAAAATGCAAATGGCGAATATCAAGTAGATACAAGTAAGAAAGCTGATAGTAAAATTATTAGTTTCACTGCTGATTTAACTGTTTACCTTATTATTGGATTAATCTTGTTTGCTTCATCATGATTTGTTTTTAACCGTAAAGACTTTGCATAAATTACCAATAATTATCATTTAATATTTAAAACCAACAGCAGAAACTGTTGGTTTTTTACTTTATCTATATTCTAATTTTTCTTAATGAAATCATGTATTATTAATAATAATATAGTTTATTTATGAGGGTGAAAAAATGAAACATATTGGATTTAAAATTAGTAATAAATCACAACCTCATAAAGTTAGCAGTTTCTTTGCTACTAAAAAATGATATTTATTAGCATTGATGGTTATTATCCCTGCTGTTTTACAACAAATATTATCAGCATCTATGAACTTATTAGATAATATTATGGTTGGTAATTTAAGTGATAGGTTTATTCCAGATTTAAACCCCATGAATGCTCATATTAAAACTATTTTTACTGATTTAGGGTTATGAGAAAAGAAAGATTGATGGGTTAATAATGGTTTAGAACATTTTTTTCAATTACATTATTCAGCAGGTCAAATCGCCGTATCGGGAGTTACAGGTTCTAATCAAATCTTTGTTATTATCTTTGCCATCATGGGTGGTTTTATTAATGCGGTGGGCATCTTTGGTGCCCAGTTTTATGGTGCTGGTCGATATGGTTCTTTACGACAAACAGTACGAATGAAAATTATTTTTGGTTTCTTAGTTGGGACATTAGTTATTATTTTGTCTTATACGATTGGAACTTATTTAATCTCTTATACAACAAGTCCTGCAACAGCTTTGGAGAAGTTTAATGAATTGTGTAATGCTAAAGGTTTAGCTAACAATGACATTGAGCATTTAAAAAATATTCTTGATTATAATAATCCATATGTTACAAATGATATTACTAACTTTATAAATGCTAGGGGTATTGCTAAAGATGATGTGCAATTTACACAAATCATTTTACGTTACTATGAATATCGTTCTGCTCAATTAGCTACTATTCAAGGAGCTAGTTATAATCAGTTAATTGTCTTTTCTTATCCGTTGTTAGGAATTAACTTTGCTTTTGTTTCAGTATTTCGTGAAACCAAGCGTGGTTACATTCCGTTATTGTTAACATTCGTATCAGTAATCATTAACTTTTTATTAAACTTAATTTTAATTAATGGTTTAGGTGCGATTGGTGGAATTGGCGCTAGAGGTTCAGCAGTTGCAACATTAACAGCACGGATTGTGCAACTGGCATTAATTAGTGGCTTTGTGATGTGGAAAAAGTATGAATTTCAACCTAAGATTTTAAAAATGTTTAAAATTAGACGTGATTTATTTAAAAAGATTTTAATTAAAGCATGGCCATTAATGTTGAATGATTTATCATTTGCTATCGCTTCAACGATGATTATTCGTTTAATTTCGCAATGAAGTTTTGACTCATTAAGTGGTTCAGCCATTGCTTCAACAATTAATACTATGTTTTATACACTTTATATTGGATTTGGTATTGCCTCCTCGGTGTTGATTGCTAATCGGTTAGGTGCTAATGATATAGTTGGTGCTAAATATAATGCCAAACATTTAATTCGATTAGGATTTATGGTGTCATTAGGCTTTGCTGGTTTACTAGTACTTTCTTCATTCTTTTTACCACAATTATTATTTAGTGCTACAAATGAAGCTTTACGAATTTCTAGTTGAATGATGCGAATTGATGCTATGGTATTTAGTGCATATACTATTTTATATACTTGTATTTATGCATTTAGAGCTGGAGGATTAGGAATTACAGTTTTATTAGTAGACAGTTGTTTTACTTGAATTTTTACAGTTTTAGCTTTATTTTTACAAGTAAAATATAATCCTTTAGATATTATTTTTATTTATGGAATTATGCGTACTGCTGATGTGGTGAAAATGATATTAGTATGATTTATTTATCATTATGGAAAATGAGCACGGAACTTAGCTGGTAATATGAACAAACCATATCCCGAAACACCACCACCAATTGTTATTGTTACTAGTGAACAAGGAAAATCTAAAGATAAAATGAAGATTGCTAACTTTTAATTTAAAAAAACATTAAGGGGGTTATTAAAATATGAAAAAAATACTAAGTATGTTAGGAACAACTTTTTTAAGCATAATAACTAGTATCAGTATTGTAGCATGTGATAAAGGAGAAAAACCAATTTCACCATCAATAAAAATTGATATTTCAAATAAAATTCCAAGCATTATAAAGTGTTAATAATATTAATAATCAACACCCATAAATTTATTTAACCAATAAAAATTGCTTAAAATTCACTATATATATGTTTTTTTCTATAAAAAACTAGTTTATCACTACTTTTTACAAAAGCAAAGACAATTTCCTTATTTGGGTCATAACCATCTTATAACCTTTTTTATGATAAAATTCATTATATATAGTTGTAGATGTTATGAGGTTTTATTATGGAAAAACAAATTATTGGGCAACAAAATAATACTACTAACATAGACCCAACTACTGAAGTTGTCACAACAGTGGTTAGAAATAATATTAAAGGTTTTATTCGCGGTGGTATTATTATTAGTTCAACATTAATGAGTATTACCTTTATTGTTGGTTGAATATTATGATTAACGGTTTTTAAAAGTAACATTGAAGAGATAATTACTATTGTTAATACAGTAATTACTAAGAAGGGTATTAACTTTGATATTACATTTCAAAATTTAACAATTGCTATTTTAGGTCTTGCAATTGTCACATTAGGAATTACTACTTTTCCCTTCATCTTTTTAAAAAAGAAAAGTATAGTTACATTAATTTTAGGAATTTTAATGCTCGTAATTTCAACATTATTAATTACTGGTGCTGTTTTATTTGGTATTTTTGGTTATTGTGAATTTTACAATTATGTTGTTAATAAAGATAATATCGTTGATATTTTATTTTTTGCTATTCCTATAGGTTTGGAAATGCTTTATTGTGTGGTTTTAGTGATATTTTGTACATTATTAATCTTTACAAGTTTTAGAAATAAGAAAAAGATGTTTGAATTAGAAATTCCCGTTGTTAACAAGGCTAAGGAAAACAAGTCATTAGTTAGTCAAGGCATGTCACTTTTTTCAGAACCAAGTTCGCAACCAATACCATTTGTTGAACCTAAAGCAGAAATGGTAGCTACAGATGCCAATCATATCACTAGCGGTCAAAGTTCACCAAGTACTCCTGTTGGTCAACAAGGGATTAATATTGTTATTACTAATAACTCTTCTTTACCTCAATCTCCCACTCAATCCCCAGTACCAGTTATTCCAATAGTTCCAAATACTCCTGTATTTAATCAACAACCTCCTTCCCAACCATCAGTAGCAGTCCCAAATACTCCTGTATCTAATCAACAATCTTCTCAACCAGTGCTAGCAACAGGTGAAATGGTATGGTCTAGTCAACAAATTGAGGAGGTATGAAATAAAGGTGAAATCATTCCTAATTTTAACCCTTCACTCTATCGTAAAGATTATGCTGGTGCTTTAATGTACAAAAATAGTTTCCTTAATCATGTTCGTTTAAACGATGATATTAAAAGTTTTAACTGAACCATTATTCATCAAAAACCGTTATCATCTGGGGGTACTAATACTATTAGTAATTTAGTACCTTTAAACAATACCAACACTATTAGTAAAGCAAATAATTATCCGAAATGAAAAACAACTGTCACTTATAATGGTAAAGAAAACGTTTTTAAAGAAAAATCTTGAAAAGATAAAAAATAAAACTTGGTTATCATTAGTTAAATTTAATATTTTGTTTTTGAATTTGTGACAAATAATTTTGAAGACATAAAGTTTTTGTTTTGTCAAAAAATTGAATTTAACCTAAAGGCATTCAAGAATAAAATCAAATGATATTGATTGTTAATGATACAGAAAGTAAAATTCAATATCCTCAGGAATAAAAAAACTCTATTGTATTTTTAAAAGTAAAAAGTATAATATAAGTGTAATTAAATATAAGTTGAGTATACTTTTCGAGGTTATAGTACTATCGAAGGGTATTTTTTATTTAATTATTTGGTGTGCATAATTAAAATCGAAATTTTAGTACATAAATGCACATTTTGTTTGAAACTCTAATGTGTGTTCTGAAGGTTTTGTATATATGTTTCCATGTTGATTCAAATTGGTTTGTGTTTACATCATTTTTTGAAAAATAACGATCTTGATGGTTTTAGTTTCATGTTTAGAATAAAAATTTAAAAAAAGAAAGAGATAAAAATGCCTCAAAAAAATAGACCATTAATCATTCATGAGTTATCTGTTGAAAAACAACAAAAAGTTAATGATTATATGAAAAAATTTTTATGAAGTTTCATCATTATCAAGTAAATAGTTACTTAGATTATAAAAAAGTCTTATTATTTATTGAAAATTTTCCACTTGAAGCATTAGAAGAGGGTAGTAAAATAATATACGCAATTTTTAATACTTCTATTAATGATGTTTCTGATGCAGAAAATGATAAAAGTGTTTTCAAAATTTGAAACACGTTGGATAAAATGCGAGAAATAACGATTTTAAATAGAATTTATGATTATTTTAAATCTTCTAGTATTAATGCTAGTAAAGATAAAATTAATAATGTTTTTTGATGGTATAGCAACAGAGTGTCGTGAAATATTTGAAAAAAATATGATGAAATGTTAATAAACAAAAAAGCGGAACTTAGTGATGAATTTGTACCTAATTTAATTCAAAAATATGAAAAAAAATTATTAAATACAGAATTAATAAATAATAATTCAAGTTTTAAAAATCATTTAACAACACAGCAAAGTAATATTCAAACTATGACAAGATACGATAGTTTAAATTTGGTTGATGAAACAACTTTAAATGATACTCTTAATAAGACAAGGTTAAGTCCCGAATCTTGTGTAAATTTATTTTTACAGAGCAATATTTCTCATATCAAATAAATTTAGTTTAATTTATTATACCATACTTAAAAGTTGGTAGGTTAATCTTATCTAAAATTAATTTTAAAATTCTTATAGTTAATAA
>NZ_JAQYTS010000050.1 GCF_030913225.1 Spiroplasma sp. AdecLV25b
ATATGTCAAATAAAGTTAAAAGACCAATGAATGCTTATATGCTTTTTAGTAAAGAAAAAAGAGCAGAGATTATTCAACAAAAACCTGAACTTAAATCAAAAGTTGCAGAAGTTGCCAAATTGATTGGTAATCATTGAAAAGAGATGACAAATGAAGAAAAAGCTAAATATCAAAATTTAGCAACCGACGATAAAAAAAGATATGCCGATGAAATCAAAAATATCTAATCTATAAATTTGAGTTAAAACAGCCCTAAATTAGGGCTGTTTATTTTTTGAATACTAAAACATATAAATATTTATTTCGTTTGTCTATGAGCAAATTAGATACCTTAAAATCAATTTTAAACATCATTAAATATTTCAATGCGATGAAGTTCAATTTTAAAATTATAATTTTGGATTTGTTCGTTAATAAATTTTTTCATACTTTCATTTGGCACAAGCCATAGGATTTCTTTATTTTTTTGTAAGTCTCTGTAATAACTATCGATTTTGTTTTCAAATCGTTCTTTTGATTTGCGTGTTCTTTCAAGTTCAATAATCATATCTTTATTTTCGTAATGAACTAATAAATCAGGATAACCTTTTTCTCTTGGATTTTCTGCTTTTAGTTCTTTTTCTGTTTGATAATAAAGTATGTCTGTTTGTTGACAAAGTCATTTGATAAGTAAATCTTGATGAGCAAGTTCATTGTAGTTAATTCTTATATTTTTGCTTTCCTTACCAAGTTTTCTATTTCCTAGACTTGAAAGCATGTATATATTTTTATTTGTCAATTGGTCAATTCTTAATAACTTTTTTGAAACTAAAATAGCAATTAGTCTTTCTGTTGCTTTTTGTTTCTTGTTTAATAAGTCAGAAATTTGATAACTTGTTAGATATCCTCATCGATTGATGATTTCTAAAATTTTTAGTTGTTCCATAAATTTCAACTCCTTAGTGGCCAATGTGATAACGTTTTTAAACGTTTTCTTTCTTTTTGGAGCAACTTCGTTGCGGTATTTTTCTTTCTTTTGCAAAAGAAAGAAAAATACAATCCCCACAACCCAAACACCTGACCCCACCCGCTCATAAGTTTACGTTGTGGGGGTGGGGTCAGGTGTTTTAAAGAAATGAAATGCCTTTATAGGTTGTGGGGATTGCTAGTCAATAATAGATTTACTTCTACATTTTTTCTCCATAAAAATTATATACATAAATATAAGTATTTCAATAAATTTGATTTGAATTTATTATGTTATTATCTACTTATTAGCGCGCGTATATATAACTTATATTTATATACATATATTTATTATTTATATCTTTATTATCTTTATTATCTTTATCCCCCCCTAAATATCTATACTGGTATTGAATAAAAACGAGTAACTTGGGAGAAAAACTTACTATAACTTGGGAGAAAAACTTACATATCAAATTTAGTTATTTTTAAATACAATTATTGAAATTTTTAAGTTATAATTTTTATTGTGACTGATATTGGTTTCGTAGACTGGATATTGGTCACATTTTATGTTTAAACTTGTAATTGAAATTAAAAGTGATATTATTAAAAATAAATTGAATAATTAATGCGAATAGGCCAGTCTACGAAAACTTTTATCACCTATTTAACTTTAAAGATAATTAGAGTTGACATATTTGCATAATATGTCAATTTTTATTTTTAAAAGTTAGGTGCAAAATCATGAGTGCAAAGAAAATACAAAAAAATGAAAATCAATTTATAGTAAAATCAAATGTAATAACAAGAGCAGTACGTAGTTCAGATGCTGGCATTATGACCATGCGTTTATTTGCCTTTGGTTTAGCAAAATTAAGTGATAAACAATATAGGATACAAAAAGATATTATTGAATATAATATTTCAATTGCAGAATTTGTAAAATATTATGATTTATTTTTAAATCAGATTTATGAAAAATCAAAATTTAATAAAAAATATGTAACAGTCATTGAAAGAGAAATGGAAATAATATCATCTTTTAAAATTAAAAATTTATATGATAACGAACCACTTGATTTTGATTTTACAAATTTATTTTTAAAATGTGGTCATCGTAAAAATACTGGTAAATTATATTTTAAAATTTATAAAGAAATTTTTGAAAAACATTTTGTAAATCAAATTAAAAATTTTACAAAATTTTATTTACCATATACAAAGTTTATAACAACCAAATATACTTGACCTTTGTATGAATATTTACGAAGTTATTTATATGTAAGTTCAAAAACTTCGAAGTCAATAGCATTTGGACATCAACCAATGGATTTTAAAATTATTGCTGAGTTTTTAAATCTTGATATTGATAGTAGTTATTTTAAAAATATGAAAGATTTAAAAAAGTATGTTTTAGAACCAGTTAAAAAAGACTTAGAAAATACTGATGTAATTATGAATTATGAAATTATAAAGACTGGTAGAAAAAATACACATATTAAATTTTATACAAAACTTAATATGGAAAAATTTGCTCAACAACAGGCAGAAGTATATGGGAAAACTTCAAATAATTATGTTGATTTTCAAAAAAATCAAAGCAAACAAATTTTAAATGATATGGATAAAGATAGTAAAATTGTTTGAGATAGTGAGTAAATTATGCAGAAAGTTGATGGAAAAGATATTGCGTGATTATTAGGCTGTAAAGAATGTTCAAAAACTTTAAAATTTAAAGATGTCAAAGAAACCATTAAAGCTGATTTTAAAATAGACTTCTTGCGAAATTAATTTAGAAATGATAGAAAAAAAGTATAATAAACAATGAAATATAAATTAAAGGAGAATTTAAATGAAAAAAATAATAACATGAATTGCTAGTTTTATTTTAGCAAGTTCAACAGCGCCAGTAATTAGTCAATTAGTTTCAAACACAAGTTTTAATCACGCATTTTTTTCTAATCATTCAAAAGAAAGTGAACCTATAATAAACGTAAAGCAATTAAATAAACATGGCAATTTTTATGCTTTTTCTGATACAATGGGAGTTTTGAGTGCTATTGGTGATAAGGAGGGTGACTCTGCCTGTGTTTATTTGGTTGATAATAGAGGAAATTTACAAGAAATAAGATTAAATGGGAAAACCATTGACTATGTGGTTGAATTTTATCGTATGTCAGATACTTTAGGAGTTTTAAATATTGGTACTGGTAGTTATTTTCTTAATGATAAGGGAGAAATTATATCATTAACACCGAAATTACCTTCTCAATCATATATTAGAGAACTTTATACTTTTTCTGATACTTTAAGTATTGTTAAAGTATCAAGTTGAACAGATAGTAAACTTTATTTTTTCAATAATAGAGGTGAATTATTACCATTAATGCATGGCAGTAATCAAGTCAAAGGTGAATTTTATCGTATGTCAAATACCCTTGGTTTTATTACAGATAGTAATAAAAAAGCATGACTTTTAGATATATCAGATCCAAATGTACCAAAATGAAAAGACTTAGGAATCAAAAATACTTTTACAAGAATGTCAGATACTTTGGCGATAGTTAAAGAAAATAGTTATATTAATGGTCATAATTGACTTTTAGATATTTCAGACCCAAATAATCTTAAATGAACAGACTTAGAATCAAAACAAGGCGATTTTTATCGTTTTTCAGATAGTCTTTGTATATTTGAAGAATTTAATTTTAATTTAAAAAAACACACTGGTTTATATTTTTTAAATCTTGCAGGTCAATTTAAAAAAATAAATTTAAAAGAAACTAATTTTCAAACATTTTGATTCGCTCAGTTTTCTAATACAATGGGAATTTTAACAGTTAATGTTTCAATTGGTGATGACATCAAATTAAATACTTATTTATTACTTGATAATGGGGAGTTAATTTCAATTCCAAATCAAGAAAAAAATGGTTTTTTTGGGTTTAGAAGAATGTCAGATACTTTGGGAGTTTTAAGTTCTTGAGATATTAAAAAAAGTTATTTTCTATCAATAATTCCAAATCCTGATGATATAGCAGGTTTAAAAGCTTCCGTTATATTTGATAGAACAGTTGAAAATCAATATCTCAAGGAAATTAATAGACCAGACTACCAAGGAGAAGCAAGTAACAATAATGTTTATTTTCACGCAGATAATAAACATATAAAATCTGTAACATTAAACGGGACACCAATTGAAAAAAAAGGTAATTTTGTAGATGTAATAATTAGTATAGAAAATTTAACCAATAAAATAATTATTGAAAATGATTTAACAAGTGATTTGAAATATAACATTTATATTAAAAAACAAGCAACGGTTAATAACATTAAAAATGTTGCTGGTCATCAATTAACCAATTATGTAGGTGTTTTTGATAATCAAGATTTCAGCAAAGAAAAAACACCTAATTTACAAGATATCATTGTATCTGATAGTGAAGTTGAAATTGATTTTAATACTAAATTTATTAGTGATAATAAATTATATAAAATAGATAATCAAGGAAAGAAAAATGAAATCTGTAATATAACTAATGGTTTTAAATTATCAACAATTGATAGTTATATGTTAGAAAGTAAAGATCTTGTTACAAATATCAATAATCAATATTTAACAATCGGAATACCAACTATAACTGATTTTAGAACTACTGACCAATGAAAGCAAGCAGAGAACTGAGCATTAAAAAACGGTTATAGACAAGGCGATTTATCTAAAATGAATGCAAATGAAATTAAAGATTTGTTATCAAAATATAATCCAAGTCCAACCCCCTCTCCAACACCAAATCCAAATAACAATATTGGTTGATATATATTTCTTGGGGTATTTTTAGGTTTAATCACATTTGGAATTGCTGGGTTTTATATAAATAAATTTGTAATAAAACCAATCAGAAATAAAAGAAGTGATATAAAAGCAGATAAATATGTGGCTGAGCAAATGGAATTATCAAAAAAATGAAAAGAACAAGAAACAAAAGAAAAACAAGCAAGAGAAAAAAAGAAAGGTGGTAAATAATCGTGTTAGGTGCTTTAAATACATTGTTTCTTGTAAATTCAAACAATGATATAAATGATTTATGAAATAAAATTATAACAATACTTATGCCAACTTTAATGGGTATTGATGTTATGGTTGCTGTTTTTATGATTGCTTTTGTAGTAATAAAGGGTAAAGGTGACAAAAACAGTGAAGAAAGACATGAAACAATTAGAAAAATTGTTTGAATTTGTATTTTATCAATGGGTTTTTTACTGATTGTAAGTATTGTTTTTGGTATCAGAAACATTATTTTTCCATTACAACAATAGGTAATAAAAAATGTTTTCCAAAAAGCAAAAAGAAAAAAAATCACCCTTTAATTTTAAAAGTAAAAAATCACAAAAAAATAAAGATAATAGTTCCCAAGAGTTAGTGGTAATTATTCAAACCATAATTAAAAAGATTGGAATTATTTTTGCCATATCTTTTTTGCCATTTTTTTTCTTTTTAGTTATTGTTCTTGCTGTAATTATTGCTGTATGACATTTTTTTCATCCAGATATCTATATGGGTGTTTTAAATCCAGTTTTAAATAATGTAGTTTTACAAACTAATTTAACAGCCGGCAGTTTTGTGACGTCTGTTATTGAAGCAATGTCAGCGATTTTATATGTTGTATTTATCCAACCAATTTTATGATTATTAAATCAATTTCAAGTTATAGTTGATTTTATTGGTGGTGGAACTTTAAATAATAAGATTTTGTTTAATAATAGTGATTGACATGGTATACCAATTTTATTTTTTACAGTCTTAGGTATATCAATGGCTATTTTGTTAGTTCTTTTATCAGTAAGATTTATAGAAATTAAATTGAGTGATAAAAATATGACACAAAAAATAAATTCAACTTTTAGAAGTTTACTTTTAATAATTCCGGTTATAGTCGGTATTCCCATTGCATTTTATTTACTTAATTCTTTAATAAATTCAATAACAACAATCATTATTAAAAGTGGTGGCACTGATGTAAAAAATATTGGTTTATTTATTTTCAATAGTTCTTTTACAAATGGTTTACATCATTTTAAAGAGGTACCAGATAGTTGGGGATTTGAAGACAGTGCAAATTTTGGTTATTTTCAATGTCTTTGTGCAGAGGGATTTATGGTATACATTCTCTTGCAAATATCAGCATTTTTATTTGTAAGAGTTGCAGAACAAGTTTTGCTTTTAATTCTTGGAACATTATTTGCTGTATGAATGGTGCAAGATGAAGGCAGAAAATTTAGAAATTGAAAAGATTTAACAATGAATCGTTTTATTTCTTTTGCTGTGGTTTTTGCTGCATATACAATATTTTTAAATTCAATTTCAGCATTATCAGAAATTTCAAATATTGTTCCAAGTGAAAGTGCAAGACCAATATTTACATTAATTGGTACATTTGGATTTGGAATAACAGTTATTAAAGCACCACAGTTATTAGGTACTATTTTTGGTGGAAATATCGGAATTTCTGACGGTATTGGTAATTTAATGGGATTAAAAGCAAGTACCGGTGCTTTTGTTAGTGGAACAAAATTTTTAGGTAAAGGTATTTCATTAGGTACGAAAGCACCATTTAGAGCATACTCTGGTGTTGCCACAACCACTGGTGTAATTCGTGGTATCACTTCAACTGGTGTTAAAGAAACGATTACATCAAATTTAGTTAAAGACCACAAATCAGCATTTGAAAACAGTAGTAAAAATATCAATAAATGACTTAATAGCGATAAAGACAAAGGTGGTAAATAACTATGGCAAAAAAGAAAATTTCTAAATCCGAATTAAAATTAAAAGAAATGCAATATGCTTGGAAAATAGCACATTTCAAACCAAAGAAAATCGTACTGCGAAGAAATGCAATAGATGAATGTTCAATAAAATTTTCCCAAAAGCAAAAAGAAATGATAAAAAGCATAAATAAATTAGCAGATAACTATCCACCAATTGTTTCAAATTCAAATCAAAATATTTGAAGACCTTGAGAGTAGGTAAAAATTATGAGCGAACAAGAAAAAGAACAAGGTTCTGATGATGTAGCAAAACCAATTACAAAAAGAGCAAGTAAAATTAAGTTTGTTTTAAGTAATGCTCTTGGTGGAATTGGTATTGCTGATGTTATGATTATTTTATTATCTTTTGCATTTATTGTCCCAATTTTAAGTTTAATGGCAGAAATTGGAGTATTAGTAAGTATATTTGTTACATTTGGTATATTTCTATTTACTTTGCTTTTAATTCAAGTAAATAGAAATGGTGATAAGTTTTATTATCTTTTATGAGTTTCAATCAAATATTTATTTATCAACAAAGAAAGTAAAGAAATGTTTAATATTAACCAAATTAAAAGTATTAAAGATAATGAAGTTTATTTTAAAAATAATTTTGGTTTAGTTTTTCGTATTGAAGCACAAAATATAAATTTACAAACTCAAAATGAACGAAATATACCAATATCAAAACTTGCTAATATTTTTAAGTTAATTGATATAGATTTTGAAATTATAAAAATACAAGTTCCTTATAATTTTGATAGTCAAAAAGAAAAAATAAATCAATTATTAAAACAAGAAAAAATGGAAAAAAATATTAAACAACTAGCAAGTATGAAAAAATTTATTGTTGAATTAGAAAAAGAGAAACAATTGAAAAATAGTTATTATTTATTTTTATATGCCAAAAATATAAGTGAAATTAAACAAAAAGTAAAATTTATATTAAATGAGTTTGATAGTGACATTAAATTTGCTACTACTGATGTAGTAGAAACATCATATTTAATTTCAAAATTGATTGTTCCCAATAATTATGTTGGTGTTTTTGAAAATAAACCAAACAAAATAAAACAATATAAAGATTATGTAAAAATTGATGATAAGTATGTTTCATATTTAACAGTTAGTACATATCCTACCTTGGTCAATGATTTTTGATTAATGGCTTTTGCAAATTTGGAAAATGTTAATCTTAATATTAAATTTACTCATGTAAATAAGCACCAAGCAATAGAATTACTTGATAGAGCAATTCGTCGTGCGGAAATGCAAAAACCAAGAAAAACAAGTGAAGAAAACAAATATGAAACATATTTAAACCATTTTCATGAATTGTTAAATCTTGTTCAAAATGGTGGTGAAACATTAAAAATGGTTTCAATTATTTTTACTTGTTTTGCTGATGATAAAAATGATTTGATTAATATCAAGCAATTTTTAAAAAATGAATTATCAACACAAGGTTTTATTGAAAATGAATTAAAATATATGCAATTAGATACTTATAAATTTATTTGAAATAACAGTATGAAAAATAAAAAACAGATAACTAGTTATTGACAAGAAATGGGATGTTTATCAATTGCAAGTGCATGGCCTTTTCTAGGTTCTAGTTTAAATGATGAAAAAGGTTTATATATGGGAAATAATGAAAATGGTGAACCTATATTTTTTGATGTAAAAACTAAAAATGATGAAGAAGCACGAAGCAATGGCAATGTTGTAGTTTTCGGTTTAAGTGGTTGTGGCAAAACATTTAATGTCAAAAAACAATTAAACTGATTATATTTAAATAAAAGCAAGATTTATATTATTGACCCTGAACAAGAATATCACAATTTTGCTAAGTATTATGGTGGAGAAATCATTGCTATTGGTCAGACAAATCAATCATTAATTATTAATCCACTTGAAATATTTACTGGTAACTTAATGGAGCATATTTCATTTTTAGAACAATTTTTTAAGATTTTATATAAAGATTTAAATGATAATGATTTGTCTGACTTACAAAAATTATTATTAAAAATTTATCAAATAAAAAATATAGACAGTTCAATGGACCTTGAAACGTTGGATAATTTAAAGCCAAAAGATTTTCCAACCTTAAAAAATTTATTTAGTGAACAAGAAAATGTTGAAAAAAATAAAACGGACAAAAGCACTCTTTATAAAATTCTTTGAAAATTAGCAAAAGGTGCTGATGGTTATTTATGAAATGGATATACAAATTTAAGTTTAAAAAATGAATTAATTGTCTTTGATATTCATGATTTATCAACTAATAAAAATCGTCAAAACGCTCAAATGTTTTTGATGTTGGCGTTTTTAGAAAAAGTTGCAAAACATCATAAAAAAGTAAATGAACCATTAGATGAGACTAAAAGACAATGGATTTGTATAGCAATTGATGAAGCGCATTTACTAGTTAATGAAAGTAATTTATTGGCATTAAATTTTGTTAGTGGTTTAGCAAAGAGAATTAGAAAATACTACGGTAACATATATATCATTACACAAAATATTAATGATTTTGTAGGAAGTGTTGCTATTAAAACACAAGCACAAGCAATTATAAATAATTGTGTTTATCAGTTTGTACATAGATTAGCTTCAAGTGATTTACAAGATTATGATAACTTGGTTTCAGCAAGTGGTAGATTAAACCAATATCAAAAACAAATTATTTCAAATGCCCCAATTGGTACTTGTTTATTCTCAATTAATAACAACAGAATGATGATTAATATTCAAGCAAGTGAATATGAGCAAGAAGCAATTAAGTAGGTGAAGTAAATGAAATTTTTAAAAAATAAATGACAAGAAAATACTTTTAATAAAATTTTAATATCTAGCATAATAGGTTTTATTGTTTTATCAATTTTAATTGTATTATGAGCATGTATAGTTTCAATTTTTTATTCACTAATTATTTTTCATACCATAAATGCACATACTTATAAAATTTCATTTTTTACCAATACAGTTCTTGTCATTTCTATTTTTTTAAGCATAATTATGATTTTATGCTTCAGTGGTCTTTATGCTTATTTTTCATTTGAAAGTTGAGATTTCAATAAATCAAAACAAAAGAAAGAAAGAAAAAATCAAATTTTGGAATTTAGTAAAATTGGTATTCAAAATTTAATAAATCTAAATAAAAAAGTTGGTTTAGTTAGATCAAAATTAAACCAACATACTTTGTTAATTGGAGCAACTGGTAGTGGAAAAACCACCACTGCTTTATCAATAATAAATCAACTTGTTTATAAATTAAATCAAACAGTCATTATTATTGATGGAAAAGGTGATATTGATTTAATCAACAAAATTAAATCAATTGATAAAAATGCTTTTATTTGAACCATTGGGGGCAAAGATGAATACAATCCTTTTGCTTCAAAAAGTCACATTGTTTTAGCAGATAAGATTATGAGTTTATTTGATTTTTCTGAACCACACTATCAAGCAATGGCACACAATTATTTACTGATTTTAATTGAAACTTTAATGACAAAAAAGATTAAAATCAATTTATCAAACATTATTAAACATTTTCCATCAACTGAATTAAAACAACTAATTGATAAAACTAATCCGAAATATATTTTTGTTACTGAATGTAAACAAGCAGAAGTAAATGGATTATTAAATCGTTTGAGTGTTTATGCTGAACAATTGAACAATAGTGTTGGTTTAAAAAATGATTTAACAAAAATATCTAAAAATCATAAAGTTATTTTATTTTCTTTAAATTCATTAGATTATCCCCGACTTGCAAGTAATATGGGTAAATTGTTAATCCAAGATTTAAAAGAATTTGCTTCTATTAAACCACGAAGTAAACACATAAATCTTGTGTTAGATGAATTTAACGTTTTTGCAAGTGATAGTATTATCAACTTAATTAATAAAACTCGAAGTTTTAATTACCAATGTTTTTTATGTTTTCAAACAATCAACGATTTAAAAACTGACAATAGAGATTTAACAGACACTATTTTTGGTAATACAGCTAACATTATTGCACATAATGTCAAAGATCCAAATAGTGCTGAATACCTTGCCAAAGTCTTTGGAACTAAAACTTCTCAAAAGATTACTAAACAGTATGATAATAAATCAAAATCAAATTCAAAGGGTTCAATTCGTGAAGTTGAGGAATACATTGTTCATCCAAACGATTTAAAGAAATTGAAAGTTGGACAAGCCTATTGCAAGGTATTATTACCGAGTTCAAATCAATATATAGAGAAAATTGACATTGAAAACTATGTTAGTGAATAGTTTAGTATTCAAATATTTTTCGTGGAAAATAAGGGTATTTATGAGCGTTTTATAAGCATATATCAAAAGAAATTTAAAATTTACAAGATTAGTCAATCAAACTATTCAAATAAAATAAATCAAATTAATAGCAAAGTAAAGTCAAACTATTTAAATAGTTTGACTTTTTTATATAAATTATTTTAAAAATAAAACATGTTTTATTTGTTTTATTTTTTAAAAATTTCATTATTTAAATTATTTTTTAATTATGTTTTAAAAATAAAACATGTTTTATTTTTAAAACAATGTTACAATATATTAAAAATAAAGAAAGGAATTTAATTATGGCAAAATTAAATGCATTGCTTGAAAAAAACGGAATAAAGGAACTTTCAAGTTTTTCTAAAACTAAAGATTTTAAAAAAAGAACAACCCAAGATATGATACCAAATACTTTTTGTAGTAAATATTTAGTTGACAAATTTAGAAACGAAGCAAAAGAAAAAAGATGAAGTTACACAACTTTAATGACTGCTATTTTAGAAGAACGATACGGAAAGGAATAAAATGACAATGAAAATTATTAGTTTTTGTAACAAAAAAGGCGGAGTTGGTAAAACTACTCTTTGTAAGAATGTTGCTTATAAATTTGCTCTTAATGGAAAAAAAGTATTATTAATTGATTTAGACCCACAAGCAACATTATCTGTACAATTTTATACAAATAAAATTGTTAAAGATGTTACTTTGTTAAAAATGTTTGGTGGTTTTAATGTTGGAATAAATAATATTATTCAAAAAACTAAATATAAAAATATTGACATTATTATTGCAGGAGAAGAATTAACAAAATCATCTACAATTTTAAATAATTTATATGCAAAAGAAAACATATATAAAGTTGGAAAAAATATATTTGATAGTTTTAATAATGTTTTTTTAGACTATGATTATGTGTTAATTGATTATCCACCAACAGTTCTAGAATTAGCATTAAATTTTTTAATTATTTCTGATTTGGTAATGATACCCATAAATAATGGAATTGGTAGTTACAAAGGAATATTGGATTTAAAAAATACTTTAAATCATATTTGTCGACAAGAAAATATAACTGTACCAAATTTACGAATAATTTTTAACAATATAAAAGAAGATGAAGATACTATTGAAATTTATAAATTATTAGAAGAAGAAAAATTAAATGGCCATTTATCCCAAAGTATAATAACAAATTCAAAATCATTTATTAAGACGGAAAATAAATTCAATAGTATTTGAGAAAACAAACATTATTGACGACAAAAACAAGCATATGAAGAACTCATTAAAGAAATCATGTAAAATTACATTATGGATAAATAATGATTTTTTAGACAATAGACTTCTTGCATAACTAATATATTAATTTTTATGTTTATTTTGAAAAATTTTTTTGATTAATTTTTTGATAAAACACAATAAAAATTTTTAAGTCAAAAACTCGTTAAAGAAAAAGAGAAAAGATTAACAATTCATTTATCTAGTTATCAGTCTATAGAAAATATGCTTGCTGAAATGCAAAAACAAGGATTAAAAGTAACAAGAAGTACTATCTACAGAAATGCTGTAATGGAAATTTATAAAAATTGAAATCAAGGTAAATAATCATAACGTCAAAAACAAGTACTGAAGAACTTATTGCAGAAATCATGTAAAATTATAGTAAGAAAAAATGGAAAAAAATATGTCAAATAAAGTTAAAAGACCAATGAATGCTTATATGCTTTTTAGTAAAGAAAAAAGAGCAGAGATTATTCAACAAAAACCTGAACTTAAATCAAAAGTTGCAGAAGTTGCCAAATTGATTGGTAATCATTGAA
>NZ_JAQYTS010000033.1 GCF_030913225.1 Spiroplasma sp. AdecLV25b
CTATTGTAAAATTTAATGGAGTCATATATTTCTCATCCTATCTAGTTTTTATTTTCAAACTAATTATATTTGATAAGGAGGGGTATATGGCTCATTTTTTATTACTTTTTTAAATTTACACACAATCTTAGACTTAACCATTTATTCTCATATATGAGTAAATTTATGAGACAAACAAATAATTTTCAAACTAATATGTTACAATTTCATATATAAACAATTACTATTGAAAGGAAATTATTTAATGATAAAAGAATTTATCAACCCTATGATTAACAATCAAAAATCATATTTAATTATTAATAAACAAGAATGTGTATTAATTGATGCATCACTTAATATTAAAGAAATTATTAGCTATTTAGTAAATGAAAAATTACAATTAAAAGCTGTTATTATTACTCATGGTCATTGGGACCATATTATTGGTTTAAATACTTTAATTAGTCAATATCCTCAATTAACTGTCTATATTAATCAATGAGATGAAAACTTTATTTATCATCATCCATATTACAAAATGTTAGTTGACCATGAACAAATTAGTGAAGCAACTAAAACTAACATTAATTTGATTCCTATTATTGGCAGTACTGCTCTTAAGTTAATTGGGTATGACTTTTTATGTCAGCATATTCCTGGTCACACCCCTGGTAGTCAGTATATTTTAATTAAAGAGTTAAATGCTGTCTTTATTGGGTATACTATTTTAAAGATAAAATTGGTTATCATGGCATTCCTTATTGTGATGATGAGTATTTTAAAAAGTCATTACTTGAATTAACTAAACTTAATAAAGAATATCAAGTTTATCCAGGCCATTGAGACTCATATATTTTAAAAGATGTTTTAACAAATAATGAAATATTAATAAAATTTATTAAATAATGGAATTTCCTCTTTTTTGATAATCTTTAATAATATTAATAGTAATTAATATTGTTATTAAACAGGTAATACAACTAATAACATCTAAAATAACAGCAGCAATCGTAATTTGATATGAAAAAACTGTATTATTAAATTCAGGTAAAAGAACAATAATACTAATAATTTCACAAGCTGTACCGATAAAACCTAAGAAAAAACTTATAAAATCAAGCGAAATACTTATTTGGTCTTTTCGATACAATACTATATTTTGTTTGATTAAAGTCTTTTTTATTCTAATTAAACGGTACATTAAGAAAAAAGGCAGAAAAGCAAAAATAAAACTGGTAATGTCAAATAAAATTGCGATAACAGTGAGTCAAAGTGATGCTTTATCACTATTTCAAAAAGGTTGAAGCGCCAAAATACTTAGGATTCCTAAAATTATACCAATTAAACCAGAACCAAAACTTATTAAGTCCATTTTAAGAATTTTTTTATTAAACTTTAAAAAGTATACTCTTTTTTCCAAAGTAGCAACTCCTTTTTTAAAAGATAGAATTAATTATACCATTTTACATGACTTCTACAAAAATTTTTTCATATGCCTATTTTCAAGAAATTTATTATAATTCACATTATATTTTCATTTGAGAGTGTTTGTTAGATATTTCGCTAATATAAGGAGAGTATTGGTTAATTGATTTGTTCTATATTAAGTTCAGGTTTTAAAATCTTACACTCGTTTTCTGTATGTAGTTGTTTTTTATTTAAGTTATTATTTGTTTTCTTGCTAAAACATCTTTTAAATATTGATTTTATTCATTCAAAAATTTTTCTAAATAAACTTTTTTCAAATAATTTTAAGTTACTAACCATTTTAATAATTCTATTATCTAATTTGTTTTTTTGTGATTTAAGGCTAATTAATTTTTCTACTAACTTTTTAAAAAAATCTTCTCTATTGTTCATAAATTCATCAGAAATAGAGGAGGGTGCATTGTTGACAACTCATTGATTATTTTTTTTAATTTTGTTGTCTAATTCTTTATATTCTTTTTTAATTTCATCAAAAAGAGCAAAATCAATATTCCTGTCTAACTTTTTTCTTAATCTTTCTTTAACTAAATTTTCTATATAATTCATAAATTTATCTGAAGCAATGTTTTCATTACTCATAATACACTCCTTTTTACAATTTAGTAACTTAAAAAAACCATTTACTTTTTAAATTAAAGCATTGGTTTAAAAACTTATATTTAATTTATGAAAGAATCATACAACAGTTTTTATTTATTGTTTGTCAACAATGAAGTTACTTAATTAAAATTAAATAGGTATAACACTACTACTTCATATGTTTATTTTTGTTCATACTTTGTTATTGTGTTATCAAATGATTTTTGATAGCATTCTCCACTGCAATATAGAAATTTATCACAATACAAAGAATCAAATGTTTGCTCTTTTTCACATGACGATAAATAGCATTTGACTGTAACAATTGGCATATAAAACACTCCCCTAATATTTATGATACTTAATCCAGTTATATTCTACATAATTTTTTTAATAGACTTCTTAATATGCTTATTTTTGGAATAAATAAAATTTTAAGTGTTATAAAGAAAAACTACATAGCTAACTATACAGCCTATAAAGATATTTTGAAATTTTTTACTCTTGTTTACTACGTGTTGAAGTACACTCTATTTTCGTTTTAAATCACGAGTTATTACTTTCTTTAAATATTGACCAGTATAAGATTTTTCAACTGCTACAACTTGCTCAGGTGTCCCTGTTGCAATTACTTCACCACCATATTTACCACCTTCAGGTCCTAAATCAATAATATAGTCAGCAACTTTAATTACATCTAAGTTATGTTCAATAACGACCACAGTATCACCATGATTAACAATTTTATTTAACACTTCAATTAAATGTTTAATATCATGCACGTGTAATCCCGTTGTTGGTTCATCAAGAATATACATAGTCTTACCTGTTGCTCGTTTTTGTAATTCTTTGGCCAGTTTTACTCGTTGGGCTTCACCACCTGATAATTCCGTGGCTGGTTGTCCTAAGGTAATATAACCTAATCCAACTTCTTGCATCATTTTTAATTTTTTACTAATTTTCGGATGATTAGCAAAGAAATTTAATGCCAAATCAACTGGTAATGCCAACACATCAAAAATATTTTTACCTTTATATTTTACTTGTAAAGTTTCACTATTGTAACGTTGTCCTTCACAAATCTCACATGTAACATAAACATCAGGTAAAAAATGCATAGAAATTTTAATGACACCATCACCAGAACAACGTTCACATCTGCCACCTGATACGTTAAATGAAAAACGTCCTTTCGAATAACCACGGATTTTTGCTTCAGGAGTTTGGGTAAACAAATCACGAATATCATCAAATACTGAAGTGTACGTAGCTGGATTACTTCTTGGCGTTCTACCAATTGGTTCTTGGGAAATAGGAACAATTTTATCAATAAATTCCATACCTTTTATAGTTTTGCATAATCCTGGTCGTTCACCTTTAATGCCTAAATTCTTTTGAATTCTGGCTAATAAAACATCATTGACTAAAGTTGATTTACCACTACCTGAAACTCCAGTTACACAAATAAACTTACCTAATGGAAATTTAACATTAATTTTTTTCAAGTTATTAGTTTGTGCTTCTTGAATTTCAATGGCTTTACCATTACCGCTTCTTCGTGTTTTTGGCAAGGGAATATACTTACTGCCGTTTAGATATTGACCAGTAATTGATTGAGAATTATCTGCTACTTGTTGGGGTGTCCCTTCAGCGATGATTTCACCGCCATAAATTCCAGCCATGGGTCCAACATCAATTAACCAATCTGCTGTTCACATTGTATCTTCATCATGTTCTACTACTAGTAGGCTATTATCTAAATCACGCATTTTTTTTAACGTTTCAATAAGTTTAGCATTATCACGTTGGTGTAAACCAATCGAAGGTTCATCTAAAACATATAGAACTCCTGTTAATTGTGAACCAATTTGCGTAGCTAATCTAATACGTTGTGATTCACCACCTGATAAGGTTTGTGCCATTCGTGATAAATTTAAGTAACCTAATCCGACATTAGTTAAAAAATTTAAGCGATTAATAATTTCTGTTAAAATTAGTTTCGCAATTTCTTGTTGGTTGTTTGTTAGTTTTAATTGTAAAATAAATGTTAAACTTTCTTCAATATCTAAGTTAGTATATTCACTAATATTTACTTTTTGATTTTTTTCATTAGTAAGTTTAACTGCTAAAGCAAATTCGTTTAGTCTTGTTCCTTTACATGTTAAGCAGGTACGTTCACTCATGTATTTACGATAGTACTCACGAGCAAAATCACTAGTTGTTTCTAAATATCGGCGTTCAATTAAGGTGCTTATTCCCTCAATATAATCATGATTAGGATATTTACGACCGTTGGCTGAAACTAAACTGTAACTAATAATTTCATCACTACCACGCATAATATAATTAATTTGTTCTTTCGTTAAGTTTTTTAATGGCTGATTTAAATCAATTAAATAATGATGACAAAGCACTTTCAAACGTTGTCATTCTAAATTACTAGTATCAACCACATTTTTATAGTATTCAATTCCACCATTATTAATGGAAAGTTTAGTATCAGGCATTAGTAAATCTTCATCAACTTCTAATTTTATTCCCAATCCTTTACATTCAAAACAGGCACCACTAGGGGCATTGAAAGAAAACAAACGTGGTTCTAAAGCAGGAATAGCAAATCCACAAACTTTACACGCATATTTTTGTGAGAATAATCATGATTCATTATTATCAGTTAGAATAATTTTAGCTAAACCACCACTATGATTTAGAGCAACTTCTAAACCATCATGAATGCGAGAGATCATATTATTATTATTAATGAATCTAACGCGATCAATAACGATGTCAATATCATGACGTAATGATTTGTTTAAATCAATTTCTTCATCTAAACTATAGATTTTACCATTAATTTTAACACGTAAAAAATTTTCTTTTTTTAATTTAACTAATAACTCTTGATGACTACCTTTTTTTGCCACAACTACTGGTGATAAAATTTCAATACTAGTATTATCTTGTAAGGTTCTAACTTTGTTAACCATTTCTTTTAAGGTTTGACTGCTAATCGGACCATGACCTTTATTACAATATGGTGTTCCTACTCGTGCATATAATAAACGCACATAATCATAAATCTCAGTTACTGTTCCGACTGTACTTCGCGGATTGTTACTTGTTGTTTTTTGGTCAATCGAAATAGCAGGTGCTAAACCTTCAATGGCATCAACATCAGGTTTTTCACTATTACCTAAAAATTGACGGGCATATGCTGATAATGATTCAACATAACGTCTTCTACCTTCAGCATAAATCGTGTTAAATGCTAGTGATGATTTACCACTACCTGAAACTCCAGTAATTACTACTAGTTTATTTTTGGGGATTTTAATATCAATATTTTTTAAATTATGTTCACGTGCCCCTTTAACAGTAATATATTTTTGATTATTATTCATTTGTTCCTCCATTTACTTTCATTTTCTTGTTTAATTATACTATATACGTAATATTTTACCAATAATTATTAACCTAGAAAAATGATGTTAATAGTGATAATAAAACATTTATAGTATTAAATTAATATTTTAAGTTGTTATTTTTTATAATTTTATTTATAATAAGTTTAGTATTACTATAATAGTAGTACTAAAAATTAATTTTAGACTTTAAGTCCTAATTATAACATTTTGCTATAATTAGGTTTTTTATGTCAAAAAAAAACAAAAAAGGAGACTCTATTTATGCCAAGAGATTTAAAAATAGAAATTGCAGAAACACACAAACTTTTAACAAATTTAATAACAAAGAAAATACCTTCTTCACCAAATGAACCTGAAATTAATCTTTATAACATTATTGATTATATTAAAGATTATACAATCAATACCATTTTAATGAATATATATGGTATTTATGCACAAAAAAAAGATAGTAAAAAAATTAGCAAAAATATCATTAAAAGTGATGATTTTATAAGAATATTAAAAGCTAATATTATTTTACATATTAAGATAACAAAATTAGCAAGTGATTATCTTGACGAAAATAAAGCTATAGAAACTATTAATAGAACTTTCTTCTTAGCTAAATTCATGAAAATTAAAGATATAGAAAACAAATTGGAAAATTAATTAAACTAAAAACAAAACTTTCTAACTACATTAGTAAATATAATGATTTAATTCGTGAAGATTGAATTAAAAAAACCGAAGAAAAGATTATTATTCTTAAAGAGAATACCACGGATAATAATCTAAACGGAAATATAAAAAACATTTTTTTAATGTTTGAAAAATGTAAAGAAAATATGGATAAACTTAAAAAAATACTTAGTGAACACAATAACTTTATTGGAGAATGTAATACTATTAAAATTCCTAAAGTTTATCAAACAATTTTTGAACAAACTTATAATGCCCTTGCTGCAGTTTATCCTGAATATGATGTACCATCAAACAGCAGTGCTCCAAATACATTAGCAAGTATTATTAAAGGAATCTTTGAAAAAATTACTAGTAATCCTAAAAGTGAATTTCAAGAAGCAATTGAACTTTGAAAAAATGATCCAAATATTCTTGAAATCAAACTTAATAATAAAGAACTTGTCTTACCTTCAGGAGGAGCATTGAAATTTAATTTTAATATTGGATCTTACAAAAAACAACATATTATTCTTACTAGAAAACCAGATTCTGTTACTAAAACAACTATTGAAACTGATGACAATGACACCTCAAACATAAAAATATATAAAAAATTAATAGAACAAATTATAAAAGAACAAGAATATGAAATTTCAAAAAATACTGATTTTTTAGATCTTGTGACTACTAATACAAAACAGTTTAAACAAGCTCTTGTATCAACTACAAATGACAGTAAACCACCATGTCAAATAACAAATCAAAATTACCTCATTCCTCCATTACTTAATAAACGAAAAAGCACAAGCATGAATAATTTAAATTCAGATACTTTAATACCAAAAGAACCATCACCATCGCATGAAGAAACCATGAAAAATAACACAGAACAAATATCAGATTTACAAAGCATATGTTCTACTCATGAAACATCATCAAATCAAGATGCACCATCAACTAGTACTAATAAACTATAATTGCTCATGTTTTAACAAAAACATCTTAATATCACTACCATAACGATAATTAATAATATTTTTATTTTTACTAACCACCCGATGACAAGGTACAATAATTGCAATCGGATTCTTACCCAATGCTGTCCCTACAGCACGTACTGCTTTAGGATGACCAATATTAATAGCCAATTGTTCATAAGTTAAAGTAGTACCATAAGGAATAGCACAAGCTTTACTTCACACTAATTCTTGAAACGGTGTCTCTTTCAATCCCATCGGTACTGAAAATTTAGTTTTTTTTATCAAAATACATTGCTAATTGTTGTAAACAGTTAGCAATTACTATATCATCTTTACTATTAATAAATTGTGATTTATCAACAAAGCTAAGGTTAGTTAATTGTTCATTTTCAATAATGATTTCAATCATTCCAGTCTTACTTTTAAAATATCCATATTTTTTCATAAGCACTTTCTCCTATCATTTATTTTTCACTTTCAATACTCAAGATTAAATCACGCAATGTTGCTGCTTTTTCAAATTCCAAATCCTTAGCTGCTTGTAACATTTCCACACGTAAATCAGCAATAATTTTGGCTTTAGCAGTAATTTTAGCTTTCTCCTTACTAGCATTTAATAGTTTTAAATCATTATCTAATTCTCTGGTACTCACAATTTCACTTAACGGTTTTTTTACAGTAATGGGAATAATATTATGTTTTTCATTATAAGCAATTTGAATCTCGCGTCTTCTTTTAGTTTCATTCATCGCTTGTGTCATAGCATCAGTAATAATATCACCGTATAATATAACATGACCATTAACATTTCGTGCAGCTCTTCCGATGGTTTGAATTAAAGATTTAGTATTACGTAAGAAACCACTTTTATCAGCATCAAGAATACAAATTAATGAAACTTCAGGTACATCCAAACCTTCTCGTAATAAATTAATTCCGACAATTACATCAAAGACTCCTTTTCGTAAATCTAATAAAACTTTCGTTCGCTCTAGAGTTTTTAATTCATTATGAATGTATGCCACTTTAATTTTCTTTTCTTGTAAAAAGTTAGTTAACTCTTCGGCCATTCTAATAGTTAATGTCGTAATGAAAACACGTTCGTTATTTTTAATTCGTTCTCCGATTTGCGTAATAATATCATTAATCTGATTAACTGTTGGCTTAACTTCAACAGTTGGGTCTAATAATCCTGTGGGGCGAATAACTTGTTGAACAGGCACATTAAATGGTGGTTGTGCATCTTTAATTAATTCTAATTCATAATCAGATGGCGTTGCTGATGTATAAATGATTTGTTTTAATTTATTAGAAAATTCATTAAAATTCAGTGGTCTGTTATCCATGGCACTAGGTAAACGAAAACCATATTTAACTAATGTTTCTTTTCTACTTCGATCAGTATTATACATTCCACGCACTTGGGGAATAGTCATATGTGATTCATCAATAATCGTTAAAAAATCATCAGGAAAAAAATCAATTAACGTAAAAGGTGGTGTCCCAGCTAATCGTCCTTCGAGATGACGAGAATAGTTTTCAATGCCACTACAAATCCCAAACTCAGTTAATGCTTCTAAATCATGATTAGTGCGTTGTTCTAAACGTTGGGCTTCTACTAACATATTATCGGCTTTCAATTGCGCTAATGTTATTTTTAATTCTTCACTTATTTTAACAATTGCTTTATCAACACGATTTTTACTAGTAATATAGTTTTGGGCAGGGAAGATTGTCACAAAAGGAAAACGTTCTAAAACATTAGCACCTAAGGTATCAATGCGGGCAATTTCTTCAATTTCATCACCAAATAAACTAATACGCAAATAGTATTGGTCATTTCAGGATGGTGCTAATTTAATCACATCACCTTTCACACTAAAACTTCCTGGGTCTAAAGTAGTATCATTACGAACATAACCATTTTTGATTAATTTTAAAAGTAAATCTTTCCGATTAATTGCTTGGCCTTTGCGTAATTCAAAAAAATTGTTTTTATATTCTGCTGGTTCTTGTTCACCATAAATAGCAGCAACTGATGCGACAACAATGACATCTTTACTAATAGAAAGTCCATTTAAAGCACTTAGTCGTAACATTTCAATTTCTTGGTTTTGTTTAGAATTCTTATCAATATAAGTATCAGTTTTTGGTAAGTAGGCTTCGGGTTGATAAAAATCGAAATATGAAACAAAATATTCAACACGATTTTCAGGAAAAAAAGTTTTTAATTCTCCATATAGTTGCATAGCTAAAGTTTTATTGTGAACTAAAATTAATGTTGGCTTTTGAACTTGGACAATTACATTAGCCATCGTAAAAGTTTTACCTGTTCCTGTGGCGCCTAATAAGACTTGATGTTTAATTTTTTGGTTAATACCAGCTACTAATTCTTTAATAGCAGTTGGTTGGTCACCAGTTGGTTGATATGGAGCTACGAGTTTAAACATGTTATCATTCCTTCAGTAATAGATTGTTTACTATATACCATTATTTTAACTAAATTAAATTATTAAACAGTAAATAAGAAAAACAAGCAGTTAAAAACGTTTGTTTTATAGGAATTTATTATGAATATATTTTTTAGTTTAATTAGTGTTTAGTCTTAACGATGATATCCACTCTAAGTTTATAATTCCGTTATTTCTTATGTTAAAAAACTTAAATTTGATGTTATAATAGTTACTGAAAATATGAATTACTCATTTGTATTATTTTTACAAACTAATTATAATAGTGATTATTTACATTTTAATTAAAAGAAATACTTTTAATTAGGATTTATGAAATTAACTTAAGTGAATTTTTTTAAATATAATCATCGTAAAAAAATTCAGTATTTAAAATTATTCTAATTAAATTATTTATTAAAAAAAGTAAATTTTAACTAATAACCGTAAAATTTTACTATGAATATTATAAGGAGTTGAAATATATGCCAGATACTGATAAACACGTTTCATTAATGAAGAAAATTTATTCAAAAAAAAGTTTTAATGATTTTTATAAAGATAATAGAAAGTGAATATATAAGACAGAATTTAAAATTACGAAACTGAACGAAATATTTAATCAAATAAAAAATGAAGAAACATCAAAACAAATACTATCTCATATTTTATCTTTCAAAAAATTAAAAAAATATTGTGAAAACCAAAATCAACCTATTAGTTCTAATGAAGAACTCTTGCTAGTATGCATTCAAAGTAATAACAATGAACTATTTTCAATACTTATAACTCTATACAATAATTTAGTACTTAGTGAATATGAAAAACAATTTCTTTTACACCTAACTGCACAAGAAGGACGTGCAAACATTGTTGAACTACTTTTAAAAAATAAAGCTGACATTAACGCCAATACTAGTAAAGGTTTCACAGCCCTACATCTAGTTACACAAAAAGGAGAAAAAAACTGCTACATTACTTTTAAAAAATAAAGTTGAAATTAATGCCACTTTAATTGGTTCGTAGTAATTATGGACGTTCTTACTGACTTAAAAACATCGAGAACTGAGATAAAAAAAGGATGATTTTTTTGCTGAAGCATTTGACCAATGATTAGATACACCAAAAAACAATCGTACTTGAAATTGAGAACTATTAAATAACTTTTTCACTAAAAAACTCCCTAGTTATTTATCTTAAGTCACCCTACCCTAATATAATTTACTTTTTAAAATTCATTAATTCATATAAAGATTTACGAAACTCAGGTCCATACATAACCCCACCAACTGGGATTTTATACTCAATAGCCTCACTAATCTTAGTAACCCACTGTGGTCCAAAGCCACCACATAACTCAATGGTTTGTACCCCTTCTGATAGTAAACGTTTAGCAATATCAATTGCTAGTGCTTTTTCATTAACATCTAAAGCAATAACTTGAAATTGACATGGTCCAACTTTAGTTTTAAAACTATTATTTTGCTCATTGAAACCAGGGCTTAAATAAATAAATGCTCATGAAATAAGTGCCATATAACTTTCTCGCTTTCCTTTGAAAATTATTCTATTTTCTTTTACTAGTATAATTATATAATATAAAATAACACTTTTAATATTAAATTAATGTAATATAATAAATTAGTAAGTATTACTTTTTAGATATTTACCAAGAAGATAGAAATGAGATGAAAAAGTATGAAATCCCTTTTAGGACTTATTACAACAGTGTTAGTGAGTACATCATTAACACCAATCATTACTAACACTATTAATAATAAAACAACTACCAACACTAATCTTTATGTTTTAGGAGATAGTCTATCAGATACAGGAGCCTTAGCTGGTGGGGCTGGAACACAATTTTTTCAAGCAAGCAGTTTATTATTTCCCAACATTAAAGAAGTAAAATTAGAACCTCCATTTTACAATAATTCATTTTCAAATGGTCGCGTTGCTATGCAAATTGTAGCAGATAAATTAGGAGTTAAATTAACACCTGGTTGAAAATTTAATGATTTAAATCTTAAAACACATCAACAAGTAGGCAATAACTACGCCGTTGGCGGGGCGCAATCTAGTATTCGTGTTGATGTCGAAGGAATATTTATTAATAAATTTGATATTAATGCCCAAGTTGATGCTTTATTAGACCAACATACAGTACAAAAGAATGATAAAATCTTTTTAGAAATTGGTGGTAATGATATTATTTATGCAATGACAAAAGTTTTCAATCGTGAACAAGATATTATTATTAATGATGCTATTTTTAATGAAAAAACAGCACTAGAAAAATTAATCACTAAGGGGGAAAATCATATTTTAGTTGCTAATTTACCAGATGTTAGTACAATCCCTATGTTTAATAAACATATAGCTAAAAGTTCAAGAGTTAAAGAATTGGTTAACATGTTTAATGATAAATGAACAGTAATGATTAATAGCTTAAATGAAAAGTATAATAATCCTATTAAAACTTATAGTTTATTTAATGGTATGAATCAAGCAATAAGTACTTTTAAACAAAATCCTAACCACAATATCACTGATAATGCAGTAACTATTGATTTTAAAGGACTTTTAAAAGATGGTACTTTTAGTCCAAAATATAATCCTGGTGTTAATCCTGATAATATTGATAATTATTTTTTCTTTGATGCTGTTCATTCAACTAAATGAGGACATAATTTCATTGGAAATCAACTAATAAAATTAATTGAAAAATGATAATATTAATTAAAAAAACACACCTTCTTAAATTAAAAATGTAAAATATTGTTGATTTTACGATACAATTTACTTAATGTTATTATATACCAACTAATTTAAAAAATATTTGTATTAAAATTGACAATTAATCTTGTTTTTGTTTTTAATATTATATATAATTATTAATGCTTTAAGCAATGTAGTCCCGGTAAAATTACACTGTAAGGAGAAAAATATGCGTCAAACAACAATGAATTTCAAGAACAATGAAAAAAAATGATATGTTATTGATGCCAACGGTTTAGTTTTAGGACGTCTTGCAACTAAAGTTGCAATGATATTGCGTGGTAAAAATAAACCTTCATTCACACCTCATCTTGATTGTGGAGATTATATTATTATTATTAACGCTAACAAAATTAAATTAACTGGTAATAAACTACAAGACAAGAAGTATTACAATCACTCACAATTTCCTGGCGGATTACGTACACGTAATGCCCAAAGTATGATTGCTAAAAATGCTTCTGAATTAGTAGAAATAGCTATTAAAGGCATGCTTCCAAGCACTACTTTAGGTCGTAAGCAATTTACACATCTTCATGTTTATAATCATGACCAACACCAACACCAAGCCCAAAACCCTGAAGTTTTAACACTAGGCCAAGAGGAGTAGACTTTTATGACAACATCTAACAAACCCGTAACTTATTCAAGTTCAGGTGGGCGTAAAACGTCAACTGCACGTGTGCATTTAAAAAACAGTGGTCAAACAAAGATTTTAATTAACGGTTTAGAACCAATAAAGTATCTAGAGCAAGAAATCCTAGTTCAAGATATGTTATTACCTTTAAAAGTAACTAACACTTTAGAAAGTTTTGAAATCAACATTAAAGTTGAAGGTGGAGGAAGAACTGGTCAATCTGGTGCTGCACGTTTAGCATTATCAAATGCTTTAGTGAAAGTATCAGAAGATTATAGAGTATTATTACGTCAATTCGGGTTATTAACTCGTGATGCACGTAAAAAAGAGCGCAAAAAATATGGTTTAAAAGCTGCTCGTAAAGCACCCCAATTTTCAAAGCGTTAAGATATTATTGGTATATATGAAAAAAGAGTTCTACGAACTCTTTTTTACTACTTATAATTTAAAAATATGTTCATTAGGTATTTTAAATTAATTTTATGATGATTAAAATCTAGATATTATGGTTGGTGAATTAAAAGTATTACAACTCGGTTCTATACCAAGTTTACTATAAACTAGTAGTCTTAGATGATTTTGATATACTCTCACAATCAGATTCTGGAAACTCTATTGATGACAATTTTATTTCCAACCCATCTACTTCTTCCAGTAATTCTTCAAATTCATAATCACCTTGATTTGTTAAAATAAAATCATCTACTGGTTCAACATCAAAGTATTGAGGTGGATGTTCATCTTCATAATTATCATGTACTGTTTTTATTGCAAGTATACTATTTTATTTAAATGACCAGATTTTGCAAGTAAATTTCTTATTTTTTCAATTCTAATGCGTTCCAAATTTAAATCTTTTTCAATATTCTTATTTTTATCAAATAATTCATTTAAAAATAATGAGAACTCTTCGGAAATCTTTTTTATTTTTACTCAATTTTTAATGTTTTGTTCAAATTTCTCTTTAACGGATTTATATCAATTATCTTTTTTTGTTTCAGTTTGGTTCATTCATGAATCTCACTGGCTTTGTTCAAAAACTTCAGGTTTATTAATACTGCTATCAATTATTTTTTTAAACAAATTGTTAGTATCTTTTTTTGGCATGTTTAATTTCTCCTTTTAAAAATAAAAACCCATTTACTTCGTACTAAAGTAATGGGTAAAAACTTATGTTTAGTTTAGGTATTATTTTATTCTGGTAATTTCATACCTTCATAAATTGGGAATTTTTTTAATAAATTATCTACTTTTTTTCGTAAATCATGGAAACCATTATCCTCAATTCCTTTTGGTAATTTTCATGCCTTAATAATAATATTCGCCAATTCAATAAAATCTTTTTCTTTAAACCCTCTCGTTGTCATAGCAGGACTACCAAAACGAACACCACTCGTAGTGATTGGTGGTAATTTATCAAACGGCACACTATTTTTATTAGCAACAATATTGATTTTTTCTAAAATATTAACAGCAACTGCACCATTTAAGCCATTAATAGTAGTAACATTAATAGTTAATAAATGATTATCTGTACCACCAGCAACAACATGGAAACCAGCTTCATTAAATGTTTTTGCTAAAGCTTGGGCATTCTTTATTACTTGTTGTTGATAAATCTTAAATTCATGTTGTAATGCTTCATAGAATGCTTGTGCTTTAGCAGCAATAATATGTTCTAATGGTCCACCTTGATTACCAGGAAAGACAGCACTATCAACTTTCTTTTTTAAAGCTTCTGTACAAAGAATAGCACCACCACGTGGTCCACGCAATGTTTTATGAGTTGTTGTTGTAGTAATATCAGCATAACAAATAGGATTTTGATGTAATCCTGCAGCAATTAAACCAGCAATGTGTGCCATATCAACCATTAAGTACGCACCAACTTCATCAGCAATTTTACGAAATTTAGATCAATCAATGGCGCGAGAATAAGCACTAGCGCCAGCGACAATAACTTGTGGTTTACATGCTTTAGCAATTTTTAAGATTTCATCATAATCTAGTAATTCATCTTTATTGACACCATAGCCAACACCATGATAAGTTTTACCTGAGAAATTAATTTTATAACCATGTGTTAAGTGTCCTCCAGCGTCAAGTTCCATCCCCAAAATAACATCTCCTGGCTTTAAAATAGCAGCATAAGCTTCGGCATTGGCTTGGCTACCAGCATGGGGTTGCACATTAGCATGAAAGTTACCTTTCTTACATGCTCCTGGTTTGTGTTGACAATCAAATAATTTTTTAAAACGTTCAATAGCTAAGGTTTCAACTTTATCAACAAATTCACAACCATTATAATAACGAGCATTAGGATAGCCTTCGGCATATTTATTAGTTAAAACAGTTCCGGAAATATCTAAAACTGCTGGTGATACGTAGTTTTCTGAAGCAATTAACTCCACATGATGTTGTTGACGATTTAATTCTTGTTCAATAACTTTTTTGATTTCTGGGTCAAGACCCTTCTTAAAAGATTTATCCATTTACAATTACTTCCTTATCTTAATTTAATTTTTTAATTCGTGATTTATGTCTTGCTTGGTCACTAGTTTTAGTTGTTAAAAACACTTTTACTAATTCTACAGCTTTATGACTAGCAATAATTCGCGCACCCATCGCTAAGACATTAGCATCATTGTGTAATCGTGCCATTCTCACTGTTTCTTCTTCATAACATAGTGCACATCTAATGCCACGAATTCGATTAGTAGCAATACTAATACCAATACCTGTACCACAAATAACAATACCAAAATCAGCTTTTTTATTAGCAAGCGCTTGTCCCACGGCTTGTCCAAAATCAGGATAATCCACTGGTTCACAACTATTAGTACCAAGATCTAATACTTCATAACCCGCTGTTGTTAAATATTCAATAATTGGTAGTTTAAATTCATAAGCAGTATGGTCATTACCAAGAGCAACTACTAACGTTTTTGTTTTCAACGTTATCACTTCCTTAATTTTATAATAAAACTTAATTTTATTATACTAACAAATTACCAAAGATAATACATTTTTTATTTATTTAAATAATTATCATTTAAAGGATTATAAAAAAATAAATTTTCTATTCTTAACGTGTGTGTTACAATAAAGACAATTTCTACAGTGAGGTAATAAATATGAAAATTAAAAAAATGTTAGGTAATAAATATGCCTTAATTATTGAAAAAGATGAAATGATTATTGAGATATTAAGTCAATTTGCTAATAGTGAAAAGATTGGAATGGCTCAATTTCAAATGATTGGTTCTGTTACTGATATTACTTTAGGATATGTACCACCTAAAAATAGTGAGTATGTATGAAAAACATTTAAAAACCAATGAGAATTACTTTCAGGAACAGGTACTATTAGTTGAGATAAAGAAAATATGACACCTATTATCCATTGTCATAGTACCATTGGTGATGATGATTTTAAAGTAATTGGTGGTCATATGCGTGATACTAAAGTTGCTATCAAGGCTGAAATAATTGTTGATGTTTTAAGTGACAAGCAAATTTATCAAGTAATTGATAGCAAGTCAAACTTCCATGTTTGAGATATTTAAAAACATAAACTTATATCCATAGAATAGTTTCTATGGATATAAGTTTATTATTTAACCTGAATTGTAAATTATTTGTACTCAAAATAATATGTTTTATCATTTGATCCTATACCAATACCTGTTGTTTCTGAAAGAGGATAAAAATTTATTAATACTTGATCTAATTGTATAAAAGGTGTAGTTGTAATGTTAACAACATTAAAAAATAATGTTTTAAATGAATTAGTATTAACAATTGCAGTTGTTGGCGATAGTATTTTAATTGTTTGAAGATTTAAATCTTGCTTTAAATCAGTATTTACTGGCTGTCCACTAGTAATATCAAATAAATAACTAAGCTGTACCATTACTATATAATCCTGTTGTTTCACTCATAGTAGTAAACAACCTAATATCTTGTTTTAAATCAGTAAAATTATTACCAACAGTATCAAATAAATAACTACTTGTTGCATCATCAACAATTGCCTTAGTATCTGATAATCTTGTAACACTAGTAATTCGTTTATTTAAATCAGTAAAAGGATTTGTTACAGCATTAGTACCATCAAAGAAAAAAGAATTACTGGCAGAACCTGTTGTATCATCAATAAAAATACCTGTTGTTTCACTAATGCGATAAAAATTGGTAATTTTTTTACTTAAGGCAGTTCCTAAATTAATAGTAGGCGCATCAAAATAATATACATCATTACTTTGACCATTTTGAATAATAGCTTTAGTATCACTAAGGCGATAAACACCTCTTATTCCTCCAGCACCTACTTTTATTCCTAAATCTGTAAATACTGGCTGTCCACTAGTAACATCAAAAAATCAAGCATTTCTATTAGAACCTATCATAGTATCTAATAAAAATATTCCTGTTTTATCACTAAGACGATAAAAAGTATTTATAAAATGATTTAAATCTGTTAACTGACTACCTACTGGTTTAGAACTGTCAAAAAATCAAGCTTTCTGATTAGTACCAGAACTAAGAATAGCAGTTGTTGATGATAAGGAATATGCCTCATTAGTCTTAAAACCTAAATCAGTCAAATATGAAGGCTTAACATTATTATCAGGACCACAAGCTATAACACTAACCGACAATGGTGTTGTCAAACTAATTGCTGATAATATTTTAAAGTTTTTTTCATATCTTCTTACACCCCTTGTATTATCTTATTTTAAATTATATACACATTTTAAAAAAACACTTATTTTATACACAAAAAAGTTAACTTTGAATAAAAGCTAACTTTTTTACTAATTATTTATAATTATGCTTTCCCTAATGAACCAAATTCGGTTAGTAATTCTTTGGCTTTAGTTTTAATAGCTTCCATTCCTGGCTTAAAGATTTTTCTTGGGTCAAAACCTTTATCTTCTTTTAACTTACCAGAGGTAACATATTTTTCAATAGCGTCAGCAAAAACTTCTTGCAACTCAGTGTTAACATTAATTTTGCTAATTCCTAAACTAATAGCTTTTAACACTTGATCTTTGGGAATTCCTGAACCACCATGTAATACCATTGGTTTTTTCGAAGCAACAGATAGTTTTTCTAACACATCAAATTTTAAACCATCTCATTTAGCAGGATATTTACCATGAATATTTCCAATTCCAGCAGCCAAGAAATCAATACCTAAATCAGCAAGTGCCATACAGTCTTCTTCACTAGCGATTTCACCATTACCAATAACGCCATCTTCTTCGCCACCAATAGTTCCAGCTTCTGCTTCTACTGAAGCATGAGTTTTTTTAGCATATGCTACTACTTCTTTAGTTCCTTTTACGTTTTCATTAAATTCTAAATGTGAACCATCAAACATAACAGAACTAAATCCGGCATCCAAAGCTTTCTTACATGATTCTACTGATTGGCCGTGGTCTAAATGTAATGCAACAGGCACAGTAATTTTTAAATCATTTAATAAAGCAAATACCATATCGTGAACAGTTTTATATCCGCCCATGTATTTCATAGCACCTTCTGAAACACCAATAATTACTGGTGAATTAGTTTCTTGCGCTATTTCTAAGATTGATTTTGTTCATTCTAAGTTATTAATATTGAAATGGGCAACAGCATATCTACCTGTCTTGGCTTTGTTAATCATGCTTGCTGCACTAACGAATTTTATCATTTTCTTCCTCCTTGAATTATTGTGAATATGTATTTCATAAAAATTATAACAATTTTATGTGTAAAATCTTTATTTAATATTTTATTTATTAATAATATTTTTAATTAATCCCAAAAATAAAGGATTTGGTTTGTTAATTCGTGAAGTAAATTCAGGATGGTATTGACTAGCAATAAAATAAGGATGAACTTTGGTTGGTAGTTCAATTACTTCTACTAAATTTTCTTTTGCATATGTTCCACTAAAAATTAAACCTTTTTCTGCAAACAATGTTTTATATTCATTATTGAATTCATAGCGATGACGATGACGTTCAATAACTACTGTTTGTTTATAAAGTGTTTTTGCTAATGAACCATCAACTAATGTGGTTGGATAATTTCCTAAGCGTAATGTTCCACCAATTTGGTCAGTTTTAGTTTTACCACGTAGTAAGTCAAAAATCGGATTTGTCGTTTGTTCATTAAATTCAGTAGAATGAGCGTCTTTTAAATTACATACATTTCGTGCATATTCAATACATGCTAATTGCATTCCTAAACATAACCCTAAAAATGGAATTTTATTAATTCGTGCGTAATTAATGGCAAGAATTTTACCTTCAACACCACGAATTCCAAAACCACCAGGCACTACTAATGCTTGGAAGGTACTTAAAATTGCTTTTAAGTTTTTACTATCTAATGTTTCAGCATTAATAATTTTATAACTAACTTTGGTGCTAAGATTATAACCAGCAATTTTTAACGATTCAATTACTGATAAATAAGCATCACTTAACTCAGCATACTTGGCAATAATTCCAACAGTAACTTCATGATTCATAGTTTCTAATTTTTTAATTACCAATTGTCATTCTCTCATATCAGGTTTAGTATTATTTAAATTTAATAATTCAGAAATTACAACGTCGGCTTTTTGTTGTGCTAATGATAATGGCACTTTATAAATATTATCACAATCAGGAATCGCCAAAACATTAGCACGTTTAATATTACAGAATAATGATAACTTATCAAATATATGGTCAGGGGGCATAAATTCACTACGACAAACTAAAATGTCAGGTTGAATTCCTAATGATAATAATTCCTTAACTGAATGTTGACTTGGTTTAGTTTTAAATTCACCAATCGCATGTAAATAAGGAATTAAAGTAGTATGAATAACAATAACATTATCATGACCTTTTTCATTTCGGACTTGTCTAATCGCTTCAACGAAAGCTAATGCTTCAATATCACCAACGGTTCCACCAATTTCAGTGATAATAACATCGGCTTTACTATTTCTAGCAGATTTAAAAATATGATTTTTAATTTCATCAGTAATATGAGGTACCACTTGCACAGTTTTCCCTTCATAAAATCCATCACGTTCTTTTTGTAAAACTCGCTGATAAACCTTACCAGTAGTAATGTTAGAATCTTTAGTCAGATTTTCATCAATAAAACGTTCATAATGACCTAAGTCAAGATCAGTTTCAGCACCATCACCAGTCACATACACTTCACCATGTTGATAAGGACTCATAGTACCTGGATCAACATTGATATATGGATCAAATTTCTGCATGAAAATTTTAATATTTTTTTGTTTTAAAATTCTTGCTATTGAAGCAGCAGTAATACCCTTTCCTAGTGATGAAACAACACCACCAGTAATAAATATATATTTTGAATTCATAGTTATTTTTCTCCTAAATGTTAATATGAGTAATATAATTCATATTACTCATCATAGTTGTCTTCGACTATTTTTATACCAATGGCATCATCTTCATCTTCTGATTCATCAAATTCGTCATCATCTAATAATGTTTTAGTTAGGTCTGTCGTTAATGTTAAATCAACAGTCATATCACTGCTATCTTCTTTACTTGTTGGCAGTTCAATTCTTATCATTTGTTCTTTGATTTCTTCTAATGAAACTTCACTACGAGGGTATCAAATTTTATCATTTTTTAAGAAAAAATTAGTATCTAAAATCATGGCAGTGTATAAATCACCACCAACTTTTTCTTCATCCTCTTTAGCAATATTACATTGCTTTTTAACGTGTTTTAAAATTTCTTTAAAATCAGCTTTTTTGTTTTTGCATAAAAATCTATATGCTTCTTCAACTAATGTTGGTTTTTTTTGCATGTTCTAATCACCTTCTACATTGTATATCATAAATTATAAAAAATACATTTTTTTACATTTTTTCTGGTGCCTTTACGCCAATTAAATTTAGAGCGTTAGCCATAATTTGTTTTATTGCTAAAACTAAGGTTAATCTTTGTGTTGTTATTAAAGGTTCATCTGGCACAATAACTTTGTATTCATTATAGTACGAATGAAATAATTTTGCTAATTTTTGAATATAATTAGTTAATAAATGGGGTTGATGCTGGTTTTCAATTCTTTGTAAAACTAATAAATACTCATCTAGAGTGATTAATAATTCTTTTTCTTTATGATTAGTTAATAAATTAATTTCATTAACGACCTTAAAGTTAGGTTGATTTTTAATAATTTGATTAATACGAGCATGAACATATTGGGCATAGAAGACTGGATTATCAGTTGTTTGTTTTTTAGCAACTTCTAGTTCAATGTCTAATGATGATTCAATACTTCGCGAAACCATGAAATATCGTAAAGCATCAGTTCCAATAATGTCTAACATATTACGTAAAGTAATCGATGTGCCAGCCCGCTTTGACATTTTTTGTTCTTTACCATTGTCAATAACTTTTACCATTTGCATACATAAAATATCTAAGTTGTTAGCATTATGACCCATCATTGTTAAACCTGCTTTAATACGAGGAATATAACCATAGTGGTCAGCACCTCAGACATTAATTAGTAAATCACTACGTTGATACTTAACATGGTGATATACTAAGTCGGGTAACATGTAAGTATAACTACCATCTTTTTTAACAATAACACGATCTTTATCATCACCAAAAGGTGTGGTTTTTAAGAATAGACCACCATCTAATAAATAGGTATGTCCTTGTTCTTCTAGTTTCTTAATTAAATTAGGAATAATATTATTTTGGTATAAAGTTAATTCAGAAAACCATTTATCAATTTTAATATTGAATTTTTTTAAATCCTTTTTAATTTCGTTTAACATATACTTAATACCAAACTTTTGAAACATTAGACTTGTAGATTCTGCAAAAGGTTCTTTATAATATTTGGTAGCGTGTTCTTTTTTAAAAGCGATAGCTGCATCGTGAATTTCAGTACCACGATAACTTTCTTCAGGTAACTCTAATCTAGCACCACAAAGATTTTGATAGTTAACATAAATTGAATTAGCTAATACACTGATTTGTTTACCTGCATCATTAATATAATATTCACGAATAACATCATAGCCACGTAATGCTAAAATATTAGATAAACTATCACCAATGGCACCATTTCTGGCATGACCTAAGTGTAATAAACCTGTGGGATTAGCACTAATGAATTCAACATTGAAAATAATATTTCTTTTTTCAATACGACCATAATCAAATTTTTCTTTAATAATTTTCATTAATAAAACACTAAAGACTTCAGGATTAATATCAATATTAATAAAACCAGGGGCAACAAAATTAATTTTTTTAATTAACGGATATTTTTGATGAATATGTTTAACCAAAGTTTGAGCAATATCTAATGGTCTTTGCTTATACTTCTTAGCCAACACCATGGCAATGGGAATAGCATAGTCACTTAATGCGCTATTTTTATTAATTTCAACGACAATTAGATTTTCATCTATTTCATATTTAGTATTAACTAGTGCATCTTTAACAATATTTGTTAACTCATTAATAACATAACTATTCATAAAACATTTAAACTCCTTTCTCAATACACAATCTCTTTATTATACTTACATTTTCAGTTTATATCACATTAAATAATAAAAATAAAGTTTTTTTACAAAAGTTGTTCAATAGCATTGTTAACATATTGCATAAATCCAATTCTAATTAAAAATTCCAAGATGGCAACATCATCATAACTTAAACTAATTAATTCTTGATAGTTACCAAATATTTGATTATCTAAAACATTCCGTAGTTTTTCATTTACTTTATGTGGATCATCAGATTTACTAATTCCTGATACTTTTGCTAATTCAACATTAATATTCTTTTGTGTTATTTGTTCTTGATGCTGTTCTTCAATATCATATAATTCAATTAGCTTTAAATATAACTCTTGTAGTAAACTTAGACCTTGCACAAAATTAGTTAATAACTCTTGTTCATTAATAATATCTGATGTTAAATTGCTAAAATAACTATGATTATCATCAGCTTCATAACGTGCTGCTTGACCACCGGGATTAATTTGTTCAAAGTAACGTAAACGTTCACGAAGATTTAGCAAAATATTACTCATATTCTCATCTTCAACTCTTGTCGTACTAATAAGTTTAATTAAGCGTACTAAGTTGTGAAAATTAAATTTTTTCTTTTTGGCCGAAGCTTCAACTTGGATATATTTGCGTAAACAATGTTTTAATTTTAATTCTAGTGATTGATAAACAGAAAATAAAATAATATGAAAGTTATGGTAGCCAATACCTTTTTTAATATTTAAAATCGCATTAACAGCGTACATATTAGCACGATCATTATCGTTGCCAAGTACACTAGTTAAATTAAGTGTACGTGGTAAATATTTAATAACAATTGTTAATACCTCTTCAAATTTGATTTGTAATTCTTTACTATCTAAATAAGGAATATTGCTTTTAACTGATTTTAAATCATTATATTCCGCGCCAATAAAAAGAAAAGCAAAAATAGCAAAATAAGTAACTATTTTTTCGTCATTATTTTCTCATGTTAGATTTAAAGTTTTAATTGCACCATCTAGTTTTTCCTTATTAATTAGCACACCTAAAACAATAACTAGTTCTTGAGTTTCCAAATCATATTCTTGAGCTTTAAGATAAAAATCACTAGGTGTTAAATCTAAAACTTGAGGTTTTAATAAAACTTTTTGAACTGTGGTTCTAATTTCCATGATAACCTCTTTACAGTAGTATTTATTATCAACTTTTAATTTGGTAATTTTAATATAATTATTCATATACAGTATAGAAATTTTTGTTTTAAAACAAAAAAGTGCGTGTATAATTTAATAGATACTTATAAGATAGAAGATTTAAGTATTGACAATTAGTAGTTAGTAATAACTACTATTTTTTTTTAAAAAATACGTAGTAGTTTGAATTTTAGTGGGACTTTGTAAAATTTGTGAAAGTTTTTCTAAAGGTACGTAGTTACCATTAGTAGTTTTAATTAAAATAGGGTCTTTAGTAAAATCATAAAGTACATTATTTAATCTTCGTTTAAAACCTTTATCGGTGGTAGTAACATTAATTTTTAATGAATCTACTTGTTCTTGCCATTCGTGACAAAAGAGAATAGTTTTAGCAATATCTAGCAAGACACTATCTTGTTCTAATAAAATAATATCTTGTAATAATTTGATAATGGTAGCATCGGTTCAACTTAAATAAGTAGTGATATTAATCTTATTACCTATAAAAATTGGCATAAATTCATCAACATTAATTGCAAAATTATAATTTTTATCATTATGCAATGTTGTTAAACGACTAAATAATTGTTGTAAATAACTATCAAAGACAATTCCACTTTTATGATAGTAGACTTGTGAATACATATGAAATCTAGTTATTAAATAGTTTTCAATAGCAGAAATAGCTTTTTGAGAAAAAGTTAATCCAACTTTAACATCAATAATCATACTAGTTATAATTCATTCTAAATCAATACTTCCAAAATCAACACCTGTGAAATAACCATCACGCATTAGATAATCAATACGGTCACAATCTAATTGTGAAGATACTAATTGAATTTGATATTTAGGATGGTTAAGATAGTTCTTTTTAATAATGCCAATAATAGTGTCAACATCAATTTTAAATTGTTTTAAAATGCTATTAATTTCAGTATTGCTATCTTTAATAATATCACAACTATATTGCTCATGAGTAAATTGATGCTTACTAACGTTATTAAGATTTAATATTTTTTCAAAACTATGAGAAAAAGGACCATGACCTAAATCATGTAATAAACCAGCAATTTTAATACTTATTTTTTCTTCATTACTAATCTGTTCAGAACCAGTGACTTCATTAAGAACTCGATTTAAGATATGATAAACACCAAGGCTATGTCCAAATCTCGTATGAGTAGCGCTAGGAAAAGCAATTTGAGCTCCTCCAAGTTGACTAATTCATCTTAGTCTTTGAAATTCTTTACACCCGACAAGCGCCTTAATGACTGGTTCACTAATGTTAATATTTTTATGAACAGCGTCACGAATGAAAGTTTGTTTAAAATGAATATTTGGCATATGATTATCCTTTCATAATAAAAGTTTTTAGTTATTAATTTTTCTTTAATAGTAACATAATATTTGCTTTATCTTATGGTTTTATTGAAATTTTTAGGGAAATTGAATAAATAAAGGCAGAATTATTCTACCTTTAATGCGACAAAAAATTATTTTTAATTTTACCTTAAAACTTCCATTGGTGAAAACATAAATTTAGAGTGAATTTTTTCATAAATATGAAACTAAAAGTATTTTTTACTATTTTCTTATGATTTAACAAAACTAATATCAATTACCTTATGATAAATTACATTTAAAAACTAATAATATCTTTAATTTTATTTAAGTCTTGCATTTTTCTTTCAACAAATTGATCATAAATTGCTTTAATTGTTTGTTTATTTTTATCAAATTTTTGATCATAAACAATTTTTTTATTATTAATAATTACTAAATGATTAATAATTTGTTGTAATTCTTCGATAATATGAGATGTAATTAAAATTGTGACACCTTTACTATTTAATAATTTAATGATTTCAATAAATTCTTCTTTAGTTTTAACATCTAAATTTGCAGTAGGTTCATCTAAAATTAATAAATCAAGACTTAAACTTAAAAGCATCGCACAAAAAAACTTTTTTCTTTTGTCCAGCTGATAAATTACTAATTTTTTTATTAACCAAATCTTTTTCAAAACCTAATTCGTTAAGTGCCATAACTAGTTTAGCTAATGCTTTTTTCTTATCTTCTTTTTTTAAAATTGCTAAATAACTAACATACTCTTTAATAGTTAAATCAATTGTCACACCCATTAAATCAGGCATAAAAATTATTTTTAAACAATCTTTGTGATTTTTTTCAATTTCAATTTTATTTAAAAAAATCTGACCAGAAACTGTTTTAACATTTACTAAAATACAATTAATTAAAGTCGTTTTTCCTGCACCATTGTCGCCTACTAAACCAAGAATTTCACCTTTTTTAAGGGTAAAATTGATATTGTCTAATGCTAAGAATTTCTGATATTTTTTAGTTAAATTTTTAACTTGAAGCATATTTTTTTATTTTCTCCTTTAAGGAATAATTTTTCTTTTAAAAATAATAAATGCAATGTAATTCATAATGATAATTATACTTAAATAAAGGATTACTAAAAACTCATAAGAATACATTCTTTCAATTTTTGAACTTAATATAACATATCCTTGAGAATTATTAATAAAATTAAAATTAACTGCTCTTTGAATAATTGTAGATGTCATGTACATTGCAGCACGATTTAAATCATTTTCAAAATTATAATCATTGCCAGCTAAAATATAACCTGGTTGCTCTCAAAAAAATAAATTTGCCATTAAAGTAATTTGCTTAGTAAAGTCATGATAATATGTTTGAAATTTTTTTTACTTGTTCTTGATTAATGGCACTACCATAATGTTGCGTTAAACTAATAAAATGTTCTGTAATAAAAGCATCTATACTTTTAGTATATTTGCCAGTAGTTCTATTATAAAACATTCCACCAAAATCTTGTTTACTAATAAAACCTATGCTATTTTGTCCACCTTGTAAAAGATTTAAGTTAAACATGTTATTAATTTCAAAATTAGAAAACATTTTTGCTAAGCACGTAAAAAAACTTTTAAAACGAAAATTATTAGTTTTATTAGCTAAATCTCAATAAACATCAGTAATAGTACGATTTTTTTTATCATAGTTAATTTGATTTGGTTCACCTCGATAAATAGTTCCTCCACCTTGAGAAATAGTTTGTTTAAAAAAGATATTATATTTTTCAAAATTATGCAATTGATTTTCAGGAAAAATATTCTCAATTTCTTGATTTAAAATATTGTTATTAAAACAATCAGAATAGTCATCTAAAATATTAGATGTTTGAAATTTTTGATAAATTAACATATCTTGCTCAATTGCAATAAATGACTGAAAAGAAACATTAGCATTAGGTGCTAGAAAAAATTGTGAATTTATTGTCATTCCAATAAAAGGCAATAATATGATAAAAGGTAATGAAAATTTAAATCCAGTATTTTTAATAAAAGTTGTTAAAAATAAAATAGCAATTGTTCCTAAAACAAAAATATATAAGAAAGCAACATACCCAACCGTTGCTGTTAAAAAAATATTAAGTTTCATTTTTTCGTGGACAAAAATTTCTATATAGATAAAATAACAAATTAAACAAAAAGTAATATAAATATAAGCATAAGTAAGTAGAACTAAAAATCGATAAAAATAAATTTTAGTTTTACTTATTTGATACTGAATTTCAACTTTAATTAAAAAATCTAAATCTTTATCAAAGATAATAGTTTTTAATACTAACAAAATAATTAATAATACTACCATAAAAACGCAAAACATCATGGTTCACATTACATTATTTATCATTTGAATAGTAAAACCGTTTGCTAAACTTACCATCAAAGGAAAACCGACAAATACCCCGCTTGCCAATGTAAAAATAGTAAATAACAAAATAAAAAGTTTACTTTTAAAAGATTTTTTAAATAAAGTAGTTAACATTAAAATAGTTCCTTTTCTTAACTATCGTGAGAAATTCCGAATTTAAAATAAATTGAATGTTCAGAATTTCCATAACCATAATTATAGTATGTAAATAAGGTTTCAGATTTATCAGGTTTAATATAAGTTCAAGTTCAAGTATATCCAGGAACTGCGTGACCTCAATCTCAACTATATACTTCTTTGCCCTTTAAGTAAAAGAAACTGTAATAATTTGAATCTACTTCTCCCTTATCAATATACTTTTGAACATCAATTAAAACAGTATCATCAAAATCAACTTCAACTCAACCTGAATGATAACTGTAATTACTTTTAACTTCATATTCATCAGTTACTTGTAAATTATTATTGCCAATTACAGAAGAATTACTTAATAAATTAGCAATTGGTGTTACAAAAGTACTTAACCCTAAAAGATTCATCAATACTAAAAATGTTTTCATAATTTATATCCCCATTCTTTTTTAAACTCATTTAATACTTATAATTTAAATGTAACTTATAATAGGTGGATTGTCAATATAATTTAATGATAATGAATGCAAAACAAAACCCCTAGTTAAAAGATTTTGACTACTGGTTATTGCTTTTATACCAATAATTAGATTGCAAAATGTTATCAACAGCTGCAATATATCGGTAGCAACTTCATTTTGAAATTGATTTAAACTTTCTGCGAGAGGGTTATCTTTAACTCTTTTTTAGAACACTATTGCATATATTGCATAAAGTTAATAGATGTATGTATGATTAAAATGAGAAATTAAAGATAGTTTTCAACCTATTGCTTTAATTTTAAAGTAAATAGGTTTTTATTTTGGAAGGAGAAAATTTATGTTTATTATTGAATGAGTGAACAAGAAGTGAAAAGATTGAAAAAGAAATAAAGAATTATATTTTGCTGCTGAAAATGGTAATTTTGAGGAAGTGAAAAAATTAATAACTGAAGGTGGTAATGTTAATTATGAAAATAGTAACGGTGAGACACCATTAAGTATAGCTGCTAAAATGGGCATTTAAATGTAGTGGAAGAATTAATAGATGCTGGTGCTAATGTCAACAGTTGAAATAATTTTATGTATTCTAATAGTCCCTTAACATGAGCACTAGAAAAAAATCATTTAGAAATGGCCATAAAATTAATAGTTGCTGGTGCTCATTTTAATCAAAAAAATAATACCGGAAATAATGCTTTAAATATAGCTACTAAAAAATACAATAAAGAAGTGGTTGACAACTTAAAAAAACTTTCTTTGGAACAAAAAAATAAAGTAACTAAGGATTATAAAAATTACAAAGAAACAAGAGAAAAAATTAATAAAACGGATTTTACAAGTTTAAAAGAATTTTTGAGTATCTCTCCACAAGTTTTACTTGAAATGGGAGGAATGCATTCTAAATATTATAATAACCCAACATTTCAAAAACAATATCAAGAGAAATGATTAAAAAATACGACAGAAAATAATATTTGTGAGACAGAAGTAACAACTCCATCAACCTTGTCTTCAAAAGAAACTTCATCACAGTTATCAAAGGCTACTCTAATCTATAATAATCAATCTGTTTCTACTTCTGCCAATGTATCAGAAAAAATAAACTCCGTAAGTAATGATGAAACTAATTTAATTCAGGTATCTACTTCGCTACAAATGTCAACTGCAAATAACTCTTTTGAAAAACAATTGTTAGAAAGTTTACCAGAAGTACCAACAAATAACTTAGAAAACACAAAGAGTAGAAAACCTATACAGTTATCTACATAACCTAGATTTTCAAAATTTACTATATCGAGAACGCCCAATGAACTTACCCTCAAAACCCAGACAGAGTTCTTTGCTCCAAACTGGGGTAAGTTCAAAGTTGCATATAAATTAAAAAAAATAATAAAAATAATCCATATATTCTCTTTATCAAATTGTAATTGGTTTGTTCAAAAAAATATGGCTCAATTAAATTTTACAACTCAGACAATTAAAAAATCAAAACAAAAGTGATGATTTAAAAATTAATTATAAAAATACATCATTTATAAATATTTTAAATCGTGCTCCTTCTACAGCATTTTTTGATTCTTCAGTTAAATAAACAGTTAAATAAATATTACCATTATCACTATATTAAATAAAAGAATGAGACAGCATATTAATATAAACTAAAGAAGTATACCATGAGCCATAATAGTACATAAAACTCATTTTTCAAATTTGTTTTCGTGAATCATTTTATTAATTGATGAAACAATACTTTGTGTACTAATTCGTAAGTCAGGACCTGTAATCTCATTTGGGTATTTAAAATTACGTGTAGGATCATTTATATAATTAGGAGTTTCAATTTTAATAAATGAAGTATCACTAAACTTCAATAATTTATATTTATTGATAAATGATTGTCAATCATTTGCATATTTTTTTCAAGATTCTATTTTGATGTTATTTACAATATTTCCTTCATATTCAGAACTAGTGCCATTAAATGATTCTTCATATTTATATAAAACGTGTGAACTATGAGAATTGTCACCAAAAAAATTACAGGCATTAACTGGCAAACTGTAAGAAAACTACAGATAAATACATTGATTATGTTTAGCATTTTTTTTCATTTTATAAATTTAACTCCTAATTTAATTATTATTTAGATAATGATTAAATAATAATATAATAA
>NZ_JAQYTS010000044.1 GCF_030913225.1 Spiroplasma sp. AdecLV25b
TGTTATAAAATAATAAAATAAAACATTAAAATACTTTGTTTATTAAATATAATATGATATAATTATAGCAACAATTAAATAGTTTAATGTTGTCTTTTATTTAAAGAAAATTAAATTATAACTATTAACTTTATTCACCCTTATCATTTTTTAAAATAATATCTTGAAGATTATTTTTCATTTAATTAGCAGTTAATTAAGTGTATAATTTAATAGTAGTTAATTTTATAGGAGAAAAAACAATGTCAAATAAAAATAGTGATTTTAATAATATTAAATTGGATTTCCCTTTTTTTAAAAAAAAACCTAATTTAACTTATTTAGATACTGCAGCAACATCTTTAAAACCACAAGTTGTGATAGATGCTATCCAAGAGTATTATGAAAAATATTGCATTAATACACATAGCCAAGATTACCCATTAGCAGAAGAAGGTAATGAAATATTTGAAGATACGAGGAAAGTAATTGCCCAATTTATTAATAGTGATAGTGATGAAGTAGTATTTTGTCCTTCTGCTACTTTTGCTTATAATCAAATCGCTTTTGGTTTAGCACCTTATTTACAACCAGAAGATGAAGTTTTACTTTCTAGTTTAGAACACAGTTCGTTGTTATTACCATTTTATCGATTAATGGAAAGTAAAAATATCAAAATTAAGTTTATTGAAACGAGAAGTGATGGCATTATTACGATTGAAAATTTAAAAAAAATGTTAACACCTAAGACTAGAGTTGTCGCATTTGCTAATGTTAATAATTCATTAGCAATAGTTAATAACACTCAACAATTAACAAAATCTATTAAAGATTATGGTAGTACTAACCTTAAAGATGATAAATGAGTATTTAAAAATATTGTAGTAGTAGTAGATGGTGCCCAAGCTATTGGCCATATTGAAACAGATGTTAAAAATTGAAATATTGATTTTTTTGCTTTTTCTGGACATAAAATTTTTGGACCAACTGGCATTGGTGTTTGATGAGGGAAAAAACAATGATTAAATATGTTCCAACCATTATTATTGGGTGGTGGTATGAATGGTCGAATTTATAAAGATGGTACTTATAATTTATTAGACAGTCCTTATCGATTTGAAGGTGGTACTCAAAATCTTGCTGGTGTGTTTGGGTTACGTGTTGCTATTGCATACATATTAAATATTGGTATTAAGAATATTTATCATCATGAGATAAATTTAAAAAACTATGCTGTGCAACAATTAAGAAAACATATTGGTAATAAGATTGAAATTTATAATGGCGATATTAAAAGTGGGAATTTGATTTTTAATATTAAAAAGGTATTTGCTCAGGATGTTTCTAATTATTTGGGAACACAAAATATTTGTGTGCGAAGTGGTACTTTTTGTGCTAAGTTATTACCAGAGACAGTTAATGCAGAAGCAACAGTTCGTGCTAGTTTTTATATTTACAACACTAGAGCAGATGTTGATGCTTTAGTACTAGCTTTAAAAAAAGGCATTAATGAAGGTGGTGATTTTTTAAATGAATTCTTTTAATGATAATCAAGATTATTTTCGTAAATTAATAGTAAATCATTATAGTAAACCGACAAATAAAGGTTTAATTGATAATGGTAATTGTTTAACCTATCATCAAGCTAGCAAGTCTTGTGTTGACGATTTTCATGTGCAAGTTTTGATTGAAAATAAAACAGTAGTTACTGCTCGTTTTGATGGTGTTGGTTGTGCAATTTCGACAGCAGCAGTTGATATTTTTTGCAATTTAATTGAAAACAAACCCATTAGTGATATTAAAAATATTATTAGTAATTATCAAGCAATGTTAAATTCACAACCATTTAATGTTAATTTTATTAAGAATTTAGTTGCTTTCACTAATGTTCCAAGACAACGTAATCGTATTAAATGTGCGTTATTAGGAGTTGAAGGTATTAGTAAATTATTAAAGTAATAAGGAGTTGTTAAGAATGAAAATAAATATCCCTGAAGTTACAAGCAAATCAGCTTTAAGAAAACTTTATTATCAATTATTACAGAATAATAGTAAAAATAACATTCAAAATTGAAGTAAAATTATTTGTAAAAATTTTGAACAGTCACATTACTTTAAACAAAATCATATGTTTGCTCTTTATAATGCTTTACCTTATGAAATGGCGACCAAAGAATTGATTGAGTTACTATGAAGTCATGCTAAACAAGTTTGCTTACCAAGAATGAATGGTGATGAATTAGAATTTTATTTGATAAATAATTGAGATGAAATCACTATTGATAATAATTTTAATATTGCCCAACCATTAGCAACTTGTTTTAAAGTTAAACCGATTAATATTGATTGTATGATAATTCCAATGATTGCTTTTGATGTTAACTACTATCGTATTGGTCATGGTAAAGGATATTATGATAGTTTTTTAACTAAAAAAAATATTAAATGTCAAAAAATAGGTATGGCATTTGCTATGCAAAAGATTCCTTTTGCCATTGAACATGATAGTTGAGATATTCCCTTAGATTTTATTTTTACTAATTAAAAAAATATTTTAAAGTTTCTTGTGTTACGTTAAAAACAAGTAAAATCAATGATTCGGGATAATTTTAACTGTTAATAATAAACTAAGTTAGAAACAATTAAATTTATTTACTCTAAAATATTTATTTTTAACTTTAAGATAAAATATAATGATATAATATCTTCAGGTATTATTAATTTATACAGAGAAAGAGGAATTAACTTATTATGAGTACAATTATTAAAAATGACGCTGAAACAAACCTTGAAGAATTAAAGGTTGGAGATGTTATTACTGTAACTCCAAGTGGATTTAAGCCATTTGGTGTATTCTGTAAATGTCCAAGTGGATATTCAGGATTAATTCACATTAGTCGTATTACACCTAAATTTGTTAAAAATGTTACTGATTATTTCACTCTTAACACACCAGTACAAGCTGAAATTACTGAAATTGATCACAACAAAAAACAAATTAGTTTAAGTACTAAAAACCAAAATTTGGTAGAAAAAAAATCAACATCAGCAATTGATGAAAATGGTTCAGGTTTTGCACCAGTAAGAGACAATGTCGACAACTGATTCAGAAAAGATGACAGCAACTAAAATAGTTGCTGTTTTTGCTTTTTATAGTTAAAATTAGTTAATTTATTGCAATCTATCGTTTTTAGGATTATATTTTTAGTGTAAGGATATTATATTGATAGTAATTAAAAAAGTGTTTACTAAATTAATTATTATCAAAGGAGGAGTGAATAATAATATTTTTATTAAATTTTTAAAAACATAAATAAGGAGAAATCAAGATAATGATAAAAACTATTTTAGATTATACTAATTTAAATCTTGCTGATTTGATAAAAAATTATCAAAAACAAATATCAACAATTCATAATAACTTAGAAGCAAATGCTAAAAATGAAGATGGTTGATTAGGATGAATCAATATGCCTTTTCAATATGATGCTGATTTAGTATTTAAAGAATCATGAAAACGAATGAAAGCATTAGCAACAAAATTACAAGAAGAAGTTCAAGTACTTGTTGTAATTGGAATTGGTGGTTCATATTTAGGAACACGGGCTGGACTTGATATGATTCAAGGATTATTTCCTAAAATTGATAAAGTAAAAGGTGTAAAAGTCATTTACTTAGGTAATACTATGAGTTCAACTTATGTGCAACAAGTTATTGAATATTTAAAAGATAAAGATTTTGCTATTAATGTTATTTCTAAATCAGGAACAACAACTGAGCCAGCGATTGCTTTTCGTTTATTAAAGGAATTATTAATTAAGCAAAAGAAAAATAAAACAGAAATTGCCAGCAGAATTATCACAACTACTGATAAATCCCGAGGTGTATTACATGATTTATCCCAAGAAGAAGGTTACCAAACGTTTATTATTCCTGATAATATTGGTGGTCGCTATTCTGTGTTAACACCTGTGGGCATGTTTCCGATGATGGTAGCAGGCATTGACTGTCAAGCAATTATTAATGGTGCTAAATTAGCTAACCAAGAATGCAAAAATGATAAAATTGATATTAATGATGCTTACTTATATGCTGCAGTACGTTACCATCTTTACAAAACTAATAAAGCTGTTGAAATTCTTGTTAGTTATGAAACTCAAATGCAAATGTTTTGTGAATGGTGAAAACAATTATTTGGTGAATCAGAAGGTAAAGAAGGTAAAGGTTTATTCCCTGCTAGTGTTATTTTTTCTACTGATTTACATTCAATGGGACAATTTATGCAAGAAGGCTCAAAAATATTTTTTGAAACAGTAATTAAAATTAAGAAACCCAATCAAGATTTAAAAATTGCTATGGATAAAGCAAACCAAGATCAATTAAATTATTTAACTAAATACAGCCTTCATGAAATTAATAATATTGCTTTGCAAGGAACAATTGAAGCTCATAGTGATCAAAATCTTGGTAAAACACCAAACATTTTATTAGAATGAGAAAAAATGGATGCTGAGATGTTCGGATATGCCAGTTTCTTTTTTATGAAAGCGTGTGCTGTTAGTGCTATGTTATTAGGAGTTGATCCTTTTGACCAACCAGGGGTTGAAGTATATAAAAAGAAAATGTTCAGTTTACTAGGTAAATAGCATAAGTAAAAAACCACTAATAATATAGTGGTTTTTATTTTGTTAAAGGTTTTTTGTATATATAATTAAAAATTTAACACAGAAAATAATCAAAAAATTCAAAATCATAATTTACATTTTTCATGATTTAGGCAATAATTTTTTCTTATACAACTTAGAGTTAGCCAATGTCAAACACATATTTTGAAAAAATGTAAATTTAGTAATTAATCTTGAAATTCATAACAACATCATCGTTTTTATTTACATCATGGCGTTTGATAGTAATTTTTTTATTATCTGGATTTATAGAAATTTCAGAATAACCACCATAAAGTGCAGTACCACTTAAAACATCATAAATTGTCTTTTTCCCAACATTGACTGGAATTGTATATAACTCGTTTGGATAAAAATGAAGATGACCTGTTGACATCAAAATAACATTATATTTTGCTAAAATTGTATTTTCAAATTCACTTCTTTGTTCTTGATTTCATCAATTTTCACCTATTGAAAACTCATCATAACCATAATGAAAAGATAAAACAACAGGCATATTATTTACACCAACATTTGTTTCTAAATCTTTTCTTAACTCCGTTAATGCTGGCCCTGGGGGATTATTTTGCTCAACAGTAACATCTTTATTAATTGGTGCTAAACTACATTGAACAAAATGAATTCCTGATCAATTTCAAGAATATACAGGTACTTCATCTTTCGAAGCATAATAAAGTATGGGGGCTGCTGTCATAGCATTGCGCTTAACAATATTTTGATTAAGCCATGTTTGATTAAATTTAGAATTAGGTCCAGAATCATGATTTCCAAAACCCGCTAAAGTATGAGTGGAAATAGATGACATCATTGTTTTATAAGAAAATAAATTACCCGTATATTCAATTCCTCCTACTAAATCACCTGAAATCACAACACCACGATTATTATTTTTTGATAATTTTTTAGCAATAGCACTAATTGTTTGAGAACTATAAGAATCTTCATAACCAGCATGAATATCAGCTGTTGCTAAAAAGTTGATTTCTTTACTTTCTTTTATTATATTTGTTGAATTTGCATTAAAATCATAACAAAGAAAACTACTATTTAGTAATAAACTGTTGTTTATTGCCATTGTTAATAATATTTTTTTCATTTTTTAAAACTCCTTAAATTTAGTAATCAATAAATTACAAGTTTGTAATTTTAATAATATTATGCAACTACAAAACTTATATTTTCATTATTACCTTGTTCATTGTTGGCAGAATTATTTAATGAATTAGATTGTTCTATTACAATTTCTACTGGCACTGGAGGTAATAAAGGATCTTCATCGCTTACTACCGATTCAGTAGTACAAATTTTATTTTTAAAAAATGCTACTGTTGCTAATGTAGCACTTGAAAGAAGAATTGTTCCACAAGCTCCTAACAAACCTCATATTGCAACACCCTTGAATGTAGAACTATATGGATTAAGATCATTATTTATATAATTATCGATAAAATCATATTCCATAATATTTAATCATTCAGAGAACATTGTAGGAATAGAATATCATACAGCAATATTTCCAATAACTTCACCAAAAACTCCTGAACCTATAATAAATTTATATTGAGTTTTCATTTTGTTTATCTCTTTCTTTATCTTTAAATAAAAAAACCATATGTTTGGAAAGCAAACAATTGGTTTAAAACTGATATTCATTTTATGCTAAATTATATAAGAATTTTTCTTTATTGTCTATCAACAATGAGTTGGTTGTACAATTGTTGCTAAAGTTCTAAAACTTTTGATTTAAATAATATCTTTTACAACATTAATTCCATTTTTAATCATTGAATATCATGAGTATTGATTTAAGGTATGTGCTGGGTGTTCGTCATGTTCAAAAGTATGTGACATAGTCATAGGAACAATAATATTAACTGCTTTATTGTGTTGATTGAATCATGTTTTACAACTAACAGCTAGTTGATAAACACAAATATCAGTGCAACAACCAACAATAATAATATTATCTCATTGTAAGTTAGGTTTAAAATCAAAAGCAAAGAAACCGTTAGTACTATTCTTTTTAATGATTTTAATGTCAGGAAATTGTAACTCGTCTACTAATTGTGCTTCTTGTGTGTTTTCTAAACAATGGCTCGGAAAAGTGCTAAACTCAGGGCTGTGTTCATTATGTGCATCATTAAAAGCAATAATTTTAGTTTTGTTAACTTGTGCTTTTGCTAATAGTTGTTTAATAGGTTTAATAATGTTATTAATATTAGGTGAAGACAAGGCTCCTGTTTTAGCAAAACCATTAACCATATCAACAACAAAAATAATATTATGACCTTGTAAATCGTTTAATTTTAGTTTTTTTGTTTTATCAAGTGTTTTATTAATGATGTCAGCAAAATTTTTTTCTATATTACTCATTATTATATGCACCTCAATTGTTTAGTTTAATGTTAGATATTAAAATTTATTTTTTTAAAATTAATCTTTTAATCATAAATCAAATTATACTACAAGAAGTGCAAATTGGCATTAGGAAAACTGTAAATATAGTTCCAACTTTTAAAAAAAAGATATTAGTTGTTAATCCTCCAACAGGATTATAAATAAGGGTATTAATAACACCATTTAAATAAATGAAATTAAAACCATTTTCAATAAGATTAATTCTAATACTTAGTAGCATAATTAAACCTAAAATTAAAAAGGTAAATCCAGCACCAAATAAAATAATAATTATTTTTTCATCAACTGGTAGTTTATTTCATCATGTTTTAGTTTTCATTTTTTATCACCTAATTTATTTTTAATGCTATTTAATTATAACATCATTAAGGGTAATATAAGTCAAAAAATCTTACTCTTATAGGGTGTACTATAGTATATTTTTTGTTTTTTACTTACTTTCAGTTAAACTTAAGAAAGTAGGGAATACGACGAAAATAGGGGGTTTTTAAGATGAAAAGATTATTAAAAATATTAAGTGTGTTAACATTAACAACTGTTCCAGTAACTAGTGTTGTTGCTTGTGGGGGCGCAAGTGTTCCGGTAAATCCAACAGATGATGGTATTGATATAAAAGATTTATTAAACAAAGCACAAAATAAAATTAATGATGAATTTGGAAATTTAATAAATGAGGAAAAAAATTTATTTTTTGAAAACGAATTTGGAAATATCGGCGCAGCTTTTAAAAATGTTTTAAGTAAGATGTCTGCTACTAAAGAAACAACAATTACAGATCCTGATTTTATTAGAGAATTTATCAAAAGAATGCAAGAGAATATTACTGATCTAATAGTGCCTAAATTATTAGAAGATCAAAATTTAAGAATGTTATTTAATGGAATATCAAAACAAAATATTTTAAAGATTGCTAGTAATAATACAAAACTTTTAAGAACACCTTTTAAATGATTACCAGAAGAACATGTAACCTTTGGTATTGATAATTATAATGCGGATATCATTAAAAGACTTGCAATAGAATATTGATATAAAATTACTATGGATTTAAAACTAGAATTATCATATAAAGATGATAAAAATCAAGAACAAACAAGAGATTTAAGTCAAAACTATATTTCATATTTTGCAAACACAGGTGCAAATATTAGTTCTGTCGTTAAAGCAGCTTCATCAAAAGTTAAAGAAACATTAAGTAAACAATTAATTAACATTAATTTAACTACAAACCAAGATATTAGCGATGATGTAAGACTGGCAAAAGCAAAATCCGAGATTTTAGTTCTAGTAAATAACTCAGAATTAAAGATTGAAAAAACTAATTTTGATAATGTTACTAAATTAATAAGTTCAATTAATTCTCATGTATATAATTCTTCAAATCAATTTTATGAAGCATTTAATAAATCAGAAACTGCTTCACAAACATATTTACAAACATATTTAGAAAATGAACTATCTAAAAACTTTGATAAAAACTTAGACGATTGAATTGCAAATTTATCTCCAAAAGAAAAACAAAAAATTCCATCAACTATTAAACCAAATATTACTGCTTTTGGAAAAATTAGTTTAAATAACTGAACTATTTCTGGTTTAAGTTTACAACGTATTACTTTAAATTTTATTAATACTCGCACAAATCAAACAAAATCTGAATGAATAAGTTCTGTATCTACATCTTTAGCAAATATTTTTTCTTTAAATGGTTGCATTAAAGATGCATTTAGTATTATTAATAGTAATAAAGATTTAATAATGTACATGAATAATGATGATTTTAACACATATAAAAATAAAAATAAAAAAATGTCTGATATTAATGATTATTTTGATGATAAAATAAAGCAAAAAGCAATTGCAGAAGGTGCAATTTTATCGAGTATTTCATTTAAAGTAAGATTAAATGGTGTATACAGTGGCGATAATTACAATCCAAATTTAGATAATAGAGAATACATTCAAGAAGTAGATGAAAGTACACTTAAATTAATTAAAAATCCCGCATCTCATTTTAACTACTTACGAATTGAAATTGATGGTTTATCGTTCATTTTCGGTAGCAAACAATATGGGAAAAATTATTTATCATTTAACAGTTGAGTAATAAAACGTGCAAGTGGTCCAATTTGAGGTTAAAGTTTTATTGTATTGACAATCTATCCAGTAGCCTAATCTCATTATTTTTTCCACATCAATATTGTTTCAAAACTAGAATTTTGTTAAATTTATATGTAAACTTTTTGGCATATAAATGCTTAGTATGTTGTTTTTTTTAAAAATATAAAAAATTCTTAAATTAAAATATGTCAAATCTTTTAGTTAGGAGTTGAAAATATGGATAATAACAATATTGTTATTAATGTTCAAAAATATAATATTAAATTTAAAAACTTTAATATTATTGACATTAACTTTAAAGTTTACAAAGGAACAATTCACGCTTTAGTTGGGCAATCAGGAAGTGGTAAATCTGTTTTATTAAAATCAATTATTGGTGCCATACCTAGTAGTAACTATCATGGGATTATTACAATTAATAATTATAAAGCAGGGTCAGCAAAATCAAAATCCAGTTTAGGTTTTTCTTTAAATTTAGAAAATTTTCCCCAAGATTTAACGGCTTATATTTTTTTAAAAAAATTAGGACAAGCAACCAACATTAAACATGAAAGTTTAGAACAAAATATAAAAAAATATTTAACAATGTTTAAATTATGAGAACATCGTAATAAAAAATTAAATTCTTTTTCTTCAGGAATGAAAAATCGGATTATGATAATTCAAGCATTAATCCATAATCCAGATTTAATAATTTTAGATGAACCAGGTGCTAACTTAGATTCTGAGTCACGCAAATATTTTAATGATGTTTTAGAAACATTAAAATCAGAAGGAAAAACTATCCTTTTAACTACTCATATGATTAATGAAATTAAAGATATTATTGATAGTTGTACTATTATGCAATTAGGAAAATTGCTTTATGATGGTTCAGTAACGAATTTTCTTATTGATAAAATTTGAATTCTAGTAACCAGTAATATTGCTTTGACTATAGAAATATTAAAAAAATATAATTATAAGTTTAAATTTGATGAAAATAGTAAGGAACTCTTAGTACTTTTAGAAAGTGAAGCAAGTATTAATAATCTTAATTTTATATTGTTTAAAAATAAAATTTACATCCAAACTCTTTATAAAAAAGACTTTGATTTGGCACATTTAAAATCATTTTTAACTTAGGAAGGTTGGCATAAGTTAATGAATATTTAGCAATCAAAAATTAAAAATTCATGGAATACAAAGGTGAAACTAATGAATAATAAAGTTAAGTGTAGTTGAATTAAATTTTTTCAATTAATTTTATTTAAAATTAATCATTCTTTTGTGACAATATTTTTATTTTCCTTTTCATTATTGTTTTCATTGTTAATTCCGTTAGTTTTATTTTCTTTAAAACTATCATTAGAAAGTTTTATCGTTATTTTTCAATATTATATTATGATTTTCTATAGTATTATTTTATTTATTTTTGTTTTAATGAATGCGATAAAGATATTTGGTATTCAAATTGAAGATAGTTCTTTTTTGCTTTTACTTACCAAACCATATTCACGAAAAGCCATTATTTTAACGCAATATATTTCTCTCTTTTTTATGAATTTTCTTTTTATTTTACTTAATGTCCTAATGTTATTAACATTAGGAGGTATTAGTAGTTTTACCTTTAATAATATTCATTATTTAAATTTTTATGTTAGTACTGTTTTGAAATTATTACTTTTTTCTTTTTTATTTAGCATTTTAGTAACTGTTGGTGTTGTTACATTATTAGCTTTTATACGATCACAAAATGTTTTTTTAATTTTCATTATTTTTTGTAGTTTATTTTTATTGGGTGGTTTACCCTATTCACTAACTAAGGTAAAAACTGATAATATTATTCTTAGTTTTAAAAATAATGAATCATATAGTGTCAGACAAATTAAAAATTCAATTTTATTTAGAGAAAATTTGCAAAAAAATTTAATTAAATATCCTTATTTAACTAGTTCTATTTTTAATTTTTATTCTAAATTAGATTCTTTTGAATTAAATGATATTAACTCAACAGCAGTTATTGCAAAAAGAATTGCCTTTTTTAAAGGTTTAGGACTTATTGAAAAAACCCCTGTCGTTAAAACATTTGAAGGTAAAACTAGAGGATGAAAACCAGTAGAATATGAAGGAAAAACTATCATAATACAAATTACTTTTAATAGTTATTTTAAAGATTTAAATTTTTTAAAGTCCAATTTAAATAGTAATAAAATTTTTCAAGATTTATTAAAAATAATAAATGATTATAATGATGAATGTAAGGGCATTGATGAATTTATGATAGTGCAAAAAAGTAAAGCACCAACATTATTAACTTATGATGAGGACATTAACAATACTTTTATTAAAATAAAAGACCAACAAGGTAGTCAACAACTTCTTGATAGCAGTAAAATTAAAGATATATTTTTTTCAAACTATCAATATAAATTTGATTTTCGCGATGAATTTAATAAAATGTTTTATAATCCTGTCTATTATGTAATTAGAACAGTTGAAGATTATATTTGCAATCAAGTTCTAATTTACAATAATATTACTAATTATGATCTTTCTTTTAATAAAAATTATAACCAATACCTTGATACTGTTAATACTTATCAAATGTTAAATAAAATTAATATAATTGAACACTGAAATCAATTATGAACTTATTTTATGGGTTATTATGGGGATTTTTGATTTGATATTTATTCATTATCTAATATTGACTTTGATAATCAAAAAAATAATTTGTTTAGTTATCATGATTTTAAACTAAATTCATTTAATAATAAAATAAATACTAATGAAATTGAATATTTTCAAAATATTTCAGTAACTATTTATGTTTATATTGTGATTTCAGTTATCTTATTTTTTTCATCTTATGTAATGTTTTTGAAAAAAAATATTAGTTAGGAGTTGAAAAAAAGATATTAATAGCAAAATATTTTTAATGTTAAAATTATGAAGCATGTCAAGTATTCATAACTGTTGCTATCTTTTGTAAGAAATAAATCATTTTACTTATCAATTCCTAGTTTAATAGTGAACTGTTACCATTAAAATTAACTCTAAAACTATGTTTTTTCTAATTTTTTTCTTTATTTTAAAAAAATATTAAATTATTTTAGAATATGTTGCAAATTTAATTGTAAATCTGAAAAATATCTATTATAATAATTAAGGTTTTTAAGAATAGAATATTCTAAATAACATTAAATTAAATGGAGTATTAGCTCAGTTGGGAGAGCAATTGCCTTACAAGCAATAGGTCGGGGGTTCAAGTCCCTCATACTCCACCATTTACCTGCTGATGTGGCTCAATCCGGCAGAGCAACGGTTTTGTAAACCGTAGGTTGCAGGTTCGATTCCTGTCATCAGCACCATTATATAAAACCCATTAATATATGGAGGGGTAGCAAAGTGGCCAACTGCACCTGGCTGTAAACCAGATCTCTTCGAGTTCGGGGGTTCGACTCCCTCCCCCTTCACCATATTTACCTTGGGGCGTAGCCAAGCGGTAAGGCAACGGCCTTTGACGCCGTCATCGTTGGTTCAAATCCATCCGCCTCAGCCATTATAACTAAATATTTGTCCTCGTAGCTCAGTGGTAGAGCACTCGGCTTTTAACCGAGGTGTCGCAAGTTCAAGTCTTGCCGGGGACACCATAAAAATAAAAGCCCAGGTGGTGAAATGGCAGACACGTCAGGCTTAAGATCTGATAACTTTTAACGGTTGTGCGAGTTCGAGTCTCGCTCTGGGCACCATTTATATATTAATTAATGACGAGGAACTATTCCTCATTTTTTATAAGTTATTAAATAACTTTGCCCAGATGGCGAAATGGCAGACGCAGTAGACTCAAAATCTACCGAGAAATCATGCGGGTTCGAGTCCCGCTCCGGGCACCATTAGATATTACAATATTTTTCTGACAAAATATACATTTATCGATAATAAAAAGAGTATTCTTTATGAGTACTAACTTTCTCATATGATACCTCCTAAGGTATTATTTTAACTTTAGGTTGGACATAATCAAAAGATTGAATAAAATAGTTTACGGATAGGGATATACCAATACCTATCTGTTTTTATTCCCTTAAACCTATAGACCCTCCCAATTTCATTCATAAATAAGTAATAGATTTAAAGAAATACTTATTTACAGTCTTTTCATAATAGAATGTCTTTTCAATTCACTTATTAATAAGTGAATTTTTATTTTTTAGAAAGGAGAAAAAAATGAGATTATCTAAATTTAACCCTAAATATTTATGAGAAGCAAGAAAAGAATTTAAAAGACAGTACTGTTAGAATAAAATTTTTACTATAAGTAAAATTATTGTTTATTAATAAAGATAAATCAAGTATTTAAAAATTATTTTCGTTATAATTAGTAAATATAAGTAAGGTGTGACTGTATGAAAAAGCAACGTTTAAATATTTCTAAATTAGGATTCTTATTATCTGTAATGGGTTCTGCTGTTGGATTAGGTGGGATTTGAGGCTTTCCAACCCAAATGTACAACCATCATGGTGCTTTTCTTATTCCCTTTTTAATTTGTATGGTTATTTGTGCCATTCCCGTTTTATTTATTGAAATGACAATTGGTAATAAATATCGCAAAAATCATATTGAATTCTTTAGCGAAATCGGTGGTAAAAAAGGTGCTTTTTTTGCTTGATTACATTCAGCAACCGTAATTTTACTAAGTACTTATTATAGTGTTTTAGTTAGTTGAACTTTAATCAATATCATTATTAGTTTTACCAATAACTTGAATAATGGTTCATATTTTTATCATGATATTTTACAAGTTACTAGTAGTGCTCCTTCTAGTTTTAGTAGTCTTGGTTCGTTAAACTGAATGGTATTATTAGCGACATTAGGGGTATGAATTATTTTAGGAATTATTTTATTAGGTGGTGTTGAAAAAGGAATTGAGAAGGCAAATAAAGTTTTTATTCCTTTTCTCTTTGTCATGATTATTGTATTAGCTATTTATACTAGCACCTTATCGGGTGCTAAGTTAGGTTTAAATGTCATGTTTAATTTGAATGGTAAAGATTTGTTAACTCCTAGTGTCTGGAAAGATGCATTTGGTCAAGCATTCTTTATGTTATCAACTTGTACTGGAACTATTTATATTTACGCGGCTCATGCACCTCAAAAACAAGATAGTACTAATCAGGCTTTTGTTGTGGCATTTGGAACAACTGTGATTGGAATTTTAACTGCAATGATTGTTTTTAATGCCATGGGTGCTATTGCTCATAATAAAGGTGAAACTAATATTGATAATATTTTTCAAGCTGGACCAGCATTAATTTTTCAAGTAATACCACAACTATTTGGTATTATTAATAGTCACGTTCAAGTGTTAGGTAATGTTTTAGCCATTTTCTTTTTTGTTACCCTCTTTTTTGCTGGCATGTCATCGCTCATTGGTCAAGTAGAATCAATGGTTAATGGTTTAGAATATGAAATTCATTGACAACGCAAAAAGAGTTTAGCAATATCTTTACTAGGAGCAATGTTAGTATCAGTCTTGTTTACTTTTAATAAATCATCATTTCTCTTTGATGGTTTAGGGATGTGAGTTGCTCAAATTTGGTTATTAATTCTTGGTTTTATCTTATTAGTTGGTATTAGTCCTTGGGGTTGAAATTTATATGATAATTTAAAACAAGAAAATAATAAAAATTCCTGAATTAAATGAAATAAAGGGTATAAGATAGTGATTTTAATTATTGCTCCGCTTTTAATAGTAGTTAATATTGGTACGGGAATTTATGATTTTATTATTAATGCTATTGATAGCCCATTTGTCTACGGTGTAATTGGTACCACATTAGGTATTGGTTTAATTTTAATTTTAACATTTTCTTTAACATATCATAAAACTATCCATGAAACATTTAATAAAATAGTTACTCGTAAAACTAAAAGTGAAAGAGGTTAGTAATATGGATATTGGTGCTATTATTTTAATGGTTGTTAGTTTAATTGCTATTATTGGTGGTTTTATTTTCTTTATTATTATGGATTTTAAAAATCATGATAAAGCAAAAAAAGCTGAAAATGATAATGAATAGTGAAACATTATTTGGTTAAATTGCTAAAATAGATTAATTTTTAAAATCTTCAAGCGATATAGCAAAATTAATAGTATGTGTGAAATCTAAAAAAGACAATGTGACAATATCTAATTTTTCTTTAAACTTGATATACGTAGCATGTTCTCTAGTATCTTCATGAATAGTTGGAGTCACTAGTATAGAGAAAACATTGTTTTTTATTAAACAATATTCTTTCAAATGTCTAGTTATTGAAAAAGATTCGCGTATATGTTGTTGAACTCCTGTAAGCAAAGTGACTTCAAATAAAACTGAATAAGTTGTTCCTTCACAAATAATATCAGCCTTACCACCTGGTGCATGAACAACTGGAATTCCTTCATCATCAGAAATATAGTTTGGAATCACTGTTATATCGGTATATTTTTTTGTAAAATTAAAGAGATAATAAATTCAAGTCTTACTGATTCTTTAATGTATTTTAATACATCATGTTTTGAACTAGCACGTGTATTTGCTAAAATCATTAATTCTGATAGTAGTTCATTAAATGAAAAGTAATTTATTCAATTCATAAACTTTTGTACTTTTGCATGTTCTCATAAAGTTGTAGTAAGTAGTTTATCAGACATAAATCTATTGTCTATTGAACTCATAAAAGAAAAATATTCATCATTATTTTTGAATGTCATAATGTTTGAATAAGTACTAATAACATAATTAACATCATCATTTCTAAGAGTGTTAATATCAATAAATCTTCCTGCTCCTCTAAGAGTAATTAAACTAGTTAATCTCATTTTACGTATAAACTCATCTGTCATTTCTTTTAAAATGTTATCCTTTTTAAATCGATTTGAACTTTTAAGGTTTATACCAAGCAATTCTAAGCATTGTTCATAATAGAAATCGTCACTTAATGAAAATCCATGCTTTTTTCTAATCTCTAAAATTTTTTGTGCCTAGTGATACGAAGTCATTATCTCTTCAACATAAAATAAAAGATAGTTCTTGTTTAGTAATACCTTTAAATCCTCTGTAGTATTTAGTTGATAAAAATCTTAGAGTTGACAATAAAAGTATCAATGGTTTGTTGTTGTTCAAAACCTTTGAATATGAATTTATGCGATGATATTTAACAAAAGCATTTGTAAAAATTTGTTCTTCAAGTAGATAATTATCAGAATTTAATGATTTAATTAGTTTTTTTCCTGCATTTGAAATCACAATGGGTTTATTCATTTCATAATAGATAAATCCTAATTCTTTTGGAAGCATATACCATGTTTCAAATCTAGAAGACCACCCTTTATCAAAGCCAGCTTCTTTATGATTTTGTGGAGAGTTATTTATAATTTCATCAATTTGTTTATTAGTAAATTGGGCGTCACTTTTATAAATTTCTTTTAGTTTGGTATTCCGTGAAATATATAGGTTAAGTCTAAGATTGTGTGTAAATTTAAAAAAATAATAAAAAATGATCCATATACCCCTCCTTATCAAATATAATTAGTTTGAAAATAAAAACTAGATAGGATGAGAAATATATGACTCCATTAAATTTTACAATAGATTCTGAAATAATCAAAAAATTTCTTTCAAAAGAGACTAAAAATGAAGGCATAAGATTGCTTATTGAATTATTTTTAAATAAACTTTTAAAAAATCAATCAGATGATCAAATTGGTGCTAATAATTATGAACGAAATGAAGCAAGAACAGATTGC
>NZ_JAQYTS010000007.1 GCF_030913225.1 Spiroplasma sp. AdecLV25b
GTTCATATTAATATGGACGAATATAAGAATTTTAAAATTAATTTTAGATAAGATTAACCTACCAACTTTTAAGTATGGTACAATAAATTAAACTAAATTTATTTGATATGAGAAATATTGCTCTGTAAAAATAAATTTACATAAGATTCGGGACTTAACCAGTAACTTCTGCTCAAAAATTATAAAGATTATTAGTATTATTTATTTTAACTCCTACTATAGCTAAACCAGTATAATCTTGATTGCCACCAATTACATTAATTTGATAATTATCATCTTTCTGAACAAATTGTTTATTATCATCATAATATAGTAATTCTTCTAAAGTTTTAGTAAAAACTATTGATTGTGTTTTATTAGAAAATTCTTCACTACTATTTAAAATATAATTGCTTAAAACAGTTGGTTTACCATTTTTTGTTCAAAAGTAACATATTCTCACGAAACAAATACATCTATACTTTTATAAAATCTTTTTAAATCTTCAAAAGTATTAATTAATAATGAAGGGTCTACTTTAGATCTAATATCAAAGTTAATTTCTAAAGGTTTAATTTTTGGTAATTCACTAGCTTATCATTGATTAGGATAATAAAACACTTCACGATTAACCATATCAAATAATAAAGCGTTATCAAAGTTAATTTCTAAACTTGGATTAGTAGGAATAATAACTATTTGTTTAGCAACATTCATCGGATCAGGTGATAATATACTTGCTGGATAACTAAAAGTCGTTTCTTCAGTTTCTTCATATTCATCATGATTAGTTTTATATTGAGTTGTTCAATTAAACATATTGCCAGTAAAATGCACTATTATTAAAACGATATTGAGCAACTGAAATCTCATTAACATTATTAGCAATTGGATTATTGCTGTAGAAGGTATGACGTTCTTCGTCTTGATGTAAAGATTGGGTCACAATGTAGTCAATAATATATGCATAGTTTGCTCCTGGTGCTATACCATCTGGAGTTGGATTTCATTGCATTTCAATATCTTTATTAGTTAATGGACTTGCAATATCTAAAAACTCCGTATCTTCTGCCATAGCATAAACTTTGTCATTACGTATTTGTGATAAGTCAACGGTGCTAATTTGTTCAAGTGTTGTTAATTTTTTCCCATCCAAATTTCAAGGATATATGCTAATACGATCTGTTAATTTCATTAAAATGCTGTTGTTGAAATATTAGTACCAAGTAATTTTCCAATTTCATTTTCCGAGTTATTGCTAAAAAGATTTAGTGGAATTAGTCCGCTTTTACCAAAAACATCTGTTAGAGCATTGGTGAAAAATGCTGACATAAAACCATTAAAATATGGCATTTTTTGATATTGTTTTGAGTCTTGACCTAAAATGAAACCAAATGGAATTCCTAAATTCAATTGATTTAAATATTTTCCAACAATAGGGATATTGCTAAAAGAAAATGGAATTCATTGTTCACTATCATATGGCATTTGTAATAAATGACTAAAAATTGTGCCATTAAAGTTTAAAATTGAACTCATATATTTTTGTGTGATTTTAGAATAGTCAAAAGTTGGACTACCAATCAAGGTAAGATTTAATGGATTTTTAACTTTAAAATATGAACTCATTTCAACATTATAAATTCCACTAATATTATCAATGTTTCATAAACTATCTCAAAAAACTTTGGCATCAGTAATTTTTCACTGTTACTTTTTGATGCTTTGGTATTATCAAATTTTAAAACACCTTTAAAATCTTTTTTGACACCAGCATCAGGTAGAATTCCAATTGATGAACTAATTCACGCTTTTCAATCTTTAAAGTTTTGATAGCCAGTTGGTGTAGCATCCATGATATTGTAAAAAGTTGTTTCTGGATGAAAGTTTGTTGTAATTTGATCATTAAGTCCCGCAAATAAACCACCGTTATTTTTTACATCGGTGCTACTAAATTCATTATTACCTGCAATAAATAAACGTCTTGAAGCATAAATTTTTTGTTCGTATATTTCTTGATTATCAATTTGCATTGGTTTTTGGCCTTGAATAATTGGTCGACCATAGTAATAACAACTACTTAATAATTCCATTCCATATGATTGGCGATGAGCAAATAAAACTCCGATATCACGCATTAAATCAGGGTTTAATGTAACAACACCATTTTTAATGACTGGAAACGCATAACCACTACCAGGGCTTGCGTATTGAATAAAACCTAGCGTTGTTTGACCACTAGCTTGTAATTTATCATTTAAACTACTCAATGTTAAAGTTTGGGCAACAAATTTACCAGTATCTTTATCATATGAATTAACTACTTCTGACAAATAAAGTAGTTGTCGGTCTTGATTACTAATATCACCACCAATATTTTGATTATTATCATTGAATACTACAAAAAATTGAAGATAGTCATTAACAGTTAGTCTTTCAGTCGTTAAAACTAATTTGTAAGTTCTTTTAGTTGTGATTGTTTTATAAATACTATTTGAAACTAAAGTTGAAAAATCAACACCACTAATATCTTCAATTAATGCACCCTCTCAATAATCATCGATTTGATATTGCTTAGTATAAAATTGATCTTGACCAGCTATAATTTTTGTTTCAGGGTTTGTTGTTCCTTTGTTTTTTTTGATAAATTTTGGTACTATTTTTTCATATAACAACGACAGGAGAATCACCAGTAATAATTAGCTCATATTTTCCAAAGTCAGTAATTTTGCTATTAACAGGTTTATATCCAGTTTCACTCAAACCAATCGCGCCGTTGTTAATTACAAAAGGAAAAATTTTTCATTGGGGTACTAATTTAATTTCGCTTTTTATTTTTGCTGATGATGATTTTGATAATACTTTATTTTTTTCCTTTTTTTCTATAGTTTGCATGTTTGAACTCCATTCTCAAAGTTTTAAATTAATGATAAATATCCCACTTTTCCCATGTTTTTATTATATTACTAATTATTTGCAAAAGAAAAGATTTTTAACAAAAAAATTTAAAATATCAAAAAAATCATCACTTTCTTTACTTTTAGATTCACTTAAAAAAGAAAAAATCCATCTTTTAAGGAATGGATTGTTATTTAATAACTTCTTTTTTTATCTTATTCACCAATAATTTTTTTAATTATTTTGCACCTAGTTTCTTTAATTGTTCATATATTTCTTGATTATTTTCGTTATTTCATAAACCATAATTCGTATTAAACGAACTTAACAACGAATAAGGAAAATTAAGTTCTATTAATTTTTTAATACATTTGAAATATTCATTTTTTAAAGAAATAATATTTTTAATAACCTGTTGTTTTCATGGTTGTTTATATTGAATTCCACTGTAAATATCATTTAATTCAGGAACTATAAATCCATAAATGCCCCCAACTCCAACAGCCATCATTGGATTTTTGTTAGGATGAGGGTATTCAAATATTTTGATATGCAAGACTAAATGTTCTAATAAGTTACAATAAACTAATCTATCAGCTTTTTGATAATCAAAGGGTGAAATCCTAGCTCATTCAGGTGTAGATAATAATATTGCTTTATCTTCATCAATATGATGAATATACAATCCTTCTTTCCCTCTTGTTATACCTTGTGTTTTTTTAGTCATTGTTTCATCTACAAAATAATCTTTTGGAATATTTCCATATTTATTTTTAAGATAATCACATACATGTTCATAATTCATTTCTAATAATTTTTCTATTTCTGTCATTTTTACAATCCTTCTAAAATTGTTTCACGTGAAACAATTTTAAGCTTAGATAGTTTTTAAATTATTCATATAAGGTTGTAATACCTCAGGAATATTTAATACTTTTGTTTTTTCATTGTAAAAATTTTCTAAGATTGCTGCTACAACACGATCAATAGCTAAACCAGAACCATTTAAAGTATGAGGGATAATTTTACAATTATCATCATTTTTACTTCTTGTTTTCATTCTTCTACTTTGAAAATCTTCACAATTACTACATGAAGAAACTTCACGATAACAATTTTGTGATGGCATTCATAATTCCAAATCATAAGTTTTAGCAGAACTAAAACCCATATCTCCTGTACAAAGACTAATAACTCGATATGGAATATTAAGACTTTTTAAAATTGATTCGGCATTATTTGTAAGTTCTTCTAATGCTTGGTAAGATTTCTCAGGTTCAACAATCTGTACTAGTTCTACTTTATTGAATTGATGTAATCTAATAATACCTCTCGTATCTCTACCTGCTGAACCTGCTTCTGAACGAAAACAAGGCGTATAAGCACACATTTTAATAGGTAATTGAGAAAACTCAATAATTTCATTGCGATAAATATTAGTTAATGGTACTTCGGCTGTTGGAATTAGATATTGTTCATTAGTTAATTGAAATAAATCTTCACTAAATTTAGGTAACTGTCCAGTACCAAATAAGTTTTCCTTGTTAACAATTAAAGGTGGTAAAAATTCAACATATCCTTTTTTTATATGCGAATCAATCATAAAATTCATTAATACCCTTACTAAAAGTGCACCTTTATTTTTATACATAATAAATCTTGTGCCACTAAGTTTAGTCGCACGTGAAAAATCAATTATATCCAATGCTTCAGCAATATCCCAATGGGGATTGCTTTTTTCTTTAGTAATTTTGCCTCATTTTCTAATTTCAACATTATCATGTTCATCTTTACCAACAGGTACAGAAAAATGAGGAATATTAGGGATTTTAGCCATTAAATCGTTTATTTCAAATTCAATTTTGTTTATTTCTTGATTATTAATCATAATTTCTTTTTTTAAAGTACTCATTTTTTCTTTAATTTGATTTACTTCTTGATTTTTTTTAAGGCTAATTAATTCACCAATTTTTTTAGACTGTTTGTTACTTTCTGCTTCAAACTGTTGATTTTTAGTTTTTAAACTGCGAATTTTTAAATCTAATTTCAATATATTATTTAGTTCTTTACTATAGTCTTGATTTCTTGTTTTTAATTTTGCAATAGTTTCTTCAATATTATTACGAATTTTTTCTATATCTATCATTTTTCACCTCTGATTATTCAACAAAAATAGTTTTTTCTTTAGTAATAGGAATTGTTACAATCGAGGAAATAGCATCATCCTCTGTTTTAAATCTAATTAGTTTTACACCAATCGTATTTCTTCCTGTTGTTCTAATATCTTCAAGTGAAAATCTAATAACAGTTCCTTTTAAAGTAATTATTAATAAATCATTAGTACTATAAGTGTTATCTATTGTATTTATTTCAATTAATTTTCCAGTTTTTGGTGTTAATTTCATTGAAATCACACCTTTACCACCACGATTTAATAGGCGATACTCATCAAATGGACTAATTTTACCATATCCTTTTTCACTAATTGATAAAACCAAATTAGTGTCTTGGTTAGCACACATACCAATAACATGAGTCCCTTTTGTGTCAATTCCTTTAACACCAGTTGCAGTTCTTGACATTACTCGTACTTGGCTTTCATGGATTCTTACTGCTCTACCTGTAGCAACAGCAATAATAATTTCATTGTCACCTGTTGTTTTTAAGACACTAACCAATTGGTCATTAGGTTTTAAAGTAATGGCTATCTTTCCATTTTGACGGATAGATTCAAATTGATCTAAAGTTGAACGTTTAATAATACCTTTTTTAGTAACAAAAAATAGATTAGTTTTTTTATCATAACTATCAGATAACGAAATTATAGTTTTAATTGTTTCATTTTTTTCAGTAGAAATTAAATTAATAATTGGTGTGCCTTTGGCTGTTCGTGAATAAGCAGGGACTACGTGAGCACGAATACGATAGACTTTACCTTTATTACTAAAAATTAACAAGTCAGAATGAGTAGAAGTAATTAATACTTTGTCAATATCATCACTATTAATATCATTGTCGCCACCAGCACCTTTTACTCCAACTCCACCACGATTTTGGGTACGATAAGTATCTAATGGTAAACGTTTGATATATCCGCTTTTTGATAGTGTAATTACTACTTGCTCTTCTTTTATTAGAGCTTCATCAATAATTTCTCCTTCATAATTTTCAATAATTTCAGTTCTTCTTTCATCTCCATAATTTTCTTTAATATTTGTTAATTGCGAAATCATTAATTCAACTTGTTTTTCAGGTTCGTTAATTAAGATTCTTAAGCGAGTGATTTCTTCTCCAATTAATACTAATTCATTACTTAGTTTTTCTTGCTCTAAACCAGTTAAACGTTGCAATCTCATTTCTAAAATCGCTTTTGCTTGCTTTTCAGAAAACTCTAATTTATTTTGTAATTCAAATAAAGCTTCGTCTGTTTTTTTAGAAGCTTTAATTAATTCAATTATAGTATTAATATTTTTTAATGCTTTAACAAGACCTGAAATAATATGAAATTGATGTTCATGTTTTTTCAATTCAAAGTTGGCTTTTTTAATAATAATTTCAATTTGGTGGGTAATATAGATTTCTATTAATTCTTTCAAGTTCATTACTTTTGGTTGTTTATTATGTAATGCTAATAAATTAATTGTAAAATATGTTTGTAGTGAAGTAAATTTATATAATTGATTTAAAATAAGTTCAGCATGATCAATATTTTTAATTTCTAACACTAATCTAATACCTTCACGGTTTGATTCATCGCGTAAATCAGTAATATAATTTACTTTTTTTTCTTGTACTGCTTTAACAATATTATTTATCAGATTAATTTTATTAGTTTGATAAGGAATCTCCTCCACAATAATAGCTGCTTTGCCACTAGGTAATTTTTCTATTTTAGTTTTACTGCGCACAGTAATAGATGCTCTACCATTTAAGTAAGCGTTTTTAATTGAATTAACACCTAAAATCATAGCTCCTGTTGGAAAATCAGGACCTTTAATAATATCCAATATCTCCATAATGTCACATTCTGGATTTTTAGCAACATAAATAATTGCTTCAATAATTTCATTTAAATTATGAGGAGGAATACTTGTAGCCATTCCGACAGCAATACCTGTAGTTCCATTGACAAGTAAATTGGGAAAATAAGCAGGCATCACACTAGGTTCTTTTTCCGCACCATCATAATTATCAACAAATGAGACAGTTTCTTTATTTAAATCTTTTACTAACTCGCCTGCCATTTTACTCATTCTTACTTCAGTATAACGCATAGCAGCAGCGCTATCACCATCAATTGATCCAAAGTTACCTTGGCCATCTGCCAATGGATAACGATAGTTAAATTCTTGTGACATTCTTACCATTGTTTCATAAACAGCAGTATCACCGTGTGGATGAAATTTACCAATACATTCACCAACAACACGTGCTGATTTCTTGTATGGTTTATCATAGGTCATTCCTAAAATTGCTAGCGAATACAAAATCCTACGGTGAACAGGTTTTAATCCGTCACGTGCATCTGGTAATGCTCTTGATACAATAACTGACATTGAATACTCTAAAAAACTATTTCTCATTTCTTCAGAAATATTACGATTATATTTATTTATTATGGTTTCTTCACTCATAAATTCACTCCTGGATCATATTTTATTGATTTTTAAGCATCAATGTTTTTAACATACTTAGCATTTTCTTGAATAAATTCTTTTCGAGGAAACACATCTTTTCCCATTAAGATTGAAAATGTTTCATCTGCTTCTGATGCATCATCAATACTTACTTTCCATAAGATTCTATTTTCTGGATTCATAGTTGTTTCCCATAATTGGGTGGCGTTCATTTCTCCTAATCCTTTATAACGTTGGATATTGTAATTAGTTCCGGTAAAATTATTTTTAATATCTTGTAATTCTTGATCGCTATAAGCGTATTTAACAAACTTACCACTATAAAATTTATATAATGGTGGTTGAGCAATATATATATAACCAGCATCAATTAAAGGGCGCATATAACGATAAAAGAATGTTAATAATAATGTTCTAATATGCGAACCATCGACATCAGCATCGGTCATAACAACAATTTTGTGATAGCGAGTTTTAGTAATATTAAATTCTTTACCAACACCACAGCCAAAAGAAATAATAAGATTATTTATTTCTTCATCAGCAAAAACTTTTAGCAAACGCGCTTTTTCAACATTTATAATTTTTCCTCTTAAAGGTAAAATAGCTTGAATTTCTCTACTTCTTCCTAATTTAGCAGTACCACCAGCTGATTCTCCTTCCACAAGAAAAACTTCAGTTTTAGTTGGATCTTTTGATGAACAATCTGCTAATTTACCAGGTAAATTAGAAAATTGTAAAGGATTTTTTCGTGCAGTCATCACATTTTCGCGTGCTTTTTTTGAAGCTAAACGCGCACTTACAGATAAAATAACTTTATTAATGATAATTTTAGCTTCACTAGGGTTCTCTAATAAAAATTTATTAATAAACTTTCCTGTTGCACCTGAAACAATTTTCCTAACTTCAGAGTTGCCTAATTTAGTTTTAGTTTGCCCTTCATATTGAGGATTCGGGTGTTTGATTGAAATAATAGCTAATAATCCTTCTTTAACATCATCACCAGTAAACGCTTCTTCATTGTTTTTTAAAAGATTATTTTTTCGTGCATATGAATTTAATTCTCTTGCTAAAGCTAAACGGAAACCATCTTCATGAGTTCCACCTTCGGGAGTATTAATATTATTACAAAATGAGAATAATTGTGCTTCTTCACTTTCGTTATATTGAAAAGCTATTTCAGTATTAATATTACCAATTTCAAGTTCGCCATAAATAATTTCATGTTTTAAAGGTTCAAATTTCTCATTTAAATAAGAAACATACTCTTTAATTCCACCTTCATAATAAAAAGTTTCTTCTTTATTTTCTCGTTCATCAATAACTTGAATAGTAAGACCTTTATTTAAAAAAGCTAATTGTCTTAATCTTGTTTTAATGATAATAAAACTAAAAGTAGTTGTTTCAGTAAAAATAGTTTCATCTGGTTTAAATAATACACTTGTTCCTGTTTTATCACTTTTGCCAATAATTGCTAGTGGCAATTCAGAATTACCACCATTAACATACCTTTGAAAGTAAATATTACCATCACGATAAATAGTAACTTCTAAATACTTGCTTAAAGCATTAACAACTGAAGCACCAACACCATGTAGACCACCAGATACTTTATATGAACCATTGTCAAATTTACCACCAGCGTGAAGAGTAGTAAAAACTGTTTCTACTGTGGAAATATTAGTTTTTGGATGGACATCAGTTGGAATACCACGACCATTATCTTTAACAATAATTTCATTATTCTTAGTAATAATTACAGTAATTTTTGTACAAAAACCAGCCAGTGCTTCATCAATTGAATTATCAATAATTTCTCATACTAAATGATGCAGTCCTCTTTCTGCAGTTGAACCAATATACATACCCGGTCTTTTTCTAACTGCTTCTAATCCTTCTAATACCTGAATGGAACTAGCATTATATGTATTAAGGGGGGTTACGGTACTCACTATTTTTTCACTCTCTCTAACTATTAAATGTTTTCATTATTAATTTAATGAAAACATTTAAACTTTATAAAAATAATTTAAAAAAGATTTACCTTTTTTCTCGAAAAATTATATTTTAGTATATATCTCTATTTATAAATTATACATTTTTTTTGCTTTAAAACAACCTGTATTTTTAAAGTTTATTATTTAATAAATATTAAGTTTTTAAACTAAAATCAAGAAATAGTTACACCAAATTTTATGCTATCTTGAATGCCAAAATATTTATCAGGACCGTTAATTCCAATTAAATTTAAGTTTAAAGTTGTAGAAACTGACTGATAACCTTGTGTGTTTTGTGATGTATCAAATACAAGCGTAAATAAAGTAGCATCATCGGGAATAGTATCGCTTTCATGGTAAATGTCACTATCATTTATTAAGCCACTTTCAATATTAGAATCAGGTTTTACATAAATTTCTGAATGATTATTCAATTGTAAATAACTAAATTTTATATTTTGTTTAATTTTTTCTAAATTATCTAAGCCATTTATACCATTATTAGTATGTTTTTCATAATTAACGATTGCTTGATTAACAAATGGCAGAACAGGGATATAAACACCTTCTACATTATTTAAAAAGTAAACATTAGGATTTTGTGCATGCGCTTTTTCAATATTTTTATTAACAAAGCATGGTTCATAAAAATTATGAAGTGAATTATTATTTAAATCAATTGTTTTTGAATCATTAATGGATTTTAATAAATTAGTATTATTAAAAATTGAATCAATATCTCATTTGCTGACATCTTTATTTAATCTTTCATAATGAATTCCACAAGCAATAGTATTTAAAGGAAAAATTATTATTAATAAACATGAAAACAAAGTTTTTAAAGGTAAACGCATGTTCTTTTTTCCTTAAATTAAACAACAGTGAAAACAATATCAATAGCAAAACGATAATCAAAGTCTTTTTTATTTGTATAATAAACTTTATTATCTGTTTTGTTATATCCTGTTAAGTTACTATCGTTAGTATCAATTAAATATTGATGGTTTGCTTGTTCTTGATAATTTTCTGAAATATCAGTTTTAAAATCTTTTGAGGCTACAACTTTTTTTCGGGCACCAACAAAACCATCTTTATTACCTTCATCTGTAACACTAATACTTAGTAAAAATGATAATTTATATGTTATACCTGGATTATATTTATTTTCAATTTTTTCAATAGTAAATTTATTTGTTGGTATATCACTACTTTGTTGATAAAAGTCTATTTTAAAATCTTTATTATATTGATTATAAGCATCTTTAATGTTAGTAATTTTTGGTTTAGTTGAATTTAGTTCATATTTGGCTAGTAATAACATTGCTACATTAACATTAGTAGTATCATCACCTGTTATTAAATAAGCATCTTTATCAATTTTTCCATTAACGCTATTAGCCATATTATAATAATCAAAATTTGTTGGTGGTGTTAGTAAATTAGCATTCAAATTTTCCATAAAAATATTTTTGTAATTACTTGATGATATTGAGTCATTACTTCAATAAGTAATGTCAGAGTATTGGGTACTATTATAACCTGTAATTGGCGGATTAGTTGCCTTAATGACATGTCCGCTAGGACTTTCTAAAGAATTAATTGTTCTGGATGTTGAACAAGCAGTTGTACTTAATGGTGTAATAATAGTAAATCCACATATTGATAACATTTTTAATATTCTTTTCAAAAGGACACCTCTTTTCGTAGTTATTTTTGAATGCTATGTAAATCTTGATACAAATCAAGAAATACAATTTCTAATAATTCTTTTAATAGAATAGCAGTCATTAAATGGTCTTGACCATGAGCCATAATTAAAGTTAAATCAGAATATTTACCTTTGCCTTCTTCTGTTAGTAAGTCCATTTGACATTGATGGGCTTCTTTTAAAATATCATTTGCTTCACTAATTTCCATTTTAGCTTTTTCATATTCTCTTTTTTTGATTAATTTAATGGCTTTTAAATACAATGAACGGGCATCGCCAGCAAGCGCAACAATTTCAAATCCTTTTTCAGATATTTCATTTTTAGTCATACTTTTTCTCCTTATTTTTTTCTTTTAAAAGCAAAATCAATTTGCTTTTCTGGTTGATAATCACTATAAAATTTAATACATACAAGCAAATAAGAACAATTAATAACACACACTACTATTCAAAAGCCAATTAAGAACAAAATTTGGTATACATTTAATAAATTATTAGGTGAAATTACAATTGTAAACATAATAATTAAAACTGATATTAAACTAATTAAACTAGGAATAATTATTGTTCATAAATATTTAGGTTTAATAAAGTTTAAAATCTTTTTTTCTGTAATTTCTAAATTTATTAAAGGATATTTAAACTTTTTAAAACAAAATGGAAGGTAGAAAAATGAAACATTAAATATTATCATTATTATTAAAAACATAAGTGTTAACAAATAAGAAGTATTAATTAAGATTTTTGTGGATAATAATATTAATGTTGTCAAAATAATAATAGTTAAAAAACTAATAATATAAATTCAAGCAATCTGATGATGATTTTTTAATTTCATTTTCTTTTCCTTTTTACACTTTATTTTCTAAGTTTTTTAAAACAAATTCAATTGCTAATTTGGGATCATTACTATATTTAATATATTCACGACCTCTAGTTTCAACAATATTTGAACCATATTCTGCAGTATCAAGTTTAATTTCATCCATATAAACTGATAACTGTGGCGCTAAAATAATTAAATCCATATTTTTCATTAATATTTTGTGATTACCATAAGCCGAAGAATCAAATGTAATATTAGTAATACCTTTTAATTGTGCTCCAATGCGTGCAGATTCAGCAAACATAGCTGAAGTACCAGAACACCATAACAAATTATTAAAACGTGTTTTTGGGCATTTATTACTTTAATTTTGGTATCTTTTTTATTTAATAATTCTTGTTTTTTTAAAATTTCTTTAAATTCTTGTTTTTTGTATTTTTCGATTTTAATGTCACTCATTACTTGTTGATATTGAAGTTGATATTTTCCTTTAATATTTTTATTAAAACCAGTTTTACTTACTAATCATGATTGAAAAATTGATCAATAATTATAATGTAAAGGTTTAATTAGTTTTTCTGTTTCTGCTTTTAATATTTCATCTTTGCAAACTAATCGATCAAATACTAACAAGAATGGTATCCATAAGACAAAATCAATAGTACACATTATTATTCATAGTAGCGCTGGTTGTCAGCCCTGCAATCCTGTTCCTAACTCTAATCCAATGATAGCAGGCATTGATCAAGGAACATCAGCAATCGCACCATTCATACCAAATACATCAATAAACATTTTATATAATTCAACATTTATAATTGGGATTATAGTAAAAGGAATAAAGACAATTGGATTTAAAATTAGTGGCACCCCAAATAATGCAGGTTCATTAACTTGGAACCAAATCGGAATATAAGAAGCAAATCCAACAATTTTTAATTGTTTTGATTTACAAAATAAAATTAAAATTAGTGGTACTACAAATGTAGTACCTGTTCCACCCAATGTACTAGAGAAATCATAAGAAAACTCATATGTTAAAGCTCAGTGTGAATGTAATCCTTGGGCAAATAGTGCTTGATTATCTGCTAAATTATTATACATAAATGGTGTTAAAAATGGTCTTGTTACAGAAGGTCCATGAATTCCTATAAATCAAATTAAAGAGGTAAAAAATGACATAACTGCTAAAAAACCATATGAATCTAAACCACTAAAAACTGGTTTAATCGCTGAAAATAAAGCATCAGTAAAACTCATTCCTAAAAATTGAATAAAAATATAACCAAAACCTCAAAATACCATCACTGATAAACCATATGGAATAATATCAGCAAAAGATTGTGATACTCCTTGTGGTACAACTTTTGGTAATCTAATAGTTCAATTAAATCTTACAGGTAAATAAAAAATTCAAGGCAAAATTAACCCGATAATAATAGCTGTTAACATACCTGTTGAACCTAAATTTCCAATAAATATTGAAGCAAAATTTTCAGTTGGATTACCATTTCCATCAAGTGCAAAAATTCCTCCTACTGACATCATGAATAAAGAAGATGATGCAGCGAAACCAACCATAATTAAATTGATTTGGCGATTAACTGGTAATTTTTGATTTAACTTTTGACCCATATCCAAATACAAATCAAATTGATACAAGTCCCATCGTAAAAATATATAAACGATTTAAAAACATTCTTAATTCTAATGGAAATAAATTAGTATTACCAGCAAATGCTGGTGGTATTCACATAATAATTCCAACGAGTGAAGAAAAAACAATAATTGGCAATGTTACATAGAAACCTTCCATTAGACTTCTTAAATACATGTTACCAGCTAATTTTTGTAAAATCGGAATCATATATTTATTTAAAAAGGTATCGATTTTCTTTTTACTTTTGTCTTTTTCGATTAACATAGTAAAAAAATTTCCTTTCTTATAATTTTTAAAGTCCTATTTAGAACTTATTTATATTTAGCACTAATCGTGATATTTTCCTTCTTCTCAAAGCAAAATTTCTTTTTTAAAATATCATCTTGATAATTTTCATTGACAATTAAATCATTAATTGTTTTTATTATGTCTTTATTTTTATTTTCATACTTAGCATTAACAAACGTAGTAACTATTTCTTCAATTAAACCAATACCATTAATTCAACCACCAAAAGCAATAACATTAATATCAAAATCACTTACTGCTTTTTGTTGCAATTAAAGGTTCTCTCACTAAAGCGCAACGCACACCTTTAATTTTATTAACACTGTTAGCAATTCCAACTCCTGTTCCACATAAAACGATACCTTTGTCAACTTTATTAGTTGCAACTAAAACACCAACTTTATGACCAAAAATTGGATAATGTGTACGTTCATTATCATTAGTTCCACAATCAATAACTTCATGATTCATAGTTTCTAATAGTTTTATTAGTTTATTTTTAATATCAGTAACTGTATGATCGCATCCAATCGCTATTTTCATATTATTCACCTTCTAATAAACTTTTTAACATATCAACCCTTACTTGATGTCTACCACCATCATATGGTGTAGTTAAAAAGTTTTTACTAATTTGTTTTGCCATTTCTAAACCAGTAATGGCACTAGCAATAATTAGTAAATTAGAATTATTATGTCTTTTAGTCATTTTTGCTGTTAATTCATCACATGCTGGTGCACAAATTACATTTTTATTTTTGCTTCCAATCATAAATGATGCAATTCCAAATGGTTCTATCATAACTGCTAAATCAACAAATTTATTTTCTAATAAACTATTTATTTTTTTGTTAACTTTTACAATATTCTCATCAACAAATTTCGAGGAAACTGTTAGCTTTAATTCTTTTTCAATAAATTTTACTAATTCTTCATAATATTCTTTTGATACATTTAATGCACCAATTGCTATTTTCATAAAAATCTCCTTTTCTTTGTTAAGTAATTATGAATTTAAGATTTGAATTATGAGATAAAAATTTTTCTGTTTCTATTTCTTTGTCAGTAATAACACAATGAATATTTTTAATACTATAAAATTGAACAAAATCTGTTTTATTAAATTTATCATTAGTAACTAAAATATAACGATTTTTAGAGTTGTTTAAAACTATTTCATTAATGGTCCCTTCTTCAAGATTTGAATTATAAATGCCATTATAATCAATACCATTAGCACCAATAAAACAATGATTAAAATGAAGTGTTTTAATATTTTTATTTGCTAACTCTCCAACATATGCACCAGATTTTTTTCTTAATCGTCCACCAATTAAAATTAAAGTGATATTACTATACTTATAACAATTTAATGCAATAAAATGAGAATTAGTAACTACAGTAACATTTTTTCCATTTAAAAAGTTTACTATTTCTTCAAGTGTAGTACCTGTTCCAATAAAAATAACATCATTTTCTATAATTTTTTCACCTGCTATTTTAGCAATTTTATTTTTTTCAATACTAGATATTTGTGTTTTTTCTTCTCTGCTTGTTTCTTGTGTAGTTCAAAAATTATATCCAGGAATTTGAATGCCACCCCAAACTGTTTCTAAAATACCTTCTTTTTTCATGGCATTTAAGTCTCTATTAATTGTCATTGGTGAAATATTTTTTAATTTTTTATTTTTATATAAATCACTGATTTTAATAAAACCATTAGTTTCTAACAGTTCAATAATCAGTTTTTTTCGTTCTAATTTGTGCATCTTTTTTTTCACCTGTTATGTTTTCTTAAATTCGTTTAAATTTTAACATATTATATCTTAATTTAAAACTTTATTTTAAATTAAGATATAATTATTTTTCGCCAATTGGTAATACTAGTTGTAATAATCCAATTTCTTCTTCACTTTGAATAATAGTATAATTTTTTGGTCAAGAAATACTTAATGATATTGTTTTGCATTTATAAAATGATTTTATTGCATGAATAATTAGTTTTGAATTAAAAACAACTTTTATTTGCTCATCAATATTTTTATTTTTAATAAAATTGAATTTTTTAAATTGTTCAATAACTTCACCGATATTATCATTATTTGATAAACAATTAATTTTAAAATCATTAGTTCTAGTATTTATTAAAAATTGAATCATTGGCGAAGTATCTTTTTTAGAAAGAATAATCGATAATTCAATAATATTTAAAAAATCTTTAACATTATTAATTTCAACAATTGTTTTCTCTTTTTCTAAAATATTTTTAATAATATCATCAGTGTTTGGATAAATTCCTTCAATCATTCTCGTTTGAAATAAATAATTGTCAATTTCAATAATTAAATTTAAATTATTTTCAAAATAAAAATTAACATTTTTATTTAAGTCATTAGTAATTTTGTCAATTTCATTTAGTAAATAAACTGGAATGTTAAATTCTTTATTATCAACCTTTATTTCTTCTAAATAAGGAATTGTTTTTTTTGCTAAACAATATCCATCAGTGGCAGTAATATATAATTTCTTATTAGAAAATTTAAAATTAATTCCAGTTAACGCTGGTTTACTATTATTATTGGTATTAATTGCAAATGCAATTTGATCATTAATATTTTGTAATAATGTTTTTTTAAACGATACTTTATTTTCTATTTCTTTGTCAAAAGTAATTTTTGGAAATTTTTCAATTGTCATAGTACTAAGTTTAAAAATAAAATCATTGTTATTATTGTTTTTAAAATTACTAATGATTAAATTATTAATTTTAAGTTCAAATAAAAACCATTCATCCTCTAGTTTATTAAAAATATCATGCATAATTTTAGCATTTATTAAAACCGAACCGGTTTTAATAATTTTTAAATATTCGTCGTTTTTTTCTAATTCTGTTTTCATTGATAAATTTCCATTAGAAGCAGTAAGTACTATTTTGTCATTTTCAATTTCTAATAAAAAACATGATAATTCTTCATAAGTAGTATTAGAAAGAGTGATTTTAATAATTTTTTTTAATATTTTTAATAGATTAGAACTTTTTATCTCAAATTTCATTGTTTTCTCCTATTTTCTATATTAATAATTAATATTATTATAATTAACTATTAATATTATTATAATGTGGATTAATGTTAATAACTTTTATTTCCTTTATTTTTAAGGGAAATTTTAACTTTTTATATGTGAATAATATGTGTAAAGTAATGTGAATAATATGTGGATTAATTATGTTTCAAACATTGATGAGATAATTTTTCAATCATTTTTTTAAATTCATAATTATTTTCTATATTTTTTTTAACTTTGTTATAAGCATTCATCACTGTTGTATGATCTTTACCGCCGAATTCGTTACCAATTTTAGTATATGATTCATTTAACAAAGTTTTTATTAAGTACATGGTAACATGGCGAGCAGTAGTAACTGTTTTAACACGCGAAGTACTAACTAATAATTTCAAAGGAATGTTGTAATAGTCAACAACAATATTTTGTATTTTTTTAATAGTTAGTTTTTCTTTTAATGAATTACTAGTAATTTTAAAAGCTTTCATTACATCGTCTAAAACTATGAGATGATTTGGTTTTATATATAAAATGCTGTAAAAAATTAATCGATTTAGAGCACCTTCTAATTTTCTGACATCGCTATTAAAATTTAATGCAATAAAATTTAAAGATTCTTCTGTAAAAATAGTTGGATCATAATTTAAAGATTTAATTTTTTCTTTTAATATTATTAGAGCAGTTTCAAAATCTGGAGAATCAATACCTACACTTAAACCACTTTGAAATCTTGAAACATTTCGCTCTTCAAAACCATATAAATCATCAGGATGTTTATCTGAAGTGATTACAATTTGTTTTTCTTTATTAACAAAACTATTAAATATATGAAAAAAAAATTCGTTAGTTTTACTGCGGTTAGCTAAAAATTGAATATCATCTACTAAAAGCACATCATATTGATTGAAGGAATCCTTAAATTTTTCAATATTAGAAATATTTTGTTTAATAATATCAGGAATCATTCGACCAAATTCTTCAGAAGATAAGTAAAGTATTTTTTTTTCACCATGGTATTTATTATTTACTTCATTTTCTATAGCATGTAATAAGTGAGTTTTACCTAAGCCAGAGTTTCCATAAATAAATAAAGGATTTCAATATTTACCAAGTTCTAAAGTAATAGACAAAGCTGATTGAAATGCTTCATTATTAGAATCACCTTTAATAAAATTGCTAAATTGAAATTGTTTCTTATTTTGTTGAGTTTTATTAAATTCAATAAAATCTTTTTCTTCATATATTTTTTGCTTTTTTACTTCGTTTAATTCTAAAAATTCAATTTTTAAATTTTGTTGAATAATTCTATCTAGTAATTCTTTAACTTTAGTAGATAAATTTTTAGTTAAAATTTCTTTAGCAAATGTTGATTCAACAATTATCAGACATCTATCTTCAAAAATATCATAAATATAAGTATTTTTGATGTATGTATTAAAAATACTTGGATCAATCATTTCATCATATTGCAAAAAATTCCTAACTTTATTTCAAATATTTTGATAAGTTTCTTTTGTTTTATCAATATTATTCATAACAAAAACCTCAGTAATAAATATTTTTTAAGCTATCATGTGGATAACTTTGTTGATAACTTGTGGATTAGTGTTGATAACCTGTTAATAAACTTGTTAATATAGGTATTATTATTTTCTAATCTCTAAATAATAAGTATTATATAAAATATTATAAATCATTTATTTTTTTGTTGAACTAATATTGCTAACAATAATTTTAAAATTTTTATTTGGGTGTTAGTAGCTACCTTATAAAAATTTACACACAAAAATGGATTTAACAATAAATTATCATCATTATTATTATATTTTAAAGTAAAATTAGGCGTGGTTATTAAAAAAATGAAAGACAGGAGAAATAAAATGAATGAAAAACAAATGGATGGTTTATGCAAGGCAGGTTGTATCGTATCAATCATTTCATCAGGTATTATTATGTTATTAACAATTATTGGTGCAATTATTACATTAACAGCTCTTAGTTCGGTTGAAACTGCTAGTTCAACATCTGGAGGAATTAGCGAAGTTGTGGCAACTACTAAAAAAATTACGGCTATTTTTTGAATCGTTGTTGCTCTATTACAATTGTTACCATTATTTTTTTCTATTAATTTGTTACGTGGAAAAGCAAATTCAAATATTCCAGCAGGAGTAATTTCTTTAATTTTTTCAGGAGTAATTGGTGGTATTTTAATTTTAGTAGGAAAATATACAGCAACCCCAGTTGATACTAGTGTTACTCAACAACCAACAGTAGAAGTTTAAACTTTTAATCTAAAGTATCATTTAACAATTAATTAAAATCTTGCTTCAAGCAAGATTTTAATTTTTAAATTATTTAACCTTATTAAGGTTTTTATTTAGATAAGCTGAATGAGTAAATATTCCATTCTTTATCATTAAAATGTTTTATTTCTTTATTTTTTTGTGTAAAATATATCTATCTATTAATTGTTTATAATTGTTAGAATTAATTTGTGAATAAAATAATATTGTGTTAGAATATTTTTATTGATTTTTTAATAAAACTTAACAAAAAGGAGAATAAAGATGAAACCAACATACCAACCAAGCAAAAGGAAGCATCAAAAAACCCATGGGTTTTTTGCAAGAATGAAATCTGCGACAGGAATTAATGTTATTAAAAGAAGACGTCAAAGAGGGCGTAAAAAATTAACAGCATAGTTTAAAAAATATTTTAAGGTGAATGGACATATGGAAAAAAAATACCATCTTTTGAAAAATCATCATTTTAAATATTTAATTAACGAAGGAAAAAAACTTTCAAATAGCCAATTTTATATTTATTATATAAATCGTTCAGATTTTGGCACTATAAAAATAGGAATATCAGTAGGAAAAAAATTAGTTCGCTTTGCTTTTGAGCGTAACAAAATTAAACGTCAGGTGCGTAGCATGTTAATAGATGTTAAAAAGGACTGACCAGTAGATATGGTCATAATGGTTAGAAAAAATTACTTATCTAATACATATGAAAAAAATACTAGTTCTTTATTAAATCTTTTAATGAAAGTACCATTAAAGGGAGTATAAATAACAATGCAGTATAAAAAATTTTTATTTCCAGAAAAGCAACAGAAAAAAAATGTTTGAGTTAAAATGACATGAAAATGATCTAAAATAATTTTAGGTGTATTTTTGTTAATGTCAACACTTTGAGGCTGTGGTCAGGTTATGGGTGATACTAACGTTGCCACAGACACAGTTACTTCAGCATATGATTTTCAAAAATATAATGTTGCTGCTGTCTTTTTTGAAATCTTAATTGGCAATCAAGATGTAGCTAAAAATCATATTTTTCATATTAACGGTGGTAATATATTTGAATATGATTTTAATGGTATTCGTTCATGAGCAGAAGCATGAACAGTTACTAAATCACCATTTTATGCGATGTTTGTCTATCCAATTTCATGATTATTAGTTAATATATCATCTGGTTTAAGTGGTAACGGTGATCCTACAAATGGTGTAAGTATTATTTTTTCTATTATTTTTACAACATTAATTATTAAATTAATTACTTTAGTATTTACTTTTAAAGCACAACAAAATCAAGAAAAAATGCAGTCTGTTCAAATGAAAACTACTGAAGTTCAAGCTAAATATAAACATTCACGAGATCCAAGTGCCAAACAAAAACAACAAATGGAATTAATGGCTATTTATAAAAAAGAAGGTATTAATCCTATGGCTGCCTTTATTCCTATGATTTTATCAATGCCTTTTATTTTGGCTATGTATAATGTTATGAAATCAACAAATATTTTAAAAAACACTACAGTTGGAGCTATTCAGTTAGTTGAACAACCATGAGGAATGATTACTCAAGGCCACTTTATGTATTTAATAATAATTTTAATTTATGTACCAACACAATTAATTTCAATGCTTTTACCTATGTTTTTAAATCGTTCTCGCCAAAAAATTAAAACAAAAGAATCAAAAGCTGCTTTAAAAAAACAAGTTATTATGCAAAGCATCTTTATCTTAATGTTTGTGTTCTATGTATGTATTGCTCCTTCAGGAGTAGGAATTTATTGAATTATTTCAGGTTTATTACAAATTATTCAAACTATTAGTTTCCATTGTTACAATAAACAAAAACGTAATCGCTATAAGAAAAATGGAACTATTAATACTCCATTTTCAACTAAAATTAAAAAAATATTTGTTAAATCAGAAACTGTACAGCCTAAAAGAATTCGATAGTTTTTAAAAATCTCTTTGGTGGTAAAAAATGGAAATAAAAATCTTTAAAAAGATAGTTCATTTAGAAAAATTTATTCAAAATTTGCCTAGTAATACCTTTTATATAGTTTTAAACAGTGAAAAACGTTTATTTTAGAACCATCACTCAGTTATTTGTTTTTAATGAACAAAGGAAAAATTATTTTATAACAATAAATCTCAATAATTATATAAATAATCAAAAATATGTCCTTAAAAATAGAATTTATCAAATAATGAAAAAAATGAAATATAATTAAACCCCCTTTCATTTTGAACCAATGTCCAATAACCAACGTAAAATAATTCATGAACTAGTAAAGAAAATTGATGGAATTGTAAGTTATTCATTAGGTACTGGTCAAGAACGTCATGTGGTAATCAAACTAGAAAATTTAGAACAACCTAGGATTTAAATCTTTAGGTTGTTTAACATAAGAGGTAAAAAAATGTTAAGTGAAACAATTGTCGCAATAGCGACTGCCCCCCTAAATCAAGCTATAAGTATTATTAGAATTTCTGGTAAAGATACTTATGAATTTTTAAATAAAGTTTTTAATAAAGATATTTTAAAACAAAAAGGTCATACTTTAAAAACCGGATATATTGTTGATTATGATGGCAATAAAATTGATCAAGTTGTTCTTGCATGTTATCGTGTCCCTAAGTCATTCACAGGTGAAGATACAATTGAAATTAATTGTCATGGTGGTGTTTTGATTACTCAAAAAATACTACAATTATTACTAACTACAGGTATGAGAATGGCCACTAGAGGCGAGTTTACGAGACGTGCATATCTAAATGACAAAATTGATTTGATTGAATCAGAGGCGATTAATGATTTAATTATGGCAGAAAATGATACTACTTTAAAAACCGCTATTAATAGTTTAAGTGGTAAAACAAAAATATTAATTAATGAGTTGTCTGCTGAACTGTTAACATTAATTGCTAATATTACTGTTAATATTGATTATCCTGAATATGATGGAATAGAACAGACAACAATTGAAAATGTTATACCTTTAGTTGAAAAATTTTTAAATAAAATTAAAGTTATTAAAGAGCATAGTAGAATTGCAAAAACTATTAAAGAAGGCATTAATACTGTTATTATTGGAAAACCAAATGTCGGTAAATCTTCATTATTAAATGCTTTATTAAATGAAGATAAAGCTATTGTTTCTAATCAAGCAGGAACAACTCGTGATTTAGTTGAAGGTAAAATTAATTTAGGTGATGTTACTTTAAATTTAATTGACACAGCGGGAATTCGTAATACATTAAATAATATTGAAAAAGCAGGAATTAACAAATCACATGATGCCTTAAATAATGCTGATTTAATAATACTAGTATTGGATGGTTCAAAACCTCTAACTAGTCAAGATAAAAAATTATTAGCATTAATTGAGAATAAAAATTATCTTATTGCTATTAATAAAACAGATTTAGGGTTAAAATTAGAATTAGACGTTAAAAATAAATTTAATGTAGTTAAAATTAGTGCAATTAATAAAGAAATTACTAATTTAATTTCAGATATAAAAGATAAAATTATAACTACCGAAATTAACTTTAGTAAAGAATTACTCCTTGCCAATGCTAGACAATTAGCGTATTTAGATGAAATTGAAATTAGTGTTAAGAATACTTTAGAAGACTTAAAATCTTATATTTCAATTGATTTAATCATTGTCCATTTACAAAAAGCATGAAATACAATTTTGGAAATGCAAGGCAAGAAATTTGAAACTAATTTATTAGATGAAATTTTCAAAAGATTTTGTTTAGGAAAATAGAAATTAAGGAAGGTAAAAATATGGCAAATAATGGAATTTTTGATACTCACTGTCATTTAATGTCAGAACATTATGTTGAAGATGAGGTTTCAAAACTATTAAAAGATGCTTATTTGGCGGGCGTAGGCAGTATTTTAAATGTTGGTTTTACTTTAAAAACTAGTCAAGATGCAGTTAGTCAAGTTAGTCAATTTGAAAACGATGAACAAATACCTCGACTTTATGCAGCTGTTGGAATCCATCCAACAGAAGTTGCTGAATTTGAAAACAATGAAAAAACTAATGTAATATTAGAAATGAAAAAATTAATTCAAACTGGTAAAGTAATTGCTGTTGGTGAAATTGGATTAGATTATTTTCATAAATTTACTACTCCTGAAAAACAAAAAAAATGATTTATTGAACAATTAAAACTAGCAAAGGAACATCAGTTACCAGTATTATTGCATATTCGCGACGCATTTGAAGATGCATTTCAAATTATTAAAACTCAAAATATTACTTGCGGCATATTGCATTGTTTTACAGGAACAAAAGAAATCGCTGAAAAATTTATCAAACAAGGATTTTATATTTCATTTGCTGGTAATGTAACTTATAAAAATGCTGTTAATTTGCAAGCAGTAGCTAAAACTATTCCTATGAATAGAATTTTAGTTGAAACTGATGCACCATATTTAACACCAGAACCAAAAAGAGGAAGAAACCCCAAACATGGTTTAACAGTTAATAATCCAGAAAATATTATTTTTACAGTTAAAAAAATTGCTGAGTTAAAAAATATTCCTAAACAAGTTGACAGTGTCATTAATACGACTCGTGAAAACGCTTTTAATATTTTTAAATTAAATAATGAGACTGAATAATATGGAAATGAAAGTTGTCATTTTTTAGCAACTGGATATGAAATGCTAGTTTTACCAGGTGGTAATTTAGGTGTTGAAAATTTAAATAAAAATCAATTATTAAAATCAAAATTAGTAGAATTTGCTAAAGATAATAAAATCATCGTTGCTATTTGTATTGCTCCACAAATTCTTGGCCAATTAAATTTGTTAGATAATAAAAAACAATTACTCAATTATCCAGGAACAGACATGGGATTGAATAATAGTAAAATTGATTTAAAGAAAAAAAGTAGTTGTTGATGGTAACATTATTACTGGTAGATTAGTAGGGTGTGTTTTTGAATTTGGCTTAACTATCATTGAAAAATTTTTAAATAAAATCTCTAGTGAAAATGTAAAATTAAGACTTGTTATGTAATTTATTAACATAACAAGTTGTTTTATTTATAATAGTAATAGTAGGTAATAATATATAATTTGAAACTAATTGTGTTGTAAAAATATAAAAATTTATTTTTATATTTTTTTAAAAATTTATTTTTATCATCTGATAGAATGCTGTTTGTCAATAACCTCTGTATTTTTTGCATTATGTGAATGCTCCTTAGAAAATAGTATAATAATATTATAACAATTTTACTAATGTTTTTTATAAAAAAGATAATATAAATTTTTATTATAGTATGAAAAAATTAAACTATTTTAAAATTAGGAGAATAGGTATGTTAAATAAAAATAAAATGATTTCTTTAGGTTTAATAATAGGGATGATAATGTCATTAGTTATATTTATGACCTGTATCATTTATGGCATTGTTACGATCATTAGTTATTTTTCATCTAATGTGATTTTAATAATTATTTTTGGATTATTTCAAATAGTGCCATTTTTGTTATGTTTGAATAGTTATCTTAATCATGAACGACAACTATTTGTTACAGGTTTAATCAGTTTAACCTCATTTGTAATTCCTGGAGTTGTGATTTTAATAGGATATTTTATTAAACAAAAACGTTTATTAAAAATTAAATTTAATACTTAATTTAATGTAAACTAATAAAAAATGAGTTCAATGAACTCATTTTTTATTAGTTTGTTGAATCTACATTATTTCTTCATCTTTTACAAGAGTTTCACGATTAGGGTCTTGTTCTAATATTATTTGTTTGTAAATTGTATCACGGTATTTTACACAACCATCAATAACATTATCTAAAGGATTTTCAGCAACACGAACTTCAAAAATATCTCCTTCGTATTTTTGACGAATTGGTTTCGTTCCGCCTTTTCCAGTAACTTCGATAAAGTATTCTTTAGCCAACTCTTCTTTAATGAATTCAGCAATTTTTCTGATATAAGCTCCTCCACCACAAACAGTAATTCCTTTACTTTTTTTCTTTAAGTCACTAATACTTCCAGGTGCTCTTTCTCCTGAAGTTCTTAGTACTCGTCGAATTGTAGGAATAATTTCAAGTCTAAATTGAACTTGCATAACATTTTCACGAATTTCTTCTGGTGTGATTTCAATAGTTTTAGAAATAGACATTGTCTCACCTGGTTGAGAATCTAGTCTAGGTAATGAAACTCCTGAAATTGTATATGGCTTTTCATCTTGATATTTCAATAATGAACCAATATTTTTTTTAATATCTTCAGCTTCTTTAGTACCAATTTTTAAAGCATGTTTTGAAGCGATATATTCACTAATTTTGTTAGTTAAATAGTCTCCAGCACAATTTGTTGTATAAGAGTATAGAATTGAGTCATTACTAATAATAGCAATATCAGTACTTCCACCACCAATATCAACACACATGATAGCAGTTCCAAAAATATCTTGTCCAGAACCTAAGGCAGCCATTTTTACTTCTTCTTGAACGAATCCGCGAAGTGCTCCTAATTGGTGAACGATATTTTCTAACGCTTCTCTTTGAACTGAGTTAATTTCACTTGGTGTTGCCATTAAAACAATTAAGTTACGGTTCTTCTCTTTTCCAGCGTCTCCAGTTTTAATTTCAAGTCTGAAGTCACTAAATATTTTACCAAGAATACGTTTTAAAGCATCAGGGTCAGCAATGTTACCATCACGAACTGGACGTTTAATAACAACGTTTTCATTAGTTTTATCAATTAAATCTTTAGCATCTTGACCAAATAAAATTATGTTTTTTTCGTAATCTTCAGCAAGATAAGTTGGAGCATCGTAAGTAAGACCAATATTAACATAACGTGCTTTAAAATTTTCTGTACCAACATCTAAAGCTAATCAATTATAGTCGTTAATAGATTTTATTCCTTGTTTTTTATTTAAATTTTCTTTGGGTTTTTTATCAAACAATCCCATGTTTTATATCCTCCTTTGTTATGTTTCTTAAAACTATTTACTTGGTCTGATATAACCATTAGTATATAAATCTTGCTTATGTGTTTCGTAGCTTTGTGTACCTTTGATAACACATTCTTTGGGACTATTAGCAGAAACTACATGTTCCATTTTTAAGCGTATTTTTAGATAAGTAGTAATGTTTTGCAATAAAGCACCACCACCAGTGATTACTAATCCTTTGTCCATAATCATTTTTGAGAAGGCAGCACCCGCTTTATCAATAATATCTTCACATAGTTTGACAATTGGTTCAAATGCTTCGGTAACTGCTTTAGCAACTTCTTGTTTAGAAATGATAATTTGTTCAGGTTTTTTAGTTTTTGTGCTTTTTCCATGAATAGTAAGACGGTGTTCACTGTCTTTGTCCCCATCTATTCAAATTCCAGCACCGATTTTAGCTTTTTCTGCTTCTTCAGAACTTAGGGTGATATAGTGCATTTTTTCAAAGTGAGATTTAATACCAGCTTCAATTGCGTTACCAGCAACTGGAATGGAATCTTGGACAATAACTTCACCACTTGATAAAATAGCACAGTCAGATGTTCCACCACCAATATCAAGTACAAATACTCCTGATGCATCTCAAAGACTTAATCCACCACCAATAGCAGCTAGTTTAACTTCTGGGACAATAACTACTTTTTCAGCATTCATTGAATAGTTTAATGCTAGTTTTTCTTTATGATCAAGGTCTCTATCAACGGGTAAGTATCTTTTTGGAAATTTATCACTAAAAATCGGAATTTTAGCGCTTTTTTTACCTTCAAGAATTTCCTTTAAAACTGTTCTATCTAATTTAAAGACTTTAGAAGGAATAGCTACAAGTGCGACTGATTTTTGTCAAATTTTTTCTGCTTTCACGTCAACAATTTGTGTAAAAATTTCAGTTAGTAGAGCAATTAGGGCATTATTATCACTAATAACTCCGTTTGACATAGGTTCTCTAAAGATTTTATTTGCTGGAGTTTTTTCTTTCATCACTAAAGCTGCTTCTCCAATAAATACTTCTCCATTTTCAGTATCAAAAACAATAGCAGCTGCTTGTTTGTAAACTTCACGACCATTAACTCTGACAATTAAGTTTCTTGTTCCTAAGTCTAGCGAAACAATATTAATTAATTCATCATTTTGTTCGTTAGCAACGTCATTTTTTGTTGCCATATAAAAATCATCTCCTTTTCCCACTCAATTTAATATTTATATATTAAGTTGATATATGTTAATATTACCACAAGTAGAATTACTAGTAGTGAAATTAGCATTTCCAATGATTAAATAAACATTTGTTTAGTTATTACTAGTATGTATATAAGAAATAAAAAAAGAATCGGGGGACTAAGAATGGATAATCCAAAAACTTTATTAAAAAAATATGATTTGCATGCTGTTAAAAAGTTTGGTCAAAATTTTTTAGTAGATAATAATATTATTATAAAAATTGCTAAAACTAGTAATTGTACCAATACTGATGGGATATTAGAAATTGGACCTGGTTTAGGTCATTTGACTAATGAATTAGTTAATCATGCGCAAAAAGTAGTAACTATTGAGATTGATAAAAAATTAATTCCAGTTTTACATTCGCAATTAAGTAAGCATGATAATTTATTGATAGTTAATGAAGATTTTTTAAAACTAGACTTAAGAAAAATAATTACCAATGAGTTTAAAAATATTCAAAATATTCATGTTGTGGCTAACTTGCCTTACTATATTACTTCGCAAATTGTTTTAAAATTATTAGAAAATGTTGATTTATTTACTTCATTTACTTTAACAATGCAAAAAGAAGTTGCACAAAGATTTTGCTCAAAACCTAAAACTAAAGAATACAGTAATTTATCAATTATGTGCCAGTTTTATTGTGATGTTAAAATTGCTTTTGAAATTAGTCCTGCTAGTTTTACTCCTATACCCAATGTTGTTAGTAGTGTTGTTTATTTTAAAGTTAATCCAAAAATGAAATTGGAGCAACCAGTAGTTTTTTGAAAATTTGTTCGCAGTTGTTTTACTAATAAAAGAAAAACATTAGCCAATAATGTTGGTGTTTATTTAAATGATAAAGAAAAAGCCGTTAATTTTATTAATGACTTATCTTGACCTTCAACAATTCGAGCTGAAGAATTAGATTTTCCAATGTTTTATGAATTATTTAATGTTATTAATAAAAATTAGTTATTCATATTAATATAAGTGATTATAAATAAGATACCTTCATTAATGATTTTCAATGATTTTTTTGTATTCTTGAACCAATAAAAAATTATTAATTAAAAATAATTATGCTAGAATTAAGAGTAAGCAAATTGAAAATATACAGGTGTACAATTAATGACTTTAATTAGTTTTATTCAGAATATAGTTAATGACATGTTAATTGTTAACATAATTTTAGTTATGTTTTGATTAGTTCCTTTAGTTACACTTGCTACTAATTTTACAAGTAAAAAACATTATTTTGTTTCATATTGAAAAATTAAAAAATCGATTAATAATATTAAAATGATTATTAAAGTTTTAACAATTTATTTTAGTGCTTTATTATATTTATGAATTTTTGGTAGCAACTTATTATTTAATAGTAGTCAATATTTAATAACTGTTCTTGGCTGTTTAAATCTAATTTTTATTAGTAAATTAAACATTAATATTTTTAATAATTTTTTTATTTGTAAAATATATCAAAAATATCAAGAAATTATTAAAGTATATTTTTTATTTATCATTTCTTTAAACATTTTAGGAGTATTTTTTGATATTTTAATAAAAATGCACATTTCTTCATTCTTTGAGTATCTTCCAGCAATTACTTGCTTTTTAATGATTTTATTATTTTATGTTTATGTAATTTCACAAATGATTAATAAAAATACTATTTTTCTTATTAAGAAAATCAATTTATTTATTCTGAATTGTAAAATATTAAAAAAAGTTGCCTTTGTTAATAACAAAGAAATTAAAAGTTTAAAAGAATTTTACTATTCACTTTTAAATCTAAATTATTGTTTAAATGATTTTGATAATAATTCAATAGTTTTTCTTAATAAAAACCAACTATCAGAAGTAAAATTGAATCACAATAATATTTTAAATCTAAAAGTAAATTTAACTTTAGTTTTTTATTCAAAAATCACTGAACTAAAAAATAAAATCATAAAAGAAATTAAAATTTTCATTAACGGATGAAAAATGAGTTTACTGCAATAAAATCATACTAATTTTATATTTTAATAATAGAAGTTATTTTCAATAATTAATTTTTATTATATTCAAAAAAGAAAAGAGTGTGACTTTATGAAAATACCAAATAGAATACTAAATTTATTACCAACTAAACACATACAACAAACATTAAGTGATGAAGAACAAAAATATGCTATCTTAATTAAAGATGTATCAAAGCAATTTAAAAAACAATTAATTTTAAAAAAAATAACAATAAAAGTAAATTCTGGAGAAATTCATGCATTTTTTGGTCCTAATGGTGCAGGAAAAACTACTACTATTAAAAGTTTAATCAGTGCTTTAAAAATTAATTCAGGCAATATTTATATTAATGGTCTTTCTTATACTACTAAAGAAGCAAAAAAAATGATTGGTTATATTCCAGAATTAGCGCGATTCCCAAAACGAATTACAGCATGAAAATATTTACTTTCAATGGCTAAAATCAGTGGTTTAAAGCCACAAGAAGCAAAAAATAAAGTTGAAGAAATGTTAAAAAAATATGATTTATGAGATTTTTGTAATCAAGACCCAAATAGTTTTTCTTCTGGGATGAAAAAGAAAATTTTACTAATTCAAGCTTTACTTAATGATCCTAAAATCTTGATTTTAGATGAACCAGCCGCTAATCTTGATCCAACAGCAAGAACCGAACTGTTTAATGAATTAAAAAAATTAAGTGAACTTAAAAAAACCATTTTTATTTCATCACATATTTTATCTGAATTACAAAATTTTATTGACTCATTTACAATCTTACGTAAAGGTGAAGTAGTATACTCAAATAAAATTAATGATGAAGAAACTTATATTGCTATTTTGAGTAGCAATAATGCTAAATTAAGAAAACTTTTAGTTGAATTAAATTATCAAGTTGAACAAAAAAATAAATTTTTATTATTGAAAAAAAATAATGAAAAAGAAGTTAATCTAAATCAAATTCAAGAACTAGCTTTTAAAAATAATATTATTATTAATTCTCTTAAACCTTACAAAATTGATTTACAAGAAATTTACGAACAATTTGTGATGGAAAAAAATAAAAACAAAGGAGGGTGAATAAAGTTAATAGTTATAATTTAATTTTCTTTAAATAAAAGACAACATTAAACTATTTAATTGTTGCTATAATTATATCATATTATATTTAATAAACAAAGTATTTTAATGTTTTATTTTATTATTTTATAACA
>NZ_JAQYTS010000012.1 GCF_030913225.1 Spiroplasma sp. AdecLV25b
AAAGTAATATTCAAATTTATAATATTAAAAATAATAAATTACAAAAAAAATAAATATATAAAACTAGTCAATTAACTAGTTAATTGAATTATTTAATCGTAATTTTTTTAGTTTTTGTTTGTTCTTTTTTAGGTATCTTAATTGTTAAGATACCATTTTTAAAATTAGCATCTATAGACTCTTCACTTACATTAGATGGTAAATTAATAGAGCGAGAGAACGAACCATAATATCTTTCTTGAATATGATAATTTTTATTTTTCTTTTCATTAACATCTTCTTTTTTAGCTTCTATTGTAAGAACATTATTATTTATGTTTAAATCAATGTTTTCTTGTAAAACACCAGGTAATTCAATTTCTAAACAGTATTCAGAATCATTTTCAAAAACATCTATTTTTGGTAAAAATGTTCTTTCTCCGTTGTTGTTGAAAGTTAAAGGATAAGAAAAATCTATAATATCATTAAAAAAATTATCAAATATATCAGTTAAATAATTACGTCTAGAAAAATTGTTTTGTACATCTAATTTATTTTTAGTTTGTGAAATTTCATTTTTTGTCATATTTAACACCTCCATTTTTATTAAATTAGCAATCTAATACTTTGATTGCTAATTACATATTTATTTTAAATCAAATTAATATTAAAAATCAAGTAATTTTTATTTTTAATTTAACGTTTAAGCAAAAAAGTTGAAAAAATAATTAAAATTTAAGCATTCCTATTAAGGAATTTTAAATTTTAATTTATTTTAAGGAGTTAATTTTTATGAAAGCATTTGTAAAAAATTTAAGTTCTAGATGAAGTTTATTTTGGAAATTATTTAAAACCTAAAATAATAATTGTAGATATTAAGATTATTGAATCTAAACTTACAACTTCTCAATTTTTTATAAATATTCCATAAATTATTCATAAAAAACAAGATAATAATTGAATTAATAACATAAAAAATGATAAATCACGTACCCTTTTTGTTTTAATAATTTTTATAATTTGAGGTAAAAAAATAAAACTATTTACAGCAACTGCTAATCAACCAATTATTTCTACATTCATAATATTCACCTTTCTTTTTGTTTTATTAATAGAACTAATTAAAACAGTTTATGTTCAAAAAAAGATTTTACCAAGTTCTAGTTTTGAGAAATTAAAATCAACAGATTATCCAAAATTTACAGATTTATACAATTTAATTGTGCAAAAACTCGAAACAGAAACTGTAGCACCAAATATTTTAAAACTAGATAATTTAAAATCTAAATTAACATCTTTAACGCAAGGCACATATGCTAAATATTGAAATGGACATACTAAATTTCAATGAAAACAAACAAATGTCGTTTGTTTTGATTTACGAGAACTATTTGAAAATAATAATAAAAAAATTATTAATTTACAAATGATGTTGATTTTACGAATGTTAGGAATTGAACTTTCAGCAGTCCAATCATACAATGAAAATAAACAAGAAAAAGATTGAAAACGAATTTGGCAAAGATATTAAAAATAAGATATTTTCCGAAATGAATAATCTAAATATCAGACATGATAATCAAATGAAAATTAAAAATAAAGAAGGAGAATATTTACATGAATTTTTTGATAAAAATGGAAAAAAATATTGTGAATTAAATAAAAATCAATATATTAAAAAATTAGATAAGTTATTTGAATTAGTTGCTCTTATTTCTAATTTTCTAGATTTAGAATTTTCTAATATAGTTTAATCAGCATCAATATTATTTAAAATATTTAGCAGTTGTTTATCACTTAAAATGGGTTTTTCAATAATTATTTTATTTTTTTGTTTTTCAAAATTATTTGCCATTAGCTTTGATTTATTTGCATACTCCTTATTTTCTTTTTTAATTGGTATTTTTTCAAGTTCAGGATTTTGAGCATTAAATTTTTCTAAATCTAAATGTGTATTTAAAATAATTCTGCTATATTTTCTACCTATCTTAATTAATTCATAAGTAAAAATAATATCAGTTTTTTCTAAATCTTTTTTTACTGGTTCTAAAATTCTTGTTTTTAATTTAGTTATAATTTTAAAATAACTACTATTTAGTGATAAATTTAAAATCTTTGCTATTTGTTCAAATCTTCATTCATGTACATAAGTTGGTGTACCTTTAGTTTTTGCATTCATATACAAATAACTACGTAAATACTCATATAAACGCATTGAATATTTACTTGTAACATCTTTTGTATAAGGTAGATAAATATTCGTATAATCTTTTTTTAAATCAACAAAATATTTTGTAACTAAATCTCTATTAATTTTAAGTTTAATATAACCATCCACATTAAAACCTGATAAAAAAGCATTCACAAAACCATATTTATTTTCTTTTTCTATAAATACAAAAAATTTTAAACTAGTTAAATTTTCTAATTCTTTCACAATTACTGTCATGTCTTGTTTTTTGTGAATAACCTTATCATAAAGTTGTTTTTCAGCAATATTATAATAAATACAAAAATCTTTTAATCAAAAACCAATATGATCAATATTTTGTATATTATTTTTAGTATTCATAACTGCAAAATTAAATAACCTTTGAGTCATAATTCCTGCACACTCATTTGTCACTGCACGAACAATCACATTTGATTTTTTAATAAATTTATTTTCTTTTTTATCAATTAAACTATTTGACATAAATTTAGCCCTAATGAACTTTTTTAATCTAATAATTATTATAACATAAATTTACCGGTAAATGGGATATTTCATACCATTTTTTCTATATTCAATAAAGATAATTTGACACCCTATAGTACCTTGACTATCTAAATCAATAACTAAAACTTTTTTATTTTCTAAAGCTAATTTATAAGCAATATTTTTACAAAGAGTAGTTTTTCCAACTCCACCTTTCTTATTACAAAAACTAATCATTTTCATAATTATTTAGTCTCACTTTCATTATTAATTTTCCCATATCTTTCTCTAAGAATTTCATTCATTAAAGTTGTATATAGTCATTTTTTATCTTTAGCTTCTTTTCTAAAAGCTTCAACCAATTCTTCTTCACAATACATATTAGGTATCATACAAGTAGCAATTCTTTTATCTTTTATTTTTAAATTTTCTTTTGAAAAAGCGGCAGTATTTTCTACGCGTTCTAAAATTTTATTTTTTATACTATTTTTGGTTTCAATTGGCATTATTTTCACTCCCTTATATATTGATTATATATTATTTACTTATTTTACACATAAAATACATTTTACAATAATTAATATAATGAAATTGAATATTTGTAAAATAAGTAAAATTAATAAAATGTATGTTAAAAATAAAATATGTTTTTTAAAACACTATCAAAATAATTTTGAAGATTATAAATCAAAGCTAATGGTTATCAAAATCATGCATAATCTTTTTTACTTCTTCATCAGTTAAAATTGGTTTGTCAATTATTTTAGATTTTTGTTTTTTTAAAATTACTTGTTGTTAACTTTGACTTATTTACATATTCTTTTTTCATTGGTACTTTTTCAAATTCAGGATTTTGCGCATTAAATTTTTCTAAATCTAAATGCGTATTTAAAATAATTTTGCTATATTTTCTACCTACCTTAATTAATTCATAAGTGAAAATAATATCAGTTTTTAACAAATCTTTTTTTACTGGTTCTAAAATATTATTTTTCAGTTTTGAAATATATTTAAAATAACTACTATTTAAATTTAAATTTAAAATTTTAGATAGTTTTTCAAAATCTCATTCATGTGCATAAGTTGGTGTTCATTTTGTTTTAGCATTCATATACAAATAACTACGTAAATACTCATATAAACGCATTGAATATTTAGTAGTTACTTCTTTTGTATATGGTAAATAAATATTTGTATAATCAGATTTTAAATTTAAATAATGTTCTGCTATTAAACTTTGATGAATTTCTAAATAAATTTTGCCTTGATCATTTCCACCTCTTAAAAATAAATTTATAAACTCAAATTTATCTTTTGTTTCATCAAATAAAAAAAATTGCATTTGTGTCAAAATTTGAATTTCTTTTTGAATTACTGTCATATCTTTATTTTTATGAATAACTTTATCATAAAGTTGCTTTTCAGTAATACCATAATATCTACAAAAATCAGAAAGTCAACACTCTAAATACTTATGTTTTTCGTGTTTATTTCAATCTAATTTATGTAAAGAACTTAACATAACAAAATTAAATAACCTTTGAGTCATAATTCCTGCAGACTCATTTGTCACTGCACGAACAATTACATTTGATTTTTTAATAAATTTGTTTTCTTGTTTAACTAATAAATCTTTCATCAAAATTTAACCTCTTTACCTTAATTTTCAAATTATAAAATAATTATAACATATTGATACCGGTATATGGTCAAATTGATACCGGTATATGGTCAAATTGATTGATTATTTTTCTTATACAGTATGGATAATTCGACACTATATAATATATAATAAATAGTTAATATATAATAAATAGTAAAATAAATTATAAAATCTTGTTAAATTTACCTATTATTAATACAAAACCATTAATAAACAACATCAAAACATTAAAATTTTTAAAAATTTTAATTGACCATATACCGGTATCAATATACTGTGATAATTTACATTTTTATTATTTATAATTCAAAATTATAATAATTTATTGTACAATTATTTAGTTACTGGTGTGGTCTTTGAAGAGGTGGCACCAGTAACGATTTTTTTATCTTAACTTGATTTATAAAATAAATGTGTTAAAGTTAAATTATAAAAATTGAATACTAAACTAAAATAGGTACACCTCTTCAAAATATATAACCTATCTAAATTTTTTTATCTTTCTTTTAAATAAGAAGTTTAAAATAAACGAGTTGTAACCTATTACTGGTTGCGATTTTTATTTTTAAAACTACTTTTGAAAGGAAGATATTTTTTATGAAAAAATTTAATACCTATGGTACTTTTGGTTGTATAAATCAAATTTCACATACAGATAAAAACGGTAAAGTAACAATAAAAAATGTTTCTGCTTTAAAATTTTTAGAACAAAGAAACAAAAAAGCATTGGTTGTTACTGATGAACAAAAACAACAACTGCAATGACAAAACCAAGTTGCAAGAATGAAAAAGAAGCTAGAGGAATCAATCAAATGTCAAGAGGAATATAATTCTTGATCATTAGAAAAAAGATATGAATATTTCAATACTTATTGAATTTGACATAAAAAAGAGTTTGGTTATATTCCAAAACAATCTGAAAAATCTTTACAAGAAATGCTGAAAAAAGTCGAATTAGAAAAAAATATGAAAAACTTAAAAACCCATGTTTTTGCAATTGACAAGTGAAATCAAAAAACCAGTGAGCAAATCAATAGTGAAGTTCAAAGTACTATCAAAGAAGCAGAATATAAATTGGATTGTGAGAAAAAGAATATAGAGTATCACCCAATAGAAAATGTTTAAGGTCGTACTAGAAATGAAAGAATTTGTAAAACTAATAAAAGTTGATTTTATGCATGGCGTTGAAGAACCTTGATGTAATAACAAAGGAGTTGCTATATTACCCTATGTTGTTAAAAACAATGAATACTATTATTTATTAACTAAAGAATACAACCCATTAATTAAAAATAAGCAAATTAGTCAGTATAGCACTATCACTGGTGGAATTGAAAATAAAACCCATCATCAAACAATCATTAATGAAATGTTAGAAGAAACTGCCATTGATGTTTGAAATAAAAAAGTAAAAATTCACTATTTAGGTAAACTTATGCAAATAAGTCAAGTACAAAATTATGATATTTTTATGGGATTGATTTAACAAAATTGAATTTAGATTTAGATGTAAGATACAAAGGTACTGGTGATGGTTCAACTGGAGAAAAAGAAATTAATGCTACATTTGTATGTAATAAAGAATTAAACAAATCTAATGATGCTTTAAGTTTAGCGACTTATGGAAAGTTAACTTTAAAAAATTTTATTAGTTTTGATAATAATACTAATCAAAAACTAGATAAAATTTTGCAAATATTAAATGAGATTAAAAATCCTACAAATAAAGCAGATGAGCTTGCTGTAAAGGAAGTGCAATAATGAAACTAACTGATAAAGAACAAGAACTTATAGCAACTTATCAAAATTGATTAAAGGAAAATAATTTAAATGATAAGTGCAATCCTTATTTTATTTCCCAAATTTCAATGTTGGTGTTTCAAGTATGAGATTTTGAAAAATT
>NZ_JAQYTS010000046.1 GCF_030913225.1 Spiroplasma sp. AdecLV25b
CCTGTCCAATCACAATTTTATAATCCAAATATTATGTTTATTTACTTACCTTTATCATTTACAGTTGATGGTTATTCTACTTTAATTACCCAATCAAAGCTATAAAATTAAGATAAGGAGATTTATGCAATTATGAAAAAATTATTAACCACATTATCTTTAATGATTATATCATCAATTTTTTTATCAAATACTAACTTTAATAACCAAAATATTAGTAAAAGTAATAATTATCCTAATCAATTAAAAAATAAAAATTGTAATAAACAAATTAAAACAATAATCAACAAATCTCTAAAAAATGATGATGAAACTAGATGTTATTTGAATGAGTATATTAGCGATTCAAATTTAATTTCTCGCATTCAAATTTCATTAAGTGCTATTATTCATAATGATAGTAATGGTATTTTTATTTACCAAAATGATGTTAATAGTGTAACTGCTTTAGATTTATCAAACGCTGATGTTAGCAGTTTTATTGGATTAGATTATTTTCCACATTTGACTGCACTTAATATTGCTAATAACAATAAAGTTATTAACTTAGGTGATTTAAAAATGGTTTTAAATCAGTTAATAGTGCTTAACATATCTGATAATTATGTTAGTGATATTGGGAAAATTATGTTTTTTATTTCGTTAAAAGAATTAGATGTTTCAAGTATGAAAATAAGTAAGAAATTTAAATTTGATTGGAAAACTGTATTTTTTTCATTGTCTAATGTTCAAACTCTTTCAAAGTTAGTTTTATCTAATAATACAAACGTTACTGATCTTAATGATTTATCTAATTTAACTAATTTGACACAATTAGATTTAAGTTGTAGTAATATTTCCGAACTTTCATCTTTATCAAATATAAAAACACTAAAAGAATTAATCTTAAACCATAATAATATTTCCAACGTAAGTGACTTATTCCAATTAACAAATTTGGCACAATTAGATCTGAGTTATAATAATATTTTAGATCTTTCATCATTATCAGTATTTAATAATTTAACTGATTTGAATTTAGCAAATAATAAAATTTCTGATTTAATATTTTTATCTAATTTGACTAATTTAAGTAAATTAAATTTAACAGCTAATAATATTTTAGACCTTAATCCATTGTCTTCACTGGTTAATTTAGTGTCTTTAGATTTAACTGGTAATAATATTTTAGGTCTTTCATCTTTGTCGATGATTAGTAGTTTAAGTGAATTAAATTTAGCAAATAATAAAATTTCTGATTTATCACCTTTAGTTAAATTAATTAATTTAATTTGAGACAATTAGATTTAAGTTCAAATTTTATCCCAGACACTGATGTAGCGTGATTACCAATTCATACATTACCACATTATGATTCTAAATGAGATAGTCAAGATGTCAGAAAAAGTCAAAGAAGTTAGATTAAATTTTTTATTCTTAAAAAGAGTTTTTATGAATAAAATTTATAAACTAAAATAACGTTAAAAGGCATACGCCAAAAATTCTTTTAATTTTATAGAAAAGAAGAGATTTAAAAACAAAAAAGGAGAAAAATAATATGAAAAAATTCATGAGTTTGTTTGCTATAAGTATTTTAACAAATAGTTTGGTGTCTTCTACAATTAATTTAACAAATAATACAAAATTAGGACAAGAAATAAAACAAAATTTAGGTATGATTAATAATCCTTTTATTAGTGAATTTAGTAATTTATCTGATGTTGATGTTTATAATTCTGTAGTTGCTTCAGATGGAACAATTTATGTAGGAACAGATAAAGGGGTTTATAAGACAACTGATGGAACAAACTTTAGCCAAATGAACGGATTAAATATTGGTATAACATCAATTAGTTCTGATAAAAATGGAACAATTTATGTAGGAACAGCATATGATGGTTTATATAAATCAACTGATGGAACAAATTTTACACCAGTATCTGGTATTAATTTTGATATTTATTATATTAATTGTATAGCGATTGCTCCTGATGGAACAATTTATGTGGGAGCAGAGGCATGATCTAGCGATAAGGAAGGTTTGTTGTATATAAGTAAGGATGGAACAAACTTTACATCAGATACTGGTATTTCAGAAATCATTAATGATTTATATATATCTGATGGAACATTATATTTTACTACGGGGACTTATAAAACCAAAAGAAGTTTATATAAAGCAAATTTGTTGGATTACTTGTTGGATATTAAAAAATCTTACTATTATGGAGATAAGTATAATGGACTTGTTTATAATCAAGAACAAAAAATTAATATTAAACAAGAATATTTAAAAAATGCTGTATTAGATGGAGCAACAATTACTATACCTGCAACTAATGTTAACTTAGATAAGGGTACACATACTTTAATTTTAAATTTAAAAGATGAATATAAACAATACATTAACTTATTTGGCGGAAATAGTAGCACTGGTCAAATTAGTTATAATTTTTGAATTAAAACTGCGATTGATAGTAATGATTTGAATTATTTAACTAATTCAGGTGATACTGATTTGTTAACTGGTTTAATTTCTGATTTAGGTAATACTATTAATTGTCCAATTATACAAACACGTACTAAATACAGGAAGCGGTATTCATGTTGCTACATTAAGTATTAATTTAAACACAAATATCATTGATTATACTAATAGTTTTTTCATTTTAGGAACGATTGACAATAGCAATAATTTTATAGTTACAGGGAATAAAAAATCTATAAGTAAAGATACAAATATTAGCGTTGATGGAAGTTATCACTTACATTTAGTTGATATGGTTGGTAACTCTTATGATTCTTATTTAGAATTAGGACAAACAAACTGAAAGTTAAATGGCCAATTTGATGATAAAGATTTAAATGATAAAGCAAACAAGTTAAATGTGACAGTTGATAGTCATTCAGCAAGTCAAGAAGTAAAGCAAGAAGCAAATGGGTGATTAAATAACTATAAAAACACTGTTAATATTATTTTTAATAATAATGTTAATTTTAATGGTAAAGGGTTTAATATTGTACCTGATGATTTAGCAGATGGATTTAAGACATTTTTAGATCATGTTAATTATGTTGATAGTTCAACAAAAGAAGTTATTAATCAAAGTAAATTAGATACAGAAATAGATACAATTGCTAATCAAAAATTACAAGATGGTTTATCTGGTTTACCACAAGATTTAAATGTTGATACAAGAAATATAATTAACAAATCAACTTTAGATAGTTATACAAGTTGAATTAATGGTTATCAAAAATTTATCACTGACAATAAAGACCAATGAATTAATCAAATCATCGCAATTGCTTCAAGAGGTTTTGCTAGTTCAGAACAAATCCAACTAATCCAACAACACATAAATCAAGTTGGAATTAAGAGTTATTTAAAACCAATAACTTGAACTTCTAATAGTTTTAATTATTTAAAATCAAGTACTATTGATGATGACTATTTAAACCTAGTTCAATTAGATAAACTTCAAAGTGATACTATTACTTGAACGAATTCAAATTTACCTGATATAAATCAAAAATTTGAAAATGCAGTCACTAATGCAGAAAGTAATGTAAATTTACACGGTTATACTATTAAACAATTATTAAATGGAAAAGAGTTGCCGAAAAATAAGGGTGAAATTGATAATTTTGCCAATGGAATTAGTTTTCATGATTATTTACAAACACAAGCTAATAGTAAATTTCATGGATGACAATTACAAATGGGATTAGGAATTGGATTGCCACTACTTGGTGGTGCAATTATTTCTTACTTAATTTTTTATTGAAAATTTAGTGCAAGACACAATCCCATAAAAAGAACTAAAAAAGCTTTTAAACCAATTTCTGATAAAAACTTAAAAGAAAACATCAAGCAAAAAAAGAATAAATAAGTGAATTTATTTTTTGAAATTATTTCTTTTATAATTGATTATTTCCATAATTATCATTTTATTCATAATTATTTGTATTTGTGTTTTATATTATTATTATTACTAAATTTAATCGTAAGTATTGATATCTCTTTTTTATTTCAAAAAGAGATATTTTATTTTAAAAATGATTATCATGACTGAAAAAGAAGTACTTAAAATTAAGTAAAAATTATTTATTTTTTTCTTGTAATTATATTGACATTGATTATTGGTTGCTGTAGTATTCCTATTGTGACCAAAAACAAAATGGTCATAAACCAGAAAAAACGATCTTTGAAAACTAAATAGAACAAGAATTAATCCGTCAATTTTTATTAAAAAATTAAATAAGTTAGATATCATTCTTTTAACAAAAAACAATTTTATTGAGAGTTTGATCCTGGCTCAGGATTAACGCTGGCGGCATGCCTAATACATGCAAGTCGAACGGAAGTAGCAATACTTTAGTGGCGAACGGGTGAGTAACACGTATCTAACCTACCATTTAGTGGG
>NZ_JAQYTS010000003.1 GCF_030913225.1 Spiroplasma sp. AdecLV25b
ATAAGAATTTTAAAATTAATTTTAGATAAGATTAACCTACCAACTTTTAAGTATGGTATAATAAATTAAACTAAATTTATTTGATATGAGAAATATTGCTCTGTAAAAATAAATTTACACAAGATTCGGGACTTAACCTAATAGCAGGATAGTTTAAATTCTCATCTTGATAAAAATATGTTTTTTTCATGTATTTTTTGTACTAAACATATTGTTATTATTCTGAAGTAAACGCATATATTTGAAAGTAAATTCGAAAATTGGTTTTATTATGGAATTTGCTAGGATTTCTTTAGTTGTCTCATGTCACTTGCTTGCTATTTCAAAATATCTGTTGGATATTCTATATTGATTTTACTTAGTAATTCTAAAAAAATCCATTCTAATTATGACAAATTTAGATGGAATTTACTTTATATAAAACTTAAAAATAATGATATCATTAACACTTTAATAATGTCTAACTAAATTTTAAATATAAAAACCTTAGTTCATGTAAAACTAAGGTTAGAATAAATAATTAGTTATCTTTTAATGTTAAAGCAGTTAATAACTTACCATGAGCAGTAAGGTCTTGAGTTTTGTAGTATCTTAAAAAACGCTTTCTTGTTGCTACCATTTTCAATAAACTTCTTTTAGCAGTAATATCTTTTTTTTGTACTTTTAGATGGTCTGTTAATTCTAAAATTCTTTTTGTTAAATTAATAACTTGCACTGCAGAAGAACCAGTATCTTTAGCATTTAAACGAAAATCTTTAATCAGTTGTTCGTATTTAATTTGATCCATATTTTTTCACTCTCCTATAAAATAATTCGGCTTAAGCAAAGCTAATATCGGAGAGAATATTAACAATGTTAAGTCAATACGATTATAATAATACCTTAATTTTTCAGGTAAAACAAGTTGTATTGAAAAAATAATTATTATTTTTCTGCAACAACAGGTTCGACAATTTTATCTTTTTTACGGTCAAAAAGTTTTACTTTTCGTTCCGTACCATTAAAAATTCGTTTAACATTAGTTCAATGTTTTGTTACAACTAGTAATCAAGTCAACACGATAATAATGTTAACAAAATAATATTGAGTATCATGTTGTCATAACCATGCATGAAGTGGCATATGAGGAATTCAAGATAAAATGAATGCCGGAACAATCATTAAAATCGAAGATAGTGAAGACATACGACTTAAATATAAAATAAATCATCAAATAGCAATCATTAAAACACAATAAATAGGATTAATCATTAATAGAACACCAAGTGAAGCAGCAGCTCCCTTACCTCCACGAAATCCGTAAAAGATTGGTCAGCAATGACCAATTACAGCAGCAAGACCAGTTGCATATAAGTATCCCTCATTAAACATATTATGAAAGTTAGGGTCAGTAATATTAATTAACGTTAAAACATAAGCAAACATAATGCCAATAGCAGGTTTAAAACCATCAATGATTAAGATAACAGCTCCCCATTTGGCACCCATAACTCTAGTTGAATTAGTAGCACCGGCATTTTTAGAAAAATGATTACGAACATCAGTTTTAAATTTAATTTTACTAATAATAATAGCAGGTGAAATCGAACCAATTAAATATCCAATAATGATAAAAATAAAAGTTCCTAATAAATTAATATGGGGCATATGGTATCTAACCTCAAGTTTCTGTTAGAATTTTATTTTTTAAATTAATAAGTAATGTTTCTTCAATATTAGTTTGTTGACGTTGTAATTTTCACAAAGTAATCAATTCTTTTTTATTTTTAATTGTTAATTGATTTCATTGATTAAATAATGATTGTTTAAAAAGCATCTTTAACAAATATTTAGGTAGCTTAAGGGCTTCAGGTTCATTATCATAATGTAAATTAATATCAACATCATCTCCAACTACTTTTTGAATTTGGGTTTTTATGTTATTGGATATAATGATAATTGGTATGATGTCGTTACTATTAATAATACTACCCATTTTTGTACTATTATCAAAAGTTATTTGTACAGGAATTAATCTCTTTTTTCCAAATTCATTTTGTAAGTTGGTAAATGGTAGTTCAATATAAGAATAAAGATGACCATTTTTATTGTAGGTATTCATAATTGTGGCATTAAATTTATAAAACTTTTGTTGAATCATTGTTAAGTCTCCTTTTGCAAAAACCTTATTTTGCTTATTTCTTAATATAATATAAATTATAAACTATTAGTATTAATAATACGATATTTACCACTGTTCCAAAGGTATTAGCAGCTAGTAATGGATAATTTTAGTAATACTACCATAAATAATAAATAAAATTAAACCTACTTGATAAATGCTATAAGAAATAAGTGATAAGCCTTTAGTATTTTTATCTTTTATTAATTTAATGGTTTGGGGTAAAAAGGCAATTGAAATCAATAATGCGCCAACATACCCGACAACTTCAATAACAATATTAGGCATTAGTTACCTCCTTAATTTGTGGTTTTTGTTTTCTAAAAATATTGCTAATAATAATAAAGTTTAAAAAAGCAGTAATACTTTGGCAAGTAATCATCGGAATATCATTGCGTAGAATACCAAAGATTAGGAATGTAAGACCACCTAGTTGATAGACACTATATGAAAAAATTGAAAGTCCAGAAGTTTTCCTGGTTTTAATCAATTTAATGGTTTGAGGTAAAAACGCTAGCGGAATACAAATAGCTGCTAAGTAACCCAATACTTGTGTAAAAATTTCCATATTTTTTTATTGCCTCCTTTAATTTAAATATTCATAAATATTATAATAAAAAAATGAATAAATATTTTATTTTTTTAATTAAATTGAAATTTCTAATATTTTATCAAAAATCTATTGTAGTGGGCTTTGTTACCTGAGGAGTAAAATTTAATGGATAGTTAAAAATTAAAAAGCCTAAAACTCAATAAAATCAAATTTTAGGTCACGCTGACATATTTTTTATTTTCGTTTCTTTTTTTGGTTCAATAATTATTTATTGCTAACTTTTCTGTAATTTACCAGCACATGGTTTACAAAAAGTTTTGCCATTAGTAGCATAATGAATTTCCAGTGGATCAAACATTTTTTCACAATTAGCACATCGGATTTTATCTTCAGTGTATGCTTCAATTTCAGAATTTGTTTTTTTCTTACCGAATCATCCCATGATTGAAGTCCCCCTTTAAAATATTAAATAAGTGTGTTAAATAACACACTTATTTAATATTTTATTATTTGTTTGCTTCTTGATTAGCAGCACAGTCTTTACATAAACATTTACCATCGGCTGATTTAACACATTCAGATGCGTTATTCATTTTTCCACAGCCTTCACATTTGACTTGGTCCATATTCATACTTTTATCTTTTTTCTTACCGAATCATCCCATATTGATTACTTCCCTTCTTTTTTATTATGTTTATTTCATTATATCAAATTTTATTATAGTGATTATGATAAAACATTTTGGGGGTTGAATAATTATTTTCAAGGTCACTCTACTTTTGTAACATTCGTTAATGAAATCCTATGGTTGGTGTTTATTCATCTAATAATAAGATAAAATCAAAAATGTTAAAGGTGTTTATGACCTTTGAAAAAATGATTTCAGAGAGGATACTAGATGTTTGAATGTATTTTAACTATCTTACGCTTTTAAAATTGTTATATATTCAGGAGACATGGGCATGTTTTCTGACTTTTTTCGTTTTTCGTTTTAATATTAACCAGTAACAGAAATTATTTGGTTCTCTATTATTTATTCGCGATTATCTTATGGTAATGACAAATATTGACACAAATTAAAAAATTTTCAAAATTACTGTTGTTTTTAAAAATTATATATCATATAATATACAGGCTAGAATAAGCCAAAGACAGCAACGGGCATTTGCCTTAATTATGTTGCCCAGGTAATTTCCATCATGATAATATATATGCATGTGATTTTACTCGGAGGGTATCCGGGTTTTATTTATTACTTATTACTAGTTATATTTAAATAAATAAGGAGGTGTACTTATGCGCCCAGCAATGGTTGAAAAACAAAAAACTATTGATTTAATTACTAAACAAATTAGTGATGCTAAAACAACAATCGTTGTTCAATATCAAGGAATGAATGTTGAAGAAATTAGCACACTACGTAAAGAACTAAAATCAAAAGGTGCAACATTCAGTATTTACAAAAATAACTTATTTGCCCGTGCTTTAAACAAAGATAATGCTAGTCTTGAGGCAAGTTTAGTTGGACCTAACGCTTTTATTTTTGGATTTGAAGATGACTTAGCAACTGCTAAAATTGTTTCTAATTATGCTAAAATCAACAAATTACTAGTTTTAAGAGGTGGAATTTTTGAAGGTAAAGTTATTAATAAAAAAGAATTAATAGCAATTGCTTCACTACCATCAAAACTAGAATTAATTTCAATGTTAGCTTCTTGTTTACAAGGTCCTGTTCGTAACTTAGCTTTATCAATTAAATTAAAGCAGTAGCAGAACAAAAAGAAAACGCATAATTAACACTTATTAAAACTATCAACAAATTTACACGGAGGAAATTAAAAATGGAAAACATTACAACAAAACAGTTCATTGAAAGCATTGAAAAAATGACTGCATTAGAATTAAAAGACTTAGTGTCAGCAATCGAAAAAGCTTTCGGAGTTACAGCAGCAGTTGCTACAGCAGCAGCTCCTGTTCAAGAAGTAGAAGCAAAACCAACAACAGTATCTCTAATATTAAATGCAGTTGGAGATAACAAAGTTGCTGTTATTAAAGCAGTTAAAACAATTTTAGGAGCTGATACATCATTAATCGCTGCTAAAAAAATTGTTGATGCTGTTGCTACTGGTCCACAAAAATTATTAGAAAATATTGATGCTACTAAAGCAGCTGAGTTCGAAGCAGTTCTAAAAAAAGATGGAGCTATAGCTGAAGTTAAGTAATTAATATAAATAATTTTACATGAAAACCAGTTTTACTTAATACTGGTTTTCTGTTTGTTATTTAAATAAAATTAATAACCAAAAAAACTTAATATTTTATCAATCAGATTAGCAACTATTATTGTTACTAATCCATTTCAAATCAAATCATTTGATGCTATTAAAATTAAAAAAATTGGAGATGAACCAATGTCATATACTACAAAACAATTTGGTCATTACGCTAAAAGACGTGACTATACTAAAGTTTCTGGAAACTTAGACCTTCCAGATTTAATTTCTATTCAACGTGATACCTATAAATGATTTATTGAAACAGGAATCCAAGAAGTATTTCACGAAGTATTTCCGATTACTGACAACGATAATCGTATTATTTTATCATTAGTTGATTGAGAATTTCGTAAACCAAGACGAACATTAAAAGAAGCAAAAGATGAGTCAAAAACTTATGAATCACCTATTTATGCCAGATTATCTTTATCTATTCATGAAAATAGTCGTCATTTAACTATTGCTGCCAAAGACGTTCTTTTAGATTACTTAACACGTTGAATTAAAGAACAATTTGGAATTAAAAATATTAATCAACCAAAAGTTAGTGACAATATGTACTATTTTGAAGAAAAAACTAATCACGCTAATAGTGAGTTTTCAACGATTGAAGTTACTGTTAAAACTCGTGAAGATGATGTCTTAACAATTGATTATACATTAACTCGTGAAGGTGATGTTTTCTTAGGAGATTTTCCATTAATGACACAAAAAGGAACCTTTATTATTAATGGTAGCGAGAAAGTTGTCGTTTCACAATTAGTTCGTTCACCTGGTGCTTATTATAAAATTGAGATTGACCCAAAAACTGGTTTATCTAAATTTTGTGGTGATTTAATTCCTTCAAGAGGAACCTGATTAGAATTTGAAACTGATGCTAAACGTAATAAATTAGTTCGTAATAAAAATGCGATCAAAGATATCATTAATGTTAAAATTGAAAAGTCACGTAAAATTACCGTAACGACTTTACTTACTGCTTTAGGTTTAAGTAAAGATGATGTAGTAAATATTATTGGTAAAGATGATGTATTATTGAATACTTATGAATATGATGAACACCAAAATTGACCATTAGCCGTCCAAGAAATTTATAAAAAAATTAAAGCTGGAGAAACTGCTTCTGTTGATGGTGCTGCTAAATTTTTGACTGGTTTACTTTTCGACCCTAAAAAATATGATTTAACAAAAGCCGGACGTTATAAATTAGTGCAAAAACTATCGATTACTGACCGTGTTTTAAATTATACATTAGCCCAAGATATTAAAGATCTTGATGGTAATGTGGTTTTAAAGAAAAAACAAGTAATTGGAAAACCACAATTAGAAATTTTAAAAAATGTATTAGCACAAGGTGCGTGTTTAGTTCCTTTAAAAACATCAATGAATGATGCTGACCCAAAACATTATGTGCAATTAATTACAGTATATAGTGATAAAGAAAAACTAGTTGAAACTATTAACATAGTAGGGATTAATCCTAATTGTAAAGAAGAAATCATTACTCTTGCTGACATTTTAGCTACTTTATCTTATATCCTAAATTTTGTGCATGGTATTGGTAACGCTGATGATATTGACCACTTAGGTAACCGTCGTATTCGTACCATCGGTGAACTATTGCAAAATCAATTTCGGATTGGTATGGGTCGGATTGAAAAAAATGTTAAAGAAAAAATGTCAACTACTGATAGTGATAAAATGAAACCTTCTAACATTACTAATAACAAACCATTAACGGCTGTTATTGGAGAATTTTTTAATCTATCGCAATTGTCACAGTTCATGGACCAAACTAATCCATTAGCCGAACTTGCTAATAAACGTCGTTTAACTGCCCTTGGCCCTGGTGGACTTTCTCGTGACCGTGCCAGTCTAGAAGTACGTGACGTTCACTACTCTCACTATGGAAGAATCTGTCCTATTGAAACTCCAGAAGGACCTAACATTGGATTGATTAACAATTTAGCAACTTATGCCCGTGTTAATGAATATGGTTTCATTGAAACACCATACCGTCAAGTAGTTAAAGGTCAAATTACAGACCAAGTTAAATACTTAACTGCTGGTGAAGAAAAAAACTATATCATTGCTCAAGCTAATATTGAATTAACTCCTGATAATATTATTAAAAATAATAATGTGATTGCTCGTAGTAACGGTCAAAATATTATTGTTGGTCCCAAAGAAGTTGAATACATTGACGTGTCACCAAAACAAATTGTTTCTATTGCCACAAGTTGTATTCCGTTCTTAGAAAACGATGATGCTAACCGTGCCTTAATGGGTGCCAACATGCAACGTCAAGCGATTCCATTACTAAAACCACAAACACCAATTGTTGGTACTGGTGTTGAATATGCAGTTGCTCGTGACTCAGGTTTAGCTGTCGTTGCTAACTTACCAGGAATTGTACAATATGTTGATTCTAATGAAATTATCGTTAAATCAAAAGATGAAGTTACAACTTATGAACTAAGCCGTTTTGAACGTAGTAACCAAGGGACTTCAGTAACCCATATTCCCCTTGTTAAAGCAGGTGATGTTGTTGAAGCAAATCAAATCCTAGCTGATGGTCCATCAATGAAAGATGGTGAACTTGCTTTAGGACAAAACGTTATTATTGCTTTCATGACTTGACATGGTTATAACTATGAAGATGCCATTATCATTAGTGAACGTTTAGTTAAAGATGATGTTTATACATCATTGCACATTGAAGAATATAATCTAGAATGTCGTAAAACAAAACAAGGTAAAGAAGAAATCACTCGTGAAATCCCTAATACTTCCGAACAATCTCGTCGATATTTAGATGATGAAGGAATTGTACTAATTGAAACTGAAGTTAAAGAAGGCGATATCCTAGTTGGTAAAGTCACACCAAAAGGACAAACGCAATCAACAGCTGAAGAAAAATTACTTGCTGCTATTTTCGGAGAAAAATCACGTAACGTTAAAGACAACTCACTACGTGTTCCCAACGGTGGCGCTGGTATTGTGCAAGGCATTAAACGTTATAAGCGTGAAGATGGCTTTGATTTACCATCTGAAGTTGAAGAAGTCGTTAAAGTCTTTATCGTGCAAAAACGTAAAATTCGTGAAGGAGATAAAATGGCGGGACGTCACGGAAACAAAGGGGTTATTTCCAAAGTATTACCAGAAGAAGACATGCCATTCTTAGAAGATGGAACACCAGTTGACATTATGTTAAACCCACTAGGAGTACCATCACGGATGAATATTGGCCAAATCCTGGAATTACATTTAGGAATGGCCGCTAAAACTTTAGGCATTAAAGTTGCAACTCCTGTTTTCGATGGTGCTAAAAATCAAGATTTACTAGACATCATGAAAGAAGCTAAATACAATGACTTTGATAAATTAACATTGTATGATGGCTTAACTGGTGAAAAGTTTGCTAAAAAAATCTCAGTTGGTGTTATGTACATGCTAAAACTATCACACATGGTTGATGATAAATTACATGCGCGTAACGTTGGTCCATACTCATTAATTACTCAGCAACCATTAGGTGGAAAAGCCCAAAATGGGGGACAAAGATTTGGAGAAATGGAAGTTTGAGCCTTAGAAGCCTATGGTGCTGCCCATACATTACAAGAAATCTTAACTATTAAATCCGATGATATCAAAGGCAGAATTAAAACTTACGAAGCAATCCTACGTAATAAACAAATTCCAACGCCTGGTATCCCTGAATCATTCAACGTTTTAACAAAAGAACTACAAGGTTTAGGAATTAATATTATGTTAATTGATGAAAAAGGTCAAGAACAAAAAGTAGTAACTTATGACGAAGAAGTTGAAAGTTATCTTGAAGATTAGAAATGGAGCAATAAATTATGCAAAAAAATTCAAAACATTATACTGCTATTAAAATTTCGCTTGCTTCTGCTGATCAAATCCGTTCTTGATCACATGGAGAAATTACGAAACCAGAAACTATTAATTACAAATCATTAAAACCAGAAAAAGATGGATTATTTGATGCCAGAATCTTTGGTCCAACTAAAAACTATGAATGTACTTGTGGTAAGTACAAGAAAATCAAAAACAAAGGTAAAGTTTGTGAACGCTGTTTAGTGGAAATTACGGAAGCCATTGTGCGAAGAGAACGTTTAGGTCACATTGAACTTGAAGAACCAGTAACGCACATTTGAATGTTAAAAGCATCACCATCACGAATTGCATTAGCATTAGATATGAAAGCCAAAGACTTAGAAGAAGTTGCTTATTTTGTTTCTTATATTGTTTTAGAACCTGGAACTGCCAAAGGATTAAAACAAAAAATGATTATGGATTTAGGAAATGCTAAATCATCAGCTGATACTCGTAACCGTTTACGTAAAGTATTTACCCAAATTTTAGACCAATTAGAACCTAATTCTTTTGCCCATACTCGTGCGCAAATGTTAACTGATACATTATCAGACACATCTCGTCCGTTCTCAATGGATGAATGTGCGCAATTTATTACTAAACATACGGGAACTAAATTTGGGATTGGTGCTGCTGCGATTGAATTTTTATTGAAAAATATTAATTTAGAAAAAGAATTCATTGCGATTAAAAAACAATTACTAAATAAAAAGTCACAAACTGACCGTAGAAAATTAATGCGTCGTTTAGATGTGATTGACTCATTTGCCAAATCTGGCAACAAACCAGAATGAATGGTAATGCATGCAATTCCTGTTATTCCCCCTGACATCCGCCCCATTATCCAATTAGATGGGGGACGATTTACAACATCTGAAATCAATGACTTGTACCGTAGAATCATTATCCGTAATGAACGTCTAAAAAAAGTAAAACAAATGGGTGCTCCGATTTTAATTATTAATAATGAAAAAAGAATGCTCCAAGAAGCCGTTGATGCTTTATTCGACAATGAACGTAAAGCCCGTCCCGTAACTGGTAGAGACAAGCGCCCATTAAAATCTTTAACTTCAACGTTAAAAGGAAAACAAGGACGTTTCCGTCAAAACTTATTAGGAAAACGAGTTGACTATTCAGGAAGAAGTGTTATTGCCGTTGGTCCAGAATTAAAAATGTACCAATGTGGAATTCCTCGTGATATGGCTATCATTTTATTCAAACCATTCGTAATTCAAAGATTAGTTCATCATGAGTTAGCTTTAAATATTAAAATTGCTGAAAAATTAATTGAAGTACAAGATGAACGAATTTGAGATATTTTAGAAGAAGTAATTAAAGATCGCCCTGTCTTGTTAAACCGTGCTCCAACCTTACACAGACTAGGAATTCAAGCTTTTGAAGTAGTACTAGTTAAAGGAAAAGCTATTCGTTTACACCCATTAGTTACTCCTGCTTTCAATGCCGATTTCGATGGTGACCAAATGGCTGTTCACGTGCCAATTACCCAAGAAGCAGTAGCTGAAGCTCGTAGTTTAATGTTAGGTTCAAAAAATATTTTAAGTCCTAAAGATGGAAAACCGATTGTGACACCAACCCAAGATATGGTCCTTGGTAACTACTATTTAACCATCGAAAAAATGGATGAATTAGGACAAGGAACAATCTTTAAAGATATTAATGAAGCAGTTAAAGCCTATGACACTAAAACAGTATCATTACATGCTATTATTGGGATTCGTGTCTCAAGTTTAGGTAAAAATAAATTTGCTGAGGTTGATCAAAACAAGTTTTTAATTACAACGATTGGTAAAATTATTTTTAACCAAATATTTTCAAGTCGTATGCCCTTTATTAACCGCCCTAACATTACTAATTTAACAGAAATTCATACTGAAGACCTTGTTATGCCCGATGCTGACTTCCGTGAATTTGTTAAAACAAGAAGTATTGTTGAACCATTCAAGAAAAAGAACTTAGCTGATGTTATTCATAAATACTTTAAAATATTTGGAACACAACCAACAGCTGAAATGTTAGATAAAATGAAAAACCTTGGGTTTAAATTCTCAACAATTTCGGGAACAACAATTTCTGCTGGTGACGTTGTATCTTACTCAGGTAAAACACGACTATTCTCAGAAGCTGACCAATATGTTAAAGATATTAATAAATTTTACAAAGATGGAATGTTAACTAATCGCGAACGCCACTACCACATTATTAATAAATGAGGAACTATTAAAAATATTATTCAAGATGAATTAGAAACAGTCTTAAAAAAAGATATTAACAATCCAATCTTTATGATGTGAGATTCAGGTGCTCGTACTAATATTAGTAACTTTACACAATTAGTAGGGATGCGTGGTTTAATGAACAATCCCAAAGGGGAAGTTATTGAACTACCGATTAAATCTTCATTTCGTGAAGGATTAAACGTGTCAGAATTCTTTATTTCAACCCATGGTGCCCGAAAAGGAATGGCCGATATGGCGTTGAAAACTTCTGACTCAGGATACTTAACACGAAGACTAGTTGATGTTTCGCAAGATATTATTGTTACTGAATTTGATTGTAAAACTGGTAATGGCTTCATCATTAGTGATATTGTTGACTTAAAACGTAATAATATTATCGTGCCATTACATGACCGTTTATTTGGACGTTATGTCCAAGGTGATGTTGTTGATGCTAATAATAATGTGATTGTCCCAAACAATGAATTAATCACGGAAAAACTAGTTGAAGCAATCTTACAAGCTAAAATTGAAAAATTAAATATTCGTTCCGTACTAACTTGTGAAGCTGGATATGGTGTTTGTCAAAAATGTTATGGTGTTAACTTAACTACTGGTGAAATTGTGGCGATTGGTGAAGCAGTTGGAATTATTGCTGCGCAATCAATTGGTGAACCAGGTACCCAACTAACCATGAGAACCTTCCATACTGGTGGAGTTGCTGGTGGTAGTGATATTACCCAAGGATTACCAAGAATTAAGGAACTATTAGACGTTACTAACCCCAAAGGTGCAGTTGCTATTATTAGTGAATTTGAAGGTAAAATTACTGAAATTCGTGAAGAACAAGGTATTTATACGATTGCTGTTAAATCAAAACTTGATTACAAAGAATATAAAACACAATATAATGCACAACTACGTATTGAATCAGGTGATACAGTTAAAATTGGCCAAAAATTAACTGAAGGTGCTATTAATATTATTCAACTATTAGAAGTTGCTGGTATTATTGAAGTACAACAATATATCTTAAAAGAAGTACAACGTGTTTATCGTTTACAAGGAATTGAAATTTCTGATAAGTATATTGAAATCATTGTTAAACAAATGTTAAACCGTATCTTCATCTTTGAAGGTGGTGATTCATCATTATTACCAGGAGAAATTGTTGATATTAAAGAGTTCAAACAAGTTAATGCTAAAATTATTTATGCTGGTAAAACACCTGCCTTTGGTCGTCCATTAATCTTAGGAATTAAGAAAGCACCATTAGAATCTGATTCATTCTTAGCAGCAGCTTCATTCCAAGATACAACTAGAGTATTAACTAATGCGGTTATTAAATCTAAAACTGATAATTTAAGAGGCCTAAAAGAAAATGTTATTTTAGGAAACTTAATTCCTGCTGGAACTGGCTTAATGACAACAGAACAGTTACTAGAAAATGGTAGAGATGCTAGAGAAGAAGAATATTAATTATTTAATAATTACAAACAATTTATATAAAAAATGACCAAATTTGGTCATTTTTTTAATTGATGAAACTTTCTTGCTTAAATTAAGATTACAACCATGGGTATTGGTTGTCAGAATAAGCATATTTATCATTATATATATATATATATATAATGATAAATATGAAATGTGTCGCTAATAAGTGGTACTTTCTAGTTTAAGATACAAGGGAGGTAGCAATTTATGAGAAAGTTATTATCGTTACTAACAGTATTAATTCTGACAACACCAGTTCCATTGAGTGTTATAGCTTGTGGAGGTACTAAAACACCACCTGTAGCAGATGATACTGATTATTTAGTACTAGTACAAACTGCGAAAGATAAAATTCAAACTGAATTTGCTAATTTAATTAATGATGGGTTAAATTTGCGAAGAGAAGGTAATGTCACAAATGGTGCTGCTATTATGAAATATTTAAAAAAAATTGGTCAAGAAAAAAGTTATTGATGGATTTTTAGAAGTTTTAAAATCACAAATTCTTACTATTAGTAATAATTTAGTCGTTAACTATCCAGAATTAAAACCATTATTCAATGGTATCAATCCTAATGATATTTTAAAAATAAATACTAATGATTTAGATGACTTACTAATTAATAAAGTATTTGATTGAGTGAATAATGATTTTGGTTTAAAATCTTTTAAACCAAATGATTATAATATTACTAATTGATATCATCTTATTGCTAATTTGACACTAGATTTTACGTGTTTAGGTGAAAATGCCAAAATACATACAACTCCTATTAAACAAACATATGATATGTATTTTGCTAATGATGGCGCTGATTTAAATCAAGTAGTTACTGTTGTTAGCAATAATGTTAAGGAAAAACTAAATAGTATTAATTGTATTAAACTTGAGTATGATAAATGAGATGATAGTTTTGTTAACCAACAAAATAATATAGTTTTACCAGATATTAAGAAAAAATTAATGGAAAATCAAGATTTAAAAAATATTAAGAGTTTGGAAATTGATACACAGTCAATTGCTAATCCTTATAATAATGATTATAATTTTATGAATGTAGACGGAAATAATAAAAATAACAATAATGATAATTTCCCTTTATCTTTACCTGAATCACAGAGGTTTATTAGTAATTCAGCAAATTTTAATAAAGGTTGAAATTCAATTATTGCTGTTCGAGAAAGTAATTTTGCTAGTAGATTGAGCGTTTGAGAAACTAAGAACAATGTACAAATTGCTAATCAAGATAATGTTTTTGTGTTTGGTGAGTATCAAACAAGGAATTGAAAAATTGGTGGCTTGGAAATTAAAGCAATGCCAATTCAATATTACATAACTAGTACTGGTAAATCTAGAGCAAAGAATACTAGTGAAAGTCTAAAAATTTTAGAAAACTTATTTGTTGGTCAAGGTGCTTTATTTCAATATAACAAAAATTATAATAATATTGGATGAAGTTCTTATGGTTTCAATATTATTCTTAATTCTGTTGTTTATGATGATTTTATAAATAGAGATGTGATTGTTCAAAAAATATATGATTATGTTACTAAGCAAACAAATGATTTTGGAACAAAGAACGGTTTTATTAACCCTAATGATACAGTTAAGTGAACAACGGATGGAAGCACTACTTGACTAACTAATGTAATAAGCAATGTAATTAATAGAAAAAATCTTAGTTCACATAATAACTGAAGGTTAGTTATTAATGGTAATGCATTTTCAATGTGTGTAAATTGATATGGCTATACCAATTTTACTATTAGTAAATCTGACACTAATTCCCATATAAATTGCTATTAATAAAATACTATTTTGAATATAAGGTAGATTTTTAATGTCAAATTTTCCATTGCTCAAAGTAAAATCAAAATCAGGATAACTAAATAAAGTATTTTGTTGCGTATCAAAATCAATATTAGAGTTTGTTAATGGTGAGAATCAAAAATCACCATAAAAACCCATGAAATAAGTTCAAATTTGATTTCAATGCTCAATAAAATTTACTTTATTAATAAGATTATAAGTATTAACAATACTTTGTAGCTTTAAATAATTTTCAGTAATACTAACATTGTTATTGCTAATTATTTTTAGATTATTAACTTGACCATAAATATAATCTTCAGTAGCACGTATAATAAAATAAACTGGATTATTAAATATGTTATTATAAGATTCACGTAACGTTGAATCAAAACGATAATCAATACTGTTTAAAAAAGCATTGGTGATTTCATCGCCTAGAATTGGTTGATCAACACCAGTGGCAGTAGTAATTTTGCAATTAGGTAAATCATATTTTATTAATTTGGGCATTTTGAATTTAACTTGAGTTATAAAATTATTAAGTTTATAACGACTATCATAGTCATTGATGAGATTAAATAAATCTTTCTTAAAATTAGTATTCAGATTAGTTTTTAAATCATTTAAGCTAATAAAGGGATTAGTAAAGGCAACTTGTACAGTAACTTGCCCAGTAACAGTTTTACCTTTTCAAGATTGAATATTACCTGTTGCTGTTTTATTTTCAGTTCTGGTTTTTATTAATTCTTCTTTAGTAAAAAAATCAATTCGTTTTGCTTGCACAGCAGTACTATCAAAAGTTTGTAGTTCACTCTCAGTTAAACTATGATAAAATTCAGCAAGTGCTTTGCTTAAATCAGGATATTTAATTAATCCTTCCTTAACATATTTATCGAACAAAATACTGTCTTTAATTTCTTTGACTTGCAATTGATTGCCAGCAATGTTGAGAGTAATATTTTCTGCTTCATTTTTATAAGCAGTATAAGGTAAACCTCCTAATAAAAACAAACTACAAAAGATGATAAAAATTAAAAAAACCGTTTGACTTGCAGCAAAAGATAAAATAGTTACTGTGCCTGTTGTTACTAAAATGGTAAATAAAGATAGAAAAGCAAAGAATTTTAAAACAATAATAATATAATAGACTAAGAATGGCTCTTTGATAATACCACCCATAATACCACCAACAATTAATAATACTAGAATATTTAAAGTTATAAATACAAATGATACAGAAAATAATGCTAAATATTGAGTTAAAATAATGGTTCTTCGTGAATAAGGTTTGGTTAATAATAATAAGAAAGAACTATCTTCAACTTGCGTTCCAAATAATTTAATTGCGTTCATTAAAACAAAAATAAATAAAAGAATGCCATATAAAATCATAATATAATATTGAATATTAACCAAAAATTTATCAATTGCTAAGTTTAAACTAAATAAAACAACAATAACTAAAAAAGATAATACTATTGAAATAATAAATAAAAGATTAGTAATAAAAGAATGAGTAATTTTAACCATAATGAAATAAAAAAGATTTTTTCAATTAACTTTTAGAGATTTTTCTAACATAAACTATTATCTCCTAACCTTAAAGTGTGTATATTTATAAATACGTCGTTTGTAAATTACTACACCATATATTGTGTTTCTTTTTCTTTTTTCAAAGTCAACAATAATATATTTGCTTTTATCTCTTGTTTTAAATAATTTTAAATCTAGTTTTTCTCATCTTTTTTTAATATATTCTAAAGTTAACTGATTAATTTTTTGGTATTGTTCTCGATAATTTCAAGACATTATATGTCTCCGTTCTATTTAATGTTTGATAAATTAATATTTTAATTTATAGTAAAGGTTAGGTGGTCAAATATGCAACTTATTAGTAGTTATACACAATTAAATCAAAAATATGACCTTAATTTTAGTGATAATAATTATGGTTTTAGTTGGGATGTTTTTAAAGAGTTTGTTGGTGAACAATGAGCAGAATTTTTCACTACTAATTGTTTTTATCGTTTTGTACCAACAGCACGTTTAACAAGAAAAACATGAAATTATTATGGCAGAAGAAAAAGAAACTTTAAGTGAAAAACAATTAACCCAACGTTATGAACGTTTAAAATTATCAATGTTTCGTAGTAATCGTATTAAAGTATCTAATGAACCCATTATCGACTGAAGTTGAACATTTATTGATAGAAATATATTTAGTCCAACTTATGGTAAAAAAATAACTCGTTATTTTTATAAAAATCACTTTATTGCTTTTACTTGTAACCCCTATGATAAATACCACCCCTTTTATTTGCTCTACTGTACCCCCTATTTGCCGTTAAATGAGCAAGTTATAGATACCCTTAAAAAAATTGGTAAGGTCTATTATGAAGATACGGAAGCGTTTTCAGGTCTAGGATTATTTATTTTAAGATTTACTTTATTACCATTTTGAAAAAAATTAGAACCAGTAACACAAAAATTAATTTTAGAATTAAAAAAGAAAAATCCTGATGAATTTAATACTGTGTATTATGGATTTGAATATTTAGATAGTGATGCAACTGTTTTTCCATTTCTAAAAGCAATAAAATATTGACAACCATATAATTTACAAGAATTCTATAATAAAGAAAAAGATACTTATAAATTTGATTTTTATAGTGTTGGTGTGGATTGAGCAACAGGTAGTAAAGACCATAGCGTACTTAT
>NZ_JAQYTS010000006.1 GCF_030913225.1 Spiroplasma sp. AdecLV25b
ATCTATTGTAAAATTTAATGGAGTCATATATTTCTCATCCTATCTAGTTTTTATTTTCAAACTAATTATATTTGATAAGGAGGAGTATATGGCTCATTTTTTATTACTTTTTTAAATTTACACACAATCTTAGACTTAACCGATAGTTAATTTAAAAATTAATTGTGACAAGGTTTTTTATTGGTTAAATTAATCATTAAGAAAGTGTATAAAAAATAAAAATATTATGTTATACTATTAGTGTTAACTTTCATAGTATGTTTTAAATAACTCATTATCGTTTTTTCGATAAAAGTTATTTTTTTTATATTTTGAAGGTTAATAAATTTTATAAATTATTGTCAATCCAAGATTAGATACAGAAAGGGTTAGAATAATGGCAAAAAAAACTTAAAAAACGTCGTAAAGGAATTAATTATCAAACAATTAAAATTAAAAATGATATAACCAATGATTTAGACATAATTCAAAAAAAATACATTATTTAAGTCAAGAATTTAGAGATGAATTTGCAGAAGAAACTGAAGTAGTGTTTATTAATGATTCTCAAAAACAAAGTTTTTCATTAGTGGAATTTGATTCAGCTACTGCTGATACATTGGATGGGTCAACATGTGTGAAAGAAATTGTTAGCAAAGAAAAAAGCAAAAAATCATTAGGTGTTTATGAAACATTACTTAAAAAAATTGAAGTTTATAATACTAACATTAAAAAAATTTCTGTAAATAATTTAAAATTAAAGATTTGCGAATGAATTGATAAAGAAAATAAATTTAATAAAACTTCAGAAAAAATTAAATTAGACTTAAAAGAAAAATTTGGAATTTCAAATATTGTCTTACTTAAAGGATTATTAACAAAACGACCAAATTTTTTTGAGAGAAATTTACCGTTTTGACTACTTCCTACAAGAAATTCACGTGATAAATCACGTGAATGAACTAAATTAAAAAAAGAATTAAAAAAAATTCAACAAGAAAATTGATCCTGGTAAATATTTAAGTGATAAATATAAGTATAAAATTAATGAATGAAATAAAACAATTGAAAAAAATATTAAGAAAAGAGGCGCATTTTTTAGAGAAAAATTAGCATATACACTTGATGTAAAATAATATTTTAAAGAAAATAGGTTTGAAGTTAATGTGGAAACAATCATTTCAGAAATTTATAGTAATCAAGAATTAGCAACAAGTGAAGTAGCACTTAGTTCAAAAAAAAACAAGCATTGAAGAAGAAAAAAAGAATTTAGACGAAGAAATTAAAAATTTAGAAAAACAATTGGAAAATGAAGTACATGAAATTAAAACTAAAAATAAAGAAAATGTTTCTAAGTTAGAAGAGTTATTAAAAAATGTTAAGAAGCAAGAAGGAAAGTATGATGGCCTTACAGTTCAACAAGATGAAGAGAAATTAGATATTGAACTATTTAAAAAATTCGTTGGACTTAAAGATAAAATAAATACAAAAAAATTGAACTTAGAAAACTTATATAAATCAAACGATATAGTTAATTGAGATGTAGAAGTAGGACCTTCTAAAAAGCAATTCATTAAAGATGAAAAACCTGAAAATCATTATAATATAACTGAAGATAATTTTATTCCTATTTTAAAGAATCATAAATATTTGATTCCAGAAAAACAAGAAGAAAATTTTAAAAAACTTATAGAATTTAAAATTACTTAATCAAATACTGAAAATCTTAATGATGAAAATATTTATCAAGCTTCAAAATCAGCTGTTAAGGTTACTGCATTGGGTGTTACTCTTGCTTATGAATGACCTACCCGAATTTGTGTAGGAAAAAAAGAGAAAGATAAAGTTTTAACTGATAAAAATCCAATATCAGTTGCACCAATCGATTTAAATAAAACATTTACAGATGTTAAAAGTACTGTTAATAGTATTGGGCAGGGACTTGGAGTATAAATTCAAATTTATAATCATATCTAACTTTAGAGTGTGAGTCATAAGTAGTAAAGGTTAATAAATAGTAATTATAAACGAGGTTTGGGAAATTTTTAAGCCTAAACCTTTTATATTTTCCATAAAATTTTAAAAACTAACCCCATTACCAATTGCAATTTCATCACAAACAAGTTAATATTAATAATGGTAATAAGCCCAAGTAGCTCAGTGGATAGAGCATCGCCCTTCTAAGGCGAGGGTCGGAAGTTCGAGTCTTCTCTTGGGCACCATTACAATTAAAAAGTTTATACTAAGAAGGTCTAAAAATGGTAAATCATGATAGTTATTACCAAGACATTATTGGTAAAATTAACCATCACATTAATGCCAATGAATGAGTTCAAGCTATGAAATTGGTCAAAAATGAATTAGAAATGCCTTATATTCCCAGCAACTACGAAGTTACTTTACAAGATTTATATCATGAAATCGCTGCTAATATTAGAGTAAATTCTAAGCCACAAGTTTATGAATGAAATTTAACAGAAATCACAAAAGTATTAATGAATCCATTCGATGAAGAACTTCATCCGGTGGCATTTTATTATTTACAAAGCCATAATGTTAGGTTAATTTTGCCAGCAATCAAAAAATATCTTGCTAGTAAAGACTTTAATAATATTAACAAAACACAACTATTATTTTTATTAAGCAATCAAGGGATTGATGAAACAATAACAGTGGTTAAAACTCATGGTACATTTCAAATTAATCCCAAACAGTTAATGCCATGCCATGAATTACCAATTTATATTAGTGTTATGAAGTTATTTGAGGATGAAGTTCATATTGATAATCCTGGTATCTATGATATTTGTTTATTTTTATTAAATAGTTATGTCGAAAATCTTTTACCAGAATTACCTGATAATAATCAAGTATCAGCTTTAGCTGCAGCATTATATGTTCATGCTTGCAGTTTTCAATCCATTACTGTAACATTAATAACGAGTGCTAATAAGTTTCAGACAACTACCAATCTAGTTAAGAAGTACTTAAATATTATCAAACAACAAAAAATTACATAAGGAGCGTTAAAATATGAAATTAGAAATTAAAAAAGATGAAAAAAATGGTCAAGGAAAATGACATGTCATTCTTGATGATAAAGTTTGAAAAAAACAATTAGACAAAGCAGAAACTAAACTAATTAATCAAGTAGAAATTCTTGGATTTCGTAAAGGGAAAGTACCTACTAAACTAGCTAAAAAACATGTTAAACCAGAAAGCATTATTAAAACGGCCACTCAATCAGCCGTTGGTATCGCTTATGATTTTGCTCTAAGTCAAAAACCAGATTTAATGCCTACCAATAACCAACCTGAAGTTCAAATTATAAAAAATACTGATAAAGAATGTGAAATATTATTTTTCTTTGATTTACCATCTGAAATTGTATTAGGACAATATCGCGACCTTAAAATCGCTAAACCAACTCCAAGTGTCACAGATGAAGAAGTTGATGAACAAATTAAATTATTACAAGATCGTTTTGCCATCTTTGCTCCTAAAGAAGACGGTGACTTAGCACTTGGTGATACGGCTATCTTTGATTTCACTGGATTTTTAGATGGTGAAAAATTTGCTGGTGGGGAAAGTAAAGGTATGGAACTAGAAATTGGTTCTGGAAAATTTATTCCTGGATTTGAAGAACAAATGGTTGGTATGAAAAAAGGTACTAAAAAAACATTTGAAGTTACGTTCCCAGAAGAATATCATGTTGCTACTTTAAAAGGGCAATTAGTGAAATTTGAAGTTGAATTACATGAAATTAAAACTAAGACTATTAATGATAACTTAGAAGAATTAGTAAAAGATGTTAATATTCCTGATGTTACAACTTATGAACAATTATTAGTAAACGTTAAACAACAAATTGAATTACAAAAAACCATGACTATTAAAGAACAATTTATGGAAGAATTAATTGCTAAAATTGTTAAAAATTCAAAAATTTTCATTCCTAATTATGCTGTAAAAATAGAAACTGATCGTTTAGAAGCTGAATTCAAAAAACAATTAGCTAGTCAAAATTTTACTATTGAAAACTACATTGCAGCAACTGGTATTAGTCATGAAGAAATTAGAAAAGAAATTGAAAAAGATGCTATCACACAATTACAAAATTTTTTAATTATTAAAGAGGTAATTGAAAAAGAAAAAATTGAAGTAACAGAAGCAGAATTTGAAAATCATTTATTGGGATTTGCTAACCAATTTAAAGTAACTATCGAAGAAGTTAAAAAGAACATTAAAGATTTATCACTAGTTACTACAACTTTAAAACGTAATAAAGCATTTGATTTATTATGAGACAATAATGGAACAGTTTCCTAGTGTAGAAACTAGCGCGTAGTCCATTAACTAAATATAACCTAACTACTTAAAATAGCAGTTAGGTTATTTTAATAAAAAAAACTAATATTTTTATTTCTTATTAAGAAATAATTATATAAAAATATTGCTACTATAAGTAAATATTGTCATAAATAACATAAATATATTAAAATTATATTAGTACGAATTAAATAAATTAGAGGGAATAACTGTTGAATAAGTATAGTATAAAACAAAAAAAGATTATTTAGCAATTAACTATTGCAAGTGCTAACGTTTTATATTATAATCCAGTTAATACATTATTCGAGGTGAGACAATGAAAGTAAAAAATCTTAACAATATTCCCGTACTAGTAACAAGAGGAAGTTTTGTATTCCCCACAGTTGAAGTGGAATTAGAAGTTGGTAGACATAAATCTGTTGCTGCTATTAATGAATCAAAAACTTATTTTAATTCACAAATTATTTTAGTTTCACAAAAAGATCCAAAAGTTGACAATCCACAATTAAGTGAAGTTTATAACCATGGAACGTTATGTAAAGTAGAAATCAGAAAAACCCATCCTGATGGAACGCTTACTGTTGCCTTTTATGGTCAACAACGGGTTAAAGTAACTAAATTTAATGATGCTAAGTTTTACACTGGTGATGCTGAAACTTTAGTTAGTACCAAAGTATCACAAGAGTTAGAGGAAGAATTAATTCAAAAAATTGTTAATAACTTACAATTTATCTTAGATGTTCATGGCTCAATCCCACAAGGCGTAATTAGTCAAATTACCGATGGTATGAAAGCCAGTGAAATCATTGATAAAATGGCTCAGTTTTTACCATATCTAACAATTAATAAACGTCAAGAAATTTTACAAGAAGAAGATGTTCAAAAGCGTTTAGAATTGTTACTAAAAGATGTTGGTGGTCAAAAACAAGTGGGAGCTATTGAAAAAGATTTAACTGCCAAAATTAAAGACCGTATCGATGAACAACAACGTGAATACTACTTACGTGAAAGACTGCGTGCTATTAAAGAAGAACTAGGTGAAATTGATGGTAAGTCTAATGAAATGAAACGTTACTTAGAACGTTTAGAAACCGAAAACTTTCCAGAAGCTATTAAAACTCGTGTTAAAGAAGAAATTGGTCGTTATGAAGATATGCCCCAAGCTTCTAGTGAGTCAAATATCATTCGTACTTACATCGACTGAATGATGAACTTACCATGATTTGAAAAAAACGAAGAAAAATTTGATTTAATCAATGCTAAAAAAATTCTTGATAAGTACCATTATGGATTAGAAAAAGTTAAAGAGCGTATTATTGAATACCTAGCCGTTAAAAAAATGGCGAAATCAATGCCAGGACAAATTATTTGTTTAGTAGGTCCTCCAGGGGTTGGTAAAACATCTTTAGCGAAATCAATTGCCGAAGCCATGGGTCGTACTTTTGTTAAGGTATCACTTGGTGGTGTTAAAGATGAATCTGAAATTCGTGGTCACCGTAAGACTTATATTGGAGCTATGCCAGGGAGAATTATCCAAGGTATGAAACGCGCTAAGGTAGTTAACCCACTATTCTTACTAGATGAAATTGATAAAATGTCTTCTGATTACCGTGGTGACCCTGCTAGTGCGATGTTAGAAGTTTTAGACCCAGAACAAAATGCTAACTTCTCTGACCATTATATTGAAGAAAATTATGACTTATCACAAGTTGTATTCTTAGCAACTGCTAACTATATGGAAGGAATTCCCGAACCATTAAAAGACCGTATGGAAATTATTGAACTATCTTCATATACAGAGTTAGAAAAATTAGAAATTGCTAAAAAATATTTAATTCCTCGTGTGATTGAAATTACTGGATTAACTAATAAATTATTAAAGTTTAAACCTAATTCTATTGAAGAAATGATTAAATACTATACAAGAGAATCTGGTGTTCGTCAACTAGAAAGACTTTTAAACAAAGTTGCTCGTAAATTCATCGTTAAACTTTTAAATAAACAAATCACTACTGATGAAGTTGTTGCTGACACTGTTAAAGATTATTTAGGAAAACAAATCTTTGATTATACAAAAAAAGAAAACGAATCGCAAGTTGGGGTTGTTACTGGATTAGCTTATACGCAATATGGTGGTGATATCTTACCGATTGAAGTTAACCACTTTAAAGGAAAAGGTAACTTAGTTTTAACTGGAAAACTAGGGGAAGTAATGAAAGAATCAGCTTCGATTGCTCTTGACTATATTAAAGCTAATACTATTACCTTTAATATCCCTGATACTTTCTTTGTTACTCGAGACATTCATATTCACGTGCCTGAAGGTGCAGTTCCAAAAGATGGTCCAAGTGCTGGTATTACTTTAACAACAGCTATTATTTCTGCTATTACAAGCAAGCCAGTTTCAAAAGATATTGGCATGACAGGTGAAATTACGCTTCGTGGTCATGTGTTACCAATTGGTGGATTAAAAGAAAAATCAATTTCTGCAAATCGTAGTGGGTTAAAAACGATTTTAATTCCGAAAGCCAATGTAAAGGACTTAGAAGATATTCCTGAAGAAGTAAAACGAAAACTTAATATTGTTGCTGTTGAATTTTATCTTGATGTTTTTGATTTTATTTTTAATAAACATAAAACTAAAATTAATCCTTCAACTATTACTTCAGTTAATTCTTTGCCTTCAGTATCTGAAGAGGGTTAGGATGAAACTTAAAGAGAGTGAACTGTACAGTTCACTCTCTTTTTAGTATTTAAGAATTATAAAGTTAATTGCTAGGCTGCTACTAATTGTTTTTGTTTTTTAGTGCCTTTAGAACTTGATGGCTTTGGTAACTCATCGGTACAAACTTTTAATTTTTCCAATTGGTCTTCTGAAGATATTTTAATTTTATTTTCTTTTTGTTTTGATTTGCTGCTTATGTTTACTGCTTCACTATTATTAATAGTATTTTTAGTGATTTTAGTTCAAATTTCTGTCTGATCTTTATTTATTGGTACTGCTTCACTGTTAGTAATATCTACTAATAATGTTGTTTGACTATTGTTTTTATTATCTTCAACTACTATCTCAGTAGGAAGCGTTAAGTGTGTATTATTTTTCACTTCTTCAGGTTTAGAATTTAACTCAGGAGTTTGAGTTCAAATTTCTGTATGATCTTTATTTATTGGTACTACTTCACTATGGTTTTTATGAGAATGAAGTTCAGAAGTGACCAATTTTGTTGATTTAATAGTTGGTTGTGAATACTGATTATTTTTCATCTCTTCAAGACTAGGATATATCTTAGGAGTTAATGCTTCAATTAGTCAATTTTGTAAGCGTTGATTTTGAGCTGGACTTAATGCTTCAATTTTAATTTCCATTTTTTTAACAGTAGTTAAGTATGTAATTTGTTTGGGTTCTAATCATGAAATTTGTTCTGTAGTAATAGTGTTAAAAAAACCTTCATCATACAAAAATCCTAATTGAATATTAGACAGTGATGATAATACTTTTTTAGTTAAACTTTCTTCATTCAACTTATTATTTTTAAACAAAGATTTTCGAATTGATTCTGGTTCTATTGCTTGAATTTGTTCTGGAGAAAGTAAACGTAATATAACAGGTCTAAACCAAATTCTAATAGTTACATCTTCAATTTGAGATGGTTCTAAGTATGAAACTTGTGTTGGAGAAAAATATTGTAAATAATCATTAAGTTTTTCTCTAGAAAGTACTTTAATTTCTTCTTTGGTTAACATGCAAATTTTTCAAATTTGTTTTTGTTCTTCAGTTAACTTTGGAAAAATTTCTTTAAAATTATTCTTTAATCATTCAATATCAGCCTTACTAGACAATGTTATAGCAAATGACTTTGGTTCTATTGCTTTAATTTGATCTGAAGAAAGTAAAAGTAAAAATTTAGGTGGAAACACACCTACTTTATTATTAGCATTAGGTTCAGTTAGATCTTTGATTTGAGATAGTTTTATTGTTTGAAGTTGTTTTGGAGAAAAATATCCTAATTTTAAATTATTAAGTAGTTCTTCTCTAGAAAGTAATTTAATTTGTTCTTCGGTTAAACTGCAATTTAATTGTTGTTTGATGCTATTTAAATCATTATTTCCTTGTTGACTAGGCATATTTGTTTTTTTCCTTTCTTTATTAACAACAAAAAACCATTTACTTTGAAATAAAGCAATGGATTAGAAACTTATATTAAGTTCATGCTAAGTGTAGCAATTATAAAAATAAAATGCAACATTTAGTAGTTATTTTTTTAATTTTGTTGAGATATTAAACCTTTCCTTTCCAAATCCATATATAATAATATATGAGGTGCTACGAAATGGAACGAATTAAACAAGCAGTATTTTTAACAAGTGCTGTCAAACAAGAACAATGACCACAAGATGAAACTCCTGAGTTTTGTTTTGTGGGAAGAAGCAATGTTGGGAAATCAACATTCTTAAATACAATATGTAATAATGGTAAGTTAGCTAGAGTTTCACAAACGCCTGGTAAAACTCAAATGTTAAACTTTTTTACAATTAATAATAATGAATGTCGGTTTGTTGACGTTCCAGGATATGGATTTGCTAAAGTATCAAATGACAAAAAAATTCATTTCGCTACGATGATGGAAGAATACTTCCAATCACGAAAATCATTAAGAGCAGTGTTTTTATTATTAGATTTTCGTCATGCTCCCAGCAAAGATGATATCGATATGATAGAATATTTACAACACCATCATTTAAAAATTTATTTAATTGGAACTAAACTAGATAAAGTTAAAAATAGTCAATTAGTTAAAAATAAAAAACTATTATTAACAACATTAAATCTACTTCCTACTACTCCTATTATTTTATTTTCTAGTATTACTAAAAAAGGAATTGAAGAAGTAGTTAATGTCCTATCACAAAATATTTCATAAAAAGGAGAATAAGAATGGTTAATAATCCTAACAGTGTTGTTACTAGTAAAGTAGCATTACCTGATATTGCCTGTACATCTTGTGCTAGTGTGATTGAAAATTATTTTAATAAGTTGCAAGATATTACTGTTAATGTTAATTTTGCTATCAAAAAAGCATTATTTACTTATAACCCTAAAGTCTGAAATGAAACTAAAATTCAAAAAGCAATGCATAGTTTAGGTTATGAAGTTTTTAATTTTGATACTGATAATCAAAGCTTAGATACAAGTCATGAGCATAACAGTGAACAACATCAAACACATATGGAAGAATTGCACACGCAAGGTCATTTTCACAATATTAAATTACGTGATTTAATTGAAGTTGTGATTGGATGAATATTACTTATCCCATTGCTACTAATTGCCATTCCTAGTACGCCATTTTTCGATATGTTTAGAAATCCCTATGTCCAATTAGGATTAACTATTCCCATTCAATTTTATTTTGGTCGCAAATTTTACTTTGGAATTTATCGTGAATTAGTGAAACAAAAGTTTCCAGGTATGCATACGTTAGTAGCATTAGGTACTACTACTGCTTTTATTTTTAGTATTTATTTAATGGCAATTAATGACACTGTGCATTTATTTTTTGAAGTTAGTGCTTCGATAGTAATGATTGTGTTACTTGGTGATTTAATTAGTGCTATTGTCCAAAAGAAAGCAACTAATGGTTTAGAAAGTTTAATGTCATTAAAACCCAAATCAATTTTAAAATGTGATTTAGTTACGAAAAAAGAAGAATTTATTAATTTAGAAGATGTTCAATTAAATGATATTTTGATAGTACGTAAAGGTGAAAATATTCCAACTGATGGTATTTTAATTAGTAAAAGTGCTTTAATTAATGAATCAATGCTTTCTGGTGAAAGTAAAAATATTACCAAAACCCAAAATCAAAATGTGATTGGTGGTACTGTCAATATTGGTGAAAGTATTCAAATTAAAGCTACCAAGATTGGTAAAGATACCGTGCTTGCTACTATTATTAAAGCGGTTGAAGATGTTCAATCCCAAAAACCACAATTACAAAAAATTGCTGATAAAATTGCTGGTTGATTTACACCAACCGTTATTATCATTGCCTTATTAGTCTTTATTATTCGGTTTTGAGCAATTAATGAAAGTTTACAACAGTCACTAACCGTTGCTATTTCTACTTTAATTATTGCCTGTCCATGTGCATTAGGGATTGCCACCCCCTTAGCAGTTGCCGTTGGAATTAATAAAGCTGCCAAAATGGGAATTATTTATAATAAGGCGAGTGCCTTTGAAAAAATAACTAAAATTGATACGATTTGTTTTGATAAAACTGGAACCTTAACTACTGGTAATTTAATGATTACTGACATTTATGGTCAAACTAAACATATTAATAAAGCAATTGCTTTAGAGAAATATTCAAGTCATCCCTTAGCACTAGCTTTTAATTTATATGCCAAAAATAATAAGATTACTGATTTACCAATTATTGATCATATTAAAGAAGAAATTGGTTATGGGTTAAAGGGAAAATGTGATAATGAAAATTTACAAATTTCTTCGCTTGCTAATTTACAAAATGCTAAAATGCCACTAAGTCCTTTTTTAATAAGCCAAAAATTAGATGTTAATGACCAACAACAAATTGTTTTGGCATTAGCAATCAATAAAGTTATTACTAATATTTTTGTTTTAAGTGACCAATTACAAGCAAATGCCATTACCACGATTGCTAAAATTCGTAAACAAGGAATCAAGATAGTAATAATCAGTGGTGACAATGAACAACAAACGGTAAATATTGCCAAAAGAATTAATGTCGAAAACTATTATGCTAATATCAAGCCAGTTGGTAAAGCCCAATTAGTAGCTGATTTGCAAGCCCAAGGTCAAAAAGTAGCTTTTGTTGGTGATGGAATTAATGACGTTGTAGCCTTACAACAGGCAGATTTAGCCATTGCCATGGGTACTGGTAGTGACATTGCTAAAAGAATTGGCGATATTACTATTACCAATAATGACATTAGTGTTGTTTATAAAGCTATTGTTTTAACTAAAAAAACTAAAAATAATATTTGAATGAATTTCATTTGAGCATTTAGCTATAATTTGGTTATCATTCCTTTAGCGACATTAGGGTTTGTTATTCCACCGTTAGCTGCTGCTGCCATGGCTTTTTCTGATATTACTGTTGTTGGTAATTCCTTAATTTTTAAATGACGAAAATATAAATATTAACTTAGTTCAAAACTAGGTAACTATTCTCTGTATATTGATTTACTAGTTGCTCCTGAGTAAAAAGTTATGATACTTTCTATGTTGATAAAATTAATATTTTAGACAATGATGTTGAACATAGTGATAGTAGTATGAAAACTTTCCTAGAGTTTAAAAGATAACTAGTAAGACATTATCATAAGGCAATGACAATTCATACTTTTAGATTTAAAATTTACCACTATCCTATTTACATTTCATTACTTTAACGTATAATTATAAGCATGAAATTCTAATTAGCATATGATAAATTTTATTAGATTTTTATTAGATAAAGAAAAAAGGGAGAAAGAAATAAAAAAAATATTAGCCTTATTAGGTATGCTAACGTTTGGCGCTACCGCAGCAACATCAGTTGTAGCATGTAATGCAAATCAAAATGATAAAGCATTTGCTTTTGATAAAGAAAAAGCAGTTTTAGAAGATGGAAGTCTACACTACTATCAAAAAACTATAACACCACCAGCAAGCATTGTTAATGCTAAACATGCAATTGTTTGAAGATTACTACAACATGATAAGTCATTTGCTCATGTTACAATTAATGATTTTCAAATTTCAACAACTAGTGTTGATGGCAAAACAAAATATATTACTAATGATAAACTTGAAAAAGATGTTAAAATAGAGGATGCTTTTAAAGATAAGGTAACTGTTACTATTACACCAAACAATGTTAACTCTACAGCAGTAACATTTACTAATTTACTTTTATTTCATCAAGTTGAAAATAAAGATTTAAGTGCTATTAAAAAGTGAAACAGTACTGAAGACCATGCAGCTCATATCTTTGTTGATCCAACCACTGTTAAAACTCAAGACATTTTTAAAGAAGTTATTTGAAATGCTGTATTAGGTGAACCATTAGATTATGCTAATAATCAAGACTATTTTGATGTTAAAATTGATGATGCTAATTTAGCAACAGTACAAGGTTTACAAACAACTGGTGAAGCAAAATCAATTGCATTTACTATTGATGTTAAAGAACCATTTACCTCACTACAAACTGGATATACTTATCAACAAGAAACAGTTACCTTTGATCCATTTTATCTTGCATATAAAAAATAACTAACATCCATTTATAAATATTAAAAAAAGTTAGATTAGTCTAACTTTTTTTGATTCCTTTTAAAACATAATTATTAATAATATGACCAACCCCATGGTCATCATTACTAGGAGCAATAATTTTGCCAAATGGTTTTAAAGCAATATTAGCATTTTCCATGACTATCGGATGCCCAGATATTTCAAACATTGGTAAATCATTAAATCCATCACCAATCGTTAGTGCATCCTTGGTATCAATTTCTAACAAGTTACATAATCATTGGACAGCAGACCCTTTACTAATGTCTTTGACACCAATTGAAAAAACATTAGTGTGATATTGAACAATAGTTAAATGAGGAAATTCACTTTTAAAAGCACTAATAAACTTAGCAAAATTTTCTGATGATAAATATTTTTCTAAAATTACCATGATTTTTGAAATGGGCATGGTAATATCTTTAAAATCTTTTAATTGGACAATTTTAATTTGTAAATTTTCTACTCATTTTCCTCAACTATTAGCTGCGTGGTTAACATATAACGTATCAATACTATTAAAATGTAAAATCATTTTATCATTATAGTTAGTTAAAAATTTGTATAATTTAGTAGTATCTGTTTGCGTTAATTGTTGTAAATAAATTCATTCTTGTTTTTCAAATGATCAAATTTCAGCACCATCATTACCAATAATATAACCATTATATTTTTCAGCATTAATCATTTCCCCAACTCTAATGGCATTCTCGCCATATCTGCCAGTATTAATAACAACTTTAATATTGTTTTTCTGAGCCTTTAAACACGCATTAAGATTAACTTCGCTTAAAGCACTGGTACTATCAAATAGGGTACCATCTACATCAGTGAAAATTATTTTTACCATAATTGAATTCCTGCTTTCTGGTTTTATTTTGTTTATATTATAAAGGTAAAAGCCTAAAAATACTACTATATTATTAAAACCTATTAGTATCAAGCTTTAAAAGTTAGATAATTAAAAGCATGATTTATTTTGGATATAAAAAAACAACCCTTAGATAATTAGGTTGTAATGACACAGAAATCATTTAATTTATGGTGCGGAACAAGGGACTCGAACCCTCACACCTCTCGGAGCCAGAGCCTAAATCTGGTGCGTCTGCCAATTCCGCCAATTCCGCATGTGTATAGTATAATGTATATGGTGTCCCGTATAGGCCTCGAACCTACAACCCTCAGATTAAGAGTCTGATGCTCTGCCAATTGAGCTAACGAGACGTTTAAGGAATAAAAAACAAGTAGTTTATTGATTACTTGCTACCTAGATATTAACAATGGTGACTCGTACGGGGATCGAACCCGTAATGTAGGAATGAAAATCCTATGTGTTTACCAATTCACCAACGAGCCAGTAATAATAGTTTACAGAATAATGGCGCCCAGTATAGGATTCGAACCTATGACCCTTCGATTAACAGTCGAATGCTCTACCGCTGAGCTAACCGGGCTTTTAGTAAACCTTAATTATTATATGGGAGAAAAGTATAATTTGCAATAAGTAAAAAGGTTTTTTTTATTTTTTTTAAAAATATTTTTAAAAATAGAAGTTTTTATCCCACATAAATTGAATTTATTATGATTTTTTGTGTTTTAAGTTAAAATAAATAATTATACAAAAATTTTATCTACTCTATAAATTTTCTCAAAATTAAAGAAATTTCTTGTTTTAATGTATAATTAAGGTGCTAGTGGAAGTATTACTAAATTTTAAATTAGGAGCATGTTTATGAAACAAAAAAAACTAAAAGGTGCAGATTATTTATTATTACTATTATACTTAGACAATAAAAAACCAATTAAAAGTTTAACACGCCTAGTAAAAATGATGTTTTTATTTAATAAAGAAGTAGTTCATAATATTAAAGATAATGTAAAATTAAATTTACTACCTGAATTTATTGTGTATAATTTTGGCCCTTTTTCACGTGATGTATATGAACAAGTAGAATTATTTAGAAGTTTAAAGTTTATTGAAGTTGCTTCTAATTCTCGAGTTGAAGAAATGGGAGCATTTGATAATTTTGAATTAGCTGCTTCTTGTGATGATGATAAAGAATTTGAAGTAGATCCATTATATATAATGTATGAATATCGGATTGCGCAAAATGGAATAAATTATGTTGAGCAAAAAATATTACCTTTAGAAAGTAATGTTATAGATTTATTAACAAGGTTTAAACAAAAAATTACTACTTTAACAATTAAACAAATATTATATTATGTTTATAATAAATATCCAAATTATATAAATAAATCATTAATTAAAGATGAGGTTTTAGGGTATGGGAAAGATAATTCATAACTATTTAGGATAATAATAGAATTTAAATTATCAAATTAAAAAAACTATTGAATAAGTCAATATGATATTGGATTAACTTTTTAAAAGGAATGAAATAAATGAATGAAAATGTTTTAAAAATATTAAGATATAATACAGGCAATGATAAAAAAGTATTTTTGGAATTTAAAGATTTTTTTGATATCACTATCATCAACGCAAACATTGTTGTGCATAGTTCTAGTGCAATTGCTAACTTACTTTCAATTCATAAAAAAGAATATATTATTGATCCACAAACACACATTTTTCAATATGATTCTGCCCAAATTATTTCAAAAAAACAGGTAAAATTAAAGCGTCAATTAATAAGTTTTTACTTGAAATGCCTAAAAACTTAAGTAAGATTTTAATTGCGAGAACTATCAATGCTGATAAAATACAAAATAATTTAAATGAATTAGTTGAATGTGTATATAATTTCCAAAATAATTTTATTGCAAAACATTTAGCAAAAAAAGAATATAATGAATATTTGGAGTTTATGAATATTGACATATCTCCGCGTTATATAATAGCACCATATTTTATGATTAAAGATAATGAAGATTTTAAAACAAAAATAAAATGACTTGCAATTAATAATAACAGTAAAATAGGTTCATATTATTTTTTTTGAATTAGTTAATATTAAAAATTCTTTATTGTTTATTTATTATTTTGATTTTGCTACTGAAAATTTTAAAGATTATATAGAAAAATATGAAAGTTTCATTAAATTTATAATCAATAATAAAAATAATATTTCAATTATTATTACAAACTGAGATATTTTATTAGAAAAATATCTTCATATGTATGGTATTAACTTAGATTATGGTTTTAATAGACCTTATTACTTGCATGATAGGAAGAAAATTAGAGAAAATTTATCTTTTATTAAAATTCACGGGTCAACAAATTGATTTTCTTGCATATCATGTAATTTAGTAATGAATTTAGATTTTGAAAAAAATGAAAATTTTATTTATAACAATTCTGTGGTTGAAAAATGTAGTTCATGCAAGATGAGTGCTGGATTGAAAGAAATACAGTTACATCTTGAAATAATAACACCAACGATGATGAAAAGATTTAATTCACAACTATTTGTCAATATTTGAAAGTCTGCTTATGATGAATTAATAGTAGCAGATAAGATAATTTTTATCGGTTATTCATTACCAATGGCTGACTTTGATTTTAGATATTTGTTAAAAAAAGGAGCAAGAACTAATGTTAAAATTGATGTTATATTATGAAAAAAAGATGATCCAAAACAATATAACAATAATAAGTCAATTATTGCCCTCCTTCCTGAGATGAGATATAAAAGCCTTTTTATTGGAAAAGATGTTAAATTTTATTATGATGGCTTTACTTCCTATTTTGATGATTTAAAAAAAATATGTTAAACTAATATGGTCTTAGTAAAATATGAAAAGGAAAAAAATTATGGAAAAAGATATTGAAAAAGAAATACAAGAGTTACATAATAAAATTGAAGAATTAGAAAAATCTAAACAAGATAATGGAAAATTTCTTTCTGATAAAGCAGTTGAAACAATAACTAAGAGTGCTGGTAAAGGCTATAAATGAAATCTTATTATAACGGGAATATTCTTTGTTATTTTTTTGATAATCGTTATTATTGTTGCAGTTACAATAGCTACGCACTTACCATCATCACATTTGCCTGATATAAAGCAATAATTTGAAAGTTAATTAATAACGATAAAAGCAGATTAAAGTAATATACTAAACATGTAAAATATAAAGTTTTTTTAGTTTCTGCTTTAACAATAGTGTCAACAGTATCCTCACCTAAGAATGCATTTTGGTTATGTGACTGAAAATTAGAAGTACTATAAGGTTCAACAAGACTATGCGTATAAGAAGAATTAGGACTAACAGATTGAGTTGGATAATTATAATTACCTTTTTCATTAAATCCAAATCCAATTTGAATACAATTATCTTCAGTAGTATTAAGTAAAATTTTAGGACATTCAATTGCTCTAGACAAAAAGGCCTCTTTAAACAATTCTGCTATTTCTTGTTTATCTGTTCTATCAGATAAGAAAATTAATTCGTGTGGCATTTTTCCTTCACTATTTTTTAATTCTAAGAGAATGCCTTTTTCTTTTAAAAGTAATTCTATTATTGGTATACTAGAAATCTTTACTGCACAATGTAAAGGAGTGTTTTCAACATTATTTTGAGCATTTATATTACCTTTTTTAGTGTCTAAAACTAATTTTAATATTTTAACATTAGATCTAACTACACATTCGTGTATTGGACTATCTCCTTCGTTGTCTTTAGAATTAATTTGTTCACGTGTTAAAATAGAAAGTAAATGTTTTGCAATTTCTTCATAGTTTTTAACTAAAACTTTAGTTATATTTGTTTTAGTATCTATAATATTAGTATTGTAATTGAGAACATTATTTAATAAGTAATTAAAATCAAAAAATTTACCTATTCAAAATTTTGTTGCTTCAGGTACTCCATTTGTATCTAAACTAGCACCATTAATTGCAAGTTGTAAAGGAGTTCCTTGACAATCTAGAGCATTTATTAATAAAGAATCTTTAAATTTTATGGTTAGTTTTTTCACAGCTTCCAAATTACCTAAAATTGTTGCTATATGTAAAAGATTTCTTTTTTGAGAATCAGTAATGCTTAATGAATCGCTATCAAGTTTATCAATTAAAAAAATCTATGATATCATTATCGAAACGGTTATTGTTTACAAATTGCTTTGCATTATATTTAAGAGCAAAGACTAAAAGATGTTCTTCCACTCTGCAATAAACAATGAACCATTACCACTAGTATTTAAATACTAATTTAACATCTTTAATATTGTTAATTTCTGTTTGTGATAATTCTTCTATTTTTTTAATCGTTTCATTTTCATATAAATTTGTATTACTATCCAAAGGCATATTTTTTACCATCTCTCTTTATTTAAAATATTAATTTAACAAAAATAAAAACCCAATACAGAAAAATATATATATTAGGAATGAACTTTTATTAAATTATATTTTAATAATAACAACATATTGTTTAAATTAATTACTAAATTATTTAATACTAACAAATAGTCATTTCTAACTATTTACTTTATAATTAAACTAGACAAAAGAGACCAGGAGTGACTAAAATATGACTAATAATACCAAAGATATCAAACAAGAAATCCTAACACTAAAAACACTAATCAAACAATGAAACTATGAATACCATGTTTTAGATACCCCTACTGTCACTGATGACATTTATGATAGTACTTATAAACGATTAGTAAACCTAGAAACCCAATACCCCCAATTTTTAACTACTGACTCACCAACCCAAACCGTTGGTGGTAAAACTAATTCAACATTACCTAAAATTATTCATCAAACACCGATGCTTAGTTTAGCCAATGCTTTTAATTACCAAGACTTAATAAAATTTGACCAAAAAATTAAAAAAACTTTATCACAAAACAAAATCCAATACGTTTGTGAATTAAAAATTGATGGCCTTTCCATTGCTGTTACATATATTAATGGTAAACTTAAAACCGGTGCGACTCGTGGTGACGGCACATCTGGTGAAGACATTACTAATAACATCCTAACAATCCATAATATTCCCCATACTCTTCCTACTAACATTAATTTAGAAGTTCGCGGCGAAGTTTATTTAAGTAAAGAAGAATTTAAACGAATTAATACTAGTCAACAACAACAAAACCAACCAGTATTTGCTAATCCACGCAATGCTGCTGCTGGCACTATTCGTCAGTTAGATACTACTATTGTTAATTCTCGTAATCTGAATGCCTTTCTTTATTACTATGTTAATGCTGCTAATGATAATATTAAAACTCACCACCAAGCATTACAAACTTTACAAACATATGGTTTTAACGTCAATGACCAGTATCAACTATGTAGCAATATTGATGAAGTGTGAACATATGTCCAAAAATTTGAACAATTAAGAATTAATTTGCCCTATGAAATTGACGGAATTGTCATTAAACTTAATGATTTGAGTAGTTATGATTTATTAGGACGTACTAATAAAGCACCTAAGTGAGCAATTGCTTACAAATTTCCTGCTGTAACTAGTGTCACGAAATTATTAGATATTTTTCCAACTGTCGGTAGAACTGGTAAAATTACTTACAATGCTAAACTAGAACCAGTTCTGATTGCTGGAACAATTGTTACCTTTGCTACTTTACATAATAGCGATTACATTACCACTCGTGACTTACGCATTAATGACTTAGTAACCGTTAAAAAAGCTGGTGATATCATTCCCGAAGTCATTGCTGCTCTTATTGAACAACGAACAACGAAAAGTATTGCTTTTACCAAAGCTACTAATTGTCCTGATTGCCATAGTGTTTTAGAACAAGTACCACCCGAAGTTGACCAATTTTGCATTAATAGTGACTGTAAAGAACGGATTTTAAAATCATTAATCCATTTTTGTAGTCGTGATGCTATGGATATTATGGGTTTGAATGAAAAAATTTTACAACGTTTTTTAGAACTAAAATGAATTAAAACTATTAGTGATATTTATAAATTAGTTAATTTAAGACAAGAAATTTTATCATTAGCACGTTTCGGTGAAAAATCATTTACTAATCTAGCAACTAATATTCTTAATTCCAAACAAAATTCCTTAGAACGCTTGTTATTTAGTTTAGGGATTCGTCATGTTGGTCAAAAAACTGCAGTTGTTTTAGCAAAAAAATATTTAACTTTAGAAAATATTATGCAAGCATCTTATGCTGACTTAGCAAGTACCAATGACATTGGGACAATCATTGCTACTAGTTTAATTGATTATTTTGCAAATCCGATCAACATTCAATTAATTAATAATTTACAAGCTTTAAATCTCAACTTTTACTACTTAGGAAAACAACATTCGCAACTGCTTGCTGGTAAAACTTTTGTTTTAACTGGTACCTTATCAAAAAGTCGCAATGAATTTGTTACTTTACTAGATAATTATGGTGCTAAAATTACTAATACTATTAGTAATAACACTAGTTATTTAATTGTTGGTGAAAATCCTGGTAATAAATTAACACAAGCACAGAAACTTAATGTTAAAATTATTAATGAAGAACAATTACAAATCATATTGAAAGAGGTGTCAAAAAATGGTTAAAGCAACAGACCTAACCACTGAGATGATCCATAACCTTGCCCAAGAACTAATGTTTGAAATTAGTGATGAACAATGTGCCAATTTATTATTAGAATTTAAAGCCATTAAAGAACAAATGAAAATAGTCACAGAAATAGATACGGGTAATATTGAACCTTTAGACTATCCACTATCAATTGTTAATTCATATTTACGTCCTGATATTGTTGGAATTCCACTTGCTAGTAAAGCAGTATTAGCAATTGCTCCCCAAGTAAGTAATGATTATATTGCTATTAATCAGGTGATTAACTATGAAAATTAATTACCACCAATTGTCAATCCGCCAACTACATGAAATGTTAATGAGTGAAATTATAACACCAATACAACTTGTAACGTCAGTTTATAAACGTTTAGAAGAATGAAAGCATTTAAATGGTGTTGTTACTTCTTTAGCACCAAAAGCCATTAAACATGCTAAATTAATAAGCCAAACACCCATGGATAATAGCAATTTACTAATGGGAATCCCATTTGTTATGAAAGATAATATTGCTACCATTGATAGTTTAACCACTGGTTCTTCAAAAATCCTTGCTAATTTCACCCCCAATTATGATAGTACTGTTAATAAATATTTAACTAAAGCCAGTGCCATTAATATTGCCAAAACTGCGTTAGATGAATTAGGAATGGGTGGTGATGGCCTATATGCAGCGACAGGACACGTTCTTAACCCTTGAAATCCGAAACACATTACGGGTGGTAGTTCTAGTGGTTCAGCAGCGCTTGTTGCTGCTGGTATCGTTCCCTTTGCATTAGGAACTGATACTGGTGATTCGATACGCAAACCTGCTGCTTATTGTGGTATTATTGGTTTTAAACCAACTTATGGGTTAATTTCTCGCAATGGTGTTTTTCCCTATGCTCCTAGTTTAGATACCGTTGGTGTCTTTACCAATCATGTTGAAGATGTAGCCATTGTTTTAGATAATCTTGTCCACCATGATAGTGAAGACTTTACTAGTGTTCATAGTACGCAAAAAGATTACGTTAAAAACTTAAATACAAACATGCAAGATAAAAATATTGCGATTTTAAATTATGATAGTTATCAATGAACGCCTGACATAAAACAAGCATTTGATGATGCAGTTAACAGTTTAGTTACCGATGGTGCTAAAATTCATAAAATTAATTTTGATGAACAATTACTACAAGCACTATTGCCAGTTTACATGATTATTTCCTTTGCTGAAGCAACAAGTTGTCATGCTAATTTAACAGGAATTAACTTTGGAGAACGAATAGCAGGAAACGATTATTCACAAGTAATGACAAATTCACGTACTGCTGGTTTTGGTGATATGGTTAAAAGACGTTATATTATTGGTGCTTATGCATTGTCGGCAAATTATCAAGAAGAATTGTTTAACAAAGCCAAAAAAGTAAGAAGATTGGTCGTTGAAGCATTAACCCAAATCTTTAAAAAATATGATGCCTTTATCGTTATGCCGACAGTTACTAGTGCACCAACAATTAAAGACGTCCTAGAACAAAAAAAAGTTATTAGTAGCAAACACGACTACTTAGAGGACTTATTATTGTTATCTAATCTAAATGGTGGTCCAAGTATTACCATTCCACTAACCACTGTTAATAATTTACCAATTGGTATTAATATTAATGCAACTCCCTTTAATGACCAAACAGTACTTGATATTGCGCAATTTTTAAGTAACTATATTAATTTTAATAATAAAATGTTAGGTGATGAAAATGAATAATTATGATGTTGTGATGGGTATTGAAATCCATTGTGAATTAAAAACTAAAACTAAATGTTTTTCTAGTGCACCTAATACTTTTGGTGAAAAACCAAATAGTCAAACTAGTGCGATTGATTGTGGATTTCCTGGCACGTTACCTGCTATTAATCAAGCAGTCATTGTTAGTGCTATTCAAACTTGTAGTGGCTTAAACATGAATATTGATACACTTGTTCGTTTTGATCGTAAAAGTTATTTTTATCCTGATTTACCTAAAGGTTATCAAATTACACAATTTTATCATCCCATTGGTCGCAATGGTTATTTAAAAATTTTAGTTGATGAGCAACCATTTACGGTTGAATTTGAACGTTTGCACATTGAAGAAGATACTGCTAAACAAATTCATCACCATGGCGAAACTTTGTTAGATTATAATCGTGCTGGCATTCCCTTATTGGAAATTGTTACGAAACCGGTTTTTACTACTAGCAATCAAGTCGTAGCTTACATTAATGCTTTACGTCAATTACTAATTCATCTTAAAGTTAGTGATGCGAAAATGAATGAAGGTTCACTACGTTGCGATATAAATATTTCCTTAAAAGCAGCAGGTAGTGAAGTTCTGGGGACGAAAGTAGAAATTAAAAATTTAAATTCAACTAATAATATTACTTTAGCAATTAACGATGAAATTATTCGTCAAAGTCAAATTTTAGATAACAAACAAAAAGTATTGCTAGAAACGAGAAGATTTGATGAAAAAAATGGTAAAACGATTTTAATGCGTAGTAAAGAAAATAATATTGATTATAAATACTTTCCTGAACCTAATATTTTTCCCATTCAATTAGACGAAAAATGAGTGAAAACAATTATTAAGAATTTACCTGAACTACCAAAAGCTTTAGAAGAACGTTTAGAAAAACAATATAAGTTAAATAAAGCTGATATTAATATCCTACTTGATAAAATAGAAATCTTAAATATATTTGAAGAAACTGTTAAAATAAATAATTTACCAATCCCAACTGTTAAATGCTTATTAGGCTTAGTGCAAGCCTATTTTAATAGTAATAACATTAATATTGAAAATACTAAATTAACTCCTGGCAATTTAGCAGAATTAGTTGTGTTGATTAATGATCAAAAAATTAATGATAAACAAAGTAAAGAGTTGTTAACTATTATTATGACTAATAATGAAAAATCTCCTAATGTCTTAATTAAAACATTAGGTATGAGTCTAATTAGTGATGGACAAGTTTTAACTGACATTTTATTGCCACTACTAACAGAATATGAAAGTACTACGATTTTGTATGAAGATAAACCAGAACGAGTTATGAAATTTTTTATGGGACAATTAATGAAAATTACTAAAGGTAGTGCAAATCCGCAAATTGCACAAGAAATCTTAAAAAAATTACTTGATAACTATAAACCATAAAAGCAATGTGTTGATAGAAGCAGTATTAAGAGATGAAGGAAAGAACTAAAACTTTTAGGAAAATTAATCTAGGGAAAAGTATTTAGAAAGATTGACAAGGAGAAAAATACCAGGCGATATTTACTCTATCATTAATCCAACTTTACTTGACAAGATCACATTTATGTAATACAATTTTTATTATAACTCAGGTAAATAAAGGGACAAAAAGTTTTATTTAATTTATCATCAACCTATATATTATTGGGAAAAGAATAAATATAAAATACCTATTGCTTACTACCTAATCTTATGCTCCAAAAAAACATGAATATTATGGTATGATTAAAGTGATAATTAGGAGAAATAGATAATGACTGAATTAGTTCCTTTAAATATTTTATTAATTAAAGCACAAAAAGAACATTATGCTGTTATGCAATTTATTATCCATAATTTAGAATGAATTAAAACAATTCTAGAAGTTGCACAAGCAACTAATTCTCCTGTCATCCTAGGAGCAAAAGAAATGGATATAAACTATATGGGTGGTTATAATGTAGTTAGTAGTATCGTTAAATCATTAATGGAAGATTTAAATATAACAATCCAAGTTGCTTTACATTTAGACCATGGAACAAGTATTGAATCTTGTAAAAAGGCAATAAATGCTGGTTTTTCTTCGATAATGCTTGATGGAACACACTTGGATATTACAGAAAACATCAAAGCATTACAACAATTAATATCATTTATAAATAATAAAAATATTGCTCTTGAAGCAGAAGTAGGAGCTATTGCTGGCACTGAAGATGATATTAGTAGCACTACCATTCTAGCCAATCTTGATAATTCAATTAAGATTAATCAACTGAATATTTCATCGTTAGCAATTGGTATTAATAATTTTCATGGTTTTTATCCTAAAGATTGAAAAAGTTTAAATTTTGATTTATTACAACAAATTGCTCAGAATTGCAACAAGCCATTAGTACTACATGGTGGTTCTGGTATTCCAAAAAATCAAGTGTTAAAAGCTATTAAATTAGGAATTTGTCAAGTAAATATTAATAGCGAACTACAACTAATTTTTGCAGAAAAATTACGTCAAGAAATAGTCAATAATCCTTATCGTATTATTGATGAAAATACTTATCAAACAATGTTAGCTAATTGTATTCATGCACTAAAAAAGAAAATTCTTAGTTTCTTTATCGACTATGGTTCTTTAGGCAAAAGTATTAATATGAAATAATCCCAAATTGTAATCCCAAGTGCGAAAATAAAAAAAATAACTAATTAGATTATCAAAAACACTTTTACAATTCATAATTAATAAAAAACAACTATAAAGAATGTTTAAAATAAATTGTATCACTTTTTATATTACTTTTTTAATTTTAGATTTAGCACTAGACATTTTTTTAATATTAGAACCATTACTTTTACTAAATCTTTTTTTCTTTTTTTACCTCATCTTTTTCAAAATGGTAACTTCTTCTCTTGCACTTTAGTAACCAATCGTTCAGGTACTTTAGTACTATTATTAATTGAAAAATCATTATAAACATTGTTAATATTATCATTAGAACTAATGAATAATAGCTCATCATTTAACATTAATATTTCATTTCTACTAGGGATGATAACTTTACCAGCACGTTTAATAGCTACTAAGTTAATTTTATAATTAGTAGGAATACGTAACGTTTCCAATTTTTTGTTAGTAAATCTCATATTTTTAACAATCACACTAGCAATTGAATATTTATCATCAACCGTTGTTAAATCAACACCTAACTTTCAAATAGCACGATAAGCAGCTTTTTTTCCTGCTTCTGTTTCTGATAAAATAATATTAGTAATACCAATGGCTTCTAAAATTAATTGGTGAGTACTATCAACAGCTTTGGCTACTAAATTAAGACGATTTAAAGTATTATTTTCGCGATGAATGGCTAAAACATGAACAGCAGTAACAATTGATGCTGCTAAATCAGATCCCACAGCAATAATAATATTTTGAATTTTATGAATACCAGCATCTTCTAAGGCTCCTCGATTAGTGGAATCTAAAATTAAAGTTTCAGAAGCAATAGAGGAAACTAATTGACAGCATTCTTCTCTTTTATCTATGGCCAAAGTAACTTTGCCTAAATCTTCTAACGTTCTAACAACCGAAATACCAAATTTTCCTAAACTAATGACACAAAAATCATTTTCTGATGAAGACATCTGTACCCTTCTTTCTGTACTAATAATATTTACTTATACAAACATATTATAATAAATTATACCTTAATTCGAAAAATATTAGTAATAAAACTCAGATATCATAACTTTAAACTTAAGTACCTATCGTTATTTTTCAAACTTGGTATTTATTATTTAATTTTGATTCTATTTTTTTATGATGTTAACTTAAAGTCATTTTTTCTTTAACGGAATAACTCTATTATAATTTTGTTCAATTACAAATTGGAGTAATTTTATGTTTAATTATAAGTCCAACTTTATTATATGTAACAATTTTATTTATAACATTTATTTTGGTTTTAAAAATAAAATCTAAAAATAATAATTTTTGAGATGCAATTAGTAATTGCCAAATAATTAATAATTACTACGTTCATTAAATTTAATCATCTTTATCGTAGAGATTGACAAATTACCTAACATTTATGGTATAATACGATTAGTTTTATATTGGCACTTTAAGCTTCCTATAGGTTTTATTCTTATAAGTTAGTTTTTTTTGTTTCTATAGAACAAAGTTTAATTAAAGGAATAATTATGAAACATAATTTATCACCCCAAGTAGCAAACGCTATTACTAGTAGTATTCATGAAGAATATGAAAATAGTAACAATCATTGATGAATTAAATTAATAACTAAGCGTTGATGACTTAGTTTATGAATTATTGTTACTACCATAGCCATTATTGGCATTGTTTTTCTCATCATTACTTTTCAAAGTCAATTTATTAAAAAACCAATGACTATTATTAGCATTATTATTTTACTTTCTGCTATCTTTTTAATAATTCAAACCATTGCTTTAAAAAATAAAATTCGTGATACTACCCTTCAAAATCTACCTATTCAAAAGTATTATCAATGAGTAGTTAAAGATAATAATAGCAGTGTTACGTTAGAAAAAATTACTGATGTTTGAGAAATTGCTCCTCAAGGCAATTTACCATTGGATGAAGCACCTTATTATTTTAACTATTGTGAAAATGTTATGATTGGCACGATTAGTAACCAACCTTTTAATTATGGTAGCATTATTAATCAAAAAGTAGTATCAGACTATGATAAAACTTATAATATTGTTGGTGAACTAATAACAACTAGTAAAAACACTTGTTACTATACAAGATTTGTTTATTATACAACTTACATTAAAAACAATAATTTAATCATGACTTTAACACCACGTAATTTATTTTCTAAAAAATTCCATATTAAAAAACAAGTTCAACTAGAATCAAATTTGTTTGAAAACTTGTTTGAAGTTAAATGTAATGACCAAATCAAATTACGATTATTATTAGAGCCACGAGTAATAGATGCACTTAATCAATTTGCTGCTAGTTTAAACCAACAAAATTTACCAATTATCCATATTGAAAATCAACAATTAACTTTAAATTGAAAATATAATTTAGGTAAAGACCCCTATCGTTATACAAAAGGTAAAATTATGAATTTACCTAGTGGTAGTAACTATGAAAAATTTATTAACAATTTATTAACTATTATTAGTGAAGATGTTTGTAATTTAACTATTGCGCAAACCTGAAGTGATAATTTATCATAATTTTAGTAATTATCATATAATATAAATGTATAATCAAAAATAAGGTAGATGATAACTATGACAAAATATCAGTTATTAAAATCTAGTTGAAGATGATTTAACAATAAATATTTAATACAAACTATTTTATGATTAATTTTTACAATTGCTTTAATGATAACTGCGATATTATGAGAAAGCGACAGTAAAGTTTTTAGTAAAATTTTACTTATGGATTTTTTCAATAATGCTAAAATTACTGATGATGTTATTACCACTTTAAAGACGTATTTATATATTGCTATTTTAGGTAGTTATGTTGCTGCTAGCGCGTTAATTTTAATTCAAATCAAATGTTGATTTAAAAAATATGTTGAAACTAAATACGAAGTGATTTCTAATTTTGAAAACAATTTCTTTATCTTTAAAATATTATTAGTGTTAAATGTTGCTAAGAATATTACTTATATTTTCTGTTTTACTAATGTTTTTACTACGGCATTAGTGTTAATTTACTGATTTTTTTATCTTATTATTTATTTAATATTAGAAAAGATTGTTGGTGAAAAAAATCAAATTTTAGGTAATCCTTGATGAAAAGATTCACAAAAACGTTCATTATTCTTTATTTTAGGCATTGAAGTTTTATATTTAATTGTTAAAAATCTAATCTTAAAACTTACTAATGGTCAAACTAATATTGACCAAGTTTTAAAATATTTTATTCCTGCTAGTTCATTAGCATTAATTTTAGCAGTTTTTGTTCAAAGCCTAGTTAAAAATGATGTCAAAAAGATTTTACATAACATTAATAATGTTAGTGATAAAGTTGACGACTTTAAAATATTTTATAATTGAGATTCGACAAGAGTAGTAGATGATTACTTATTTATAAAAGAAGCCCCACTTGTTATTCGAAATAAAATTAAATCCAAAGTACTTGTTACTAGTGAAAAAAAAGAAGTCTTAATGTTAATAACTGAAATTTATAAATTCTTAAATTTTATTGAAACACAAAATATTAGAACAAGTGAAGTACGGTACATTTATTATCATTTATTTTATGAGTTAAGTGATGCTAATGAAATGGAACAAATAAAAGCCCAAATTATTAAAACAAAAAGAAGTGTGAGTATTATTAGCAAATAACTTTTAATTACTTTCATTTAGAGGAACCAATTATGAAAAAACTTTTACAAATAATGAGCGTTATGACGCTAACAACTATTACAGCTATTAATCTTACTGCTTGTGAATTATTTCAAAAATCGCCACCAGTTGATTGAAATCAACGATTAAGTGATACTGCTAATTTAATTGGTACAAATAGTGATGTTAAGTTTACTACTTTTTTCTATAATAAAAATGAAACTCAAAAAGTTCGCGATTTTAAAGATGATATTATTAAGAGAATTGAAACTTTACTTCATAATGCCACTGAAGACTATAGTATGTTGCTTTATAAGATTACCAATCTTGATGATACTATTAATGCTACTACGACAATTAAACTAGAATTATCAGTTTATGATATCCCTAATATTAAAAAAACTTGTAATTTTGTCACTAATTTTACTGATATACAAAGTTTTGTTGACAAAGCATTAGACCCATATACAGATTCTCAAAAAAATAACAAAAAACATTTTACGTTAAATAAAAAGAAAAAGAATTCAGAAACTAAAAGTTTTTACGATATTTTAATTGGTTATGGTGCCAAGTTTAAACAGCAAATTCCTGACAAGCCTAATACTTTTAAAACTAGTGATTCTGGTGAATTAGGTAAAGCTTCAGACTTTTGGAATGCTTTTCAAACTGCTAAAGGTGATGAAAAAACTAAAATAGCATATCTTGGCAATGTTTTATATCCAATCTTCCAATGTTTTGGTTTAGATGATATGGGTGGTTTAACTTTCTTTAATTTTGAAGCAACATTACATGATAACGATGTCATTGCGCTTACAGGTCATAAAAACTTTGCTGGTAAAGATTATGATTATATTGAAATTAATATCAAAGGTGTTAAGACTGATGATGTTAATTTAGGTAATAGTTTTAAGGGGTTAACATATATTTTTGAAGAATAATTTAACCTAACTAAATAATAATTGCTATGAATTGAGGGTAGAAATAAAACTTTCCATCCTCAATTTTGTTATTAATTTAGATACTTTAGTTGACATGTTTTAGGGAGGGCATAACTCTTTTATCATATATGGAATACATCACTAATAAGTGGTGCTTTATATAAAATACACAAGGGAGGTAGTAATTTATGAGAAAACTATTATCTTTATTAATAGTTTTAACCCTGACAGTACCGTACCACTAAATGTGATAGTTTGTGGCGGTACTTCCAACCCTGCTTCAGATACTAATGAGACTGATTATTTAACACTAGCACAAACTGCCAAAGAAAAAATTCAAATTGAGTTTGCTAAATTGGTTAATGATGGATTAAATTTGCGAAGAGAAGGTGATGTCACAAGCGGTTCTGCTATTATGACATATTTAGACAGTATTGGTCAAAAAGTAGATAAAGACATTACGAAAACCGATAGTAAAGAAACAATTGATGGGTTTTTAGAAGTTTTAAAAACACAAGTTCTTAAAATCAGTAATGATTTAGTAAATGAATATCCAGAATTAAAACCATTGTTTAATGGCATTAATCCCAATGATATTTTAAAAATCAATACTAATGATTTAGATACAATCTTAACTAACAAAAAATTTGAATGAAAGACTAGTGATTTTGGTTTAAAAGATTTTGATGTTGAAAAACAATATGGCGTTACTGATTGATATCATCTTACTGCTAACTTGCAGTTAGATTTTACGTGTTTAGATGAAAATGCAAAGATAAATACAACTCCTATTAATCAAACATATGATATGTATTTTGCAAATGATGGTTCTGATTTAAATAAAGTGGTTACTGCTGTTACTGTTGGTATTAAAGAAAAACTTAAGGTTATTAAATTTGTTAATCTTGATTATCCACAATGAAATGATAGTTTTGTTAATCAAAAAAATGATGTTTTACAAAAAATTAATGTTGATTTGTAAGGAAAAATTAGTATTTCTAATCTAACAATTGATACGTCAACAATAGAGAAACCAATTAATGATTATAATTATATGAGTATTGCTGGTTCTCGTACAGGAACTCTTCAAACTGATCCAAATGATTATTTTCCTTTAACTTTACCTAGTTCACAGAGTTTTGTTAAAAATTCTGTAGATTTTAATAACGCCTGAAATCCAATTATTGTTGCTCGTGAAAACAATTTTGTTAAGCAATTAGACATTTGAAAAACTAAAAACAATGTACCGATTCCTAATACAAATAATGTCTTTGTAATTGGAGAATATCAAACAAGGAATTGAAAAATTAGTGGTTTGGAAATTAAAACATTGTCACTTCCTTACTATATAACTAGTAACACTACAACTAGAGCAAGTAATACTAAGGAAAGCCTAGCAATTTTAGAAAAATTATTTGTTGGTAAGAATGCTTTATTTCAATATAACAAAAATTATAGTCGTTCTTCTAGTTTGAATATAGAAAATTTTAATGTTATTCTTAATTCTGATGTTTATAATGATTTTATAGCAAGAGATGTAATAATTCAAGAAATATATGAATATGTTACTAAACAAACAAGAGATTTTGGAACAAAGAATAATTTTATTCAATCTACTGATAAAGTTCAATGAGCAACGGGTGGAAATACTAGTTGACTAAATAGTACAATAAGTAGTGAAATAAGTGCTTCACAACATTCTAAAATTTATTCTTATCAAAACTGAAGATTAGTTATAAATGGTAATGCATTTTCCATGGCTTTAGATAATCTTGGTTATACTACATTTAGTATTAGTAGTTTTGATACTAAAGTATGACCTTAGACTGTATCTTAGATAGTAGGTAAAATAAAAAAACGAATGAGTAATAATATTCGTTTTTTTTAAGTTTTCAGCATTAGTTGCTGCTTAATTTTTCGCAAATTAATAATGGCTGTACTAATTAGTGATACTGATGTATATCAAATAATACCAATTACTAATCATAATAAAATATTGATAAATTGCTCTTTACTTAAACCTAAACCATTTTGAATTCCTAGAAAAACAATACAGTAAGCAACAATCACACCAAGCGAGCCACCTAAAGAAAAACAGAGCGCTGGTTTAATTTCATAATTTTTATCTTTAATAAAACGGCTTCCAGCAATGGGCATTAAAAAGGCTGCCGACCCCATCATAATGGGGAAAGCACATTCGGCACTTAAACCTAATAAATATGTAGTTGCCATTGCCGGGGCATATATCCCTACTCCTAAGGCCATAAAAAGACCAAGCACAAAGAAAACACTAACTCCTACTAAATATTTTCATCAAACATTAAGACCAGTAGCAATTCCTGCTTTGGGCATAATGCCAATTTGTTTTTGACCTAATAACATAATAATTGAAACAACAAATAATAAACCACCAATAAATAATTGTGATCAATTAAGTTTAATTTTATTAGCTAAAATCGCTCCTACATAAGCACCAGCACTTGCTGCTGCAATTAGTGAAACCAAAGTTGGCCATGCCACTTGTATTAAAGCAATAAAATAATCGCTTCTAAACAGGTAGGAATAGTATGACCAACGTTCATAATTCCCATAATTTTTTTATCATTACGTACTTGTTTGGTTAGTTTTAATAGCACAATACTAACTGCAAATGAACCAATACCAATCGTATCACAAAAATCAGCAACAAAACCAATAAAACCTAGTTTTCAATATCTTTGTTTAATATTATCTTCAAATCCAATGTTATCTTCATTTTCAAATTGTTGGTAACTAGTTTTAATAAAATAAAAACTAAAGATACCGACAACTGTTAATAGCACACTAATAAAAATCATAGCAACTAATGATGGAATTCAAATTTTAGTGAAAAATAATGTTAGTAAGAGAGTGGCTAAAGATAAAGGAATCAATAAGAAGCTGCAATACAAAATCTTTTTATTTATCATGCTGTTATAATGTCCTTTTCATTTTTAATATTAATTTCATAAATAGAATTTTATCACGTAATTGCTGTAATTTAAGGTTAAGTCCCGAATCTTGTGTAAATTTATTTTTACAGAGCAATATTTCTCATATCAAATAAATTTAGTTTAATTTATTATACCATACTTAAAAGTTGCTAAGTTAATCTTATCTAAAATTAATTTTAAAATTCTTATAG